>JANMQR010000029.1:0-37249 GCA_031370625.1 Burkholderiales bacterium | reverse complement strand
CGCCAAGGGAACAACCATTGGCTTGAAAAGCGGGGAAATCTGCCCTCGCCCAGCTCATTTTTCGCATCGATTCTTTAAGTCCGATAGGCTGCTAGCGTGCACATTACGTCTTCGGCGGTAACGGCGCGGCCTTGGTCATCGGCACAAATTCAATCGTGAGATTGTCGTCGAGCGACTGCAAAATCGGCACGCCTCGCGCGTAACCTTGCGCCGCATAAAACGGCAGGCCAGGCAGCGTCTCGACCAATTCGAAACGCGAAAATCCATACGCGATTGCCTCCGCCTCGCAGTGCGTGAGGATCAATTTGGCGATGCCTTGTCTAGCATGATCGGGATGAATAAAGAACGCGCGAATTTTCGCCGCATCTACATGCGGATCAAGTGCCGTGTCGTCACGTTGGCCGTAGCTATCCCCGCCACAAATCGTACGCCGCCGACTCCATCCGCCGCATCCGACGATCTGCTTATTACTTTCAACAACAAAGTAAGTCCCGTCTTTAACGAGCTGAGAATCAACGCCAAAAGTGCCACGAAGCGCACCCTCAATCTGCGCGGTTGTATAAACTTTCGCGCTCAGTTTGCGTGCAGATAAAGCGATCAAATCGCCAAGAGCGTCCTGATCATCTGCGTTTGCTTTGCGAATTTTGTAGGTCATCATGTGAATACAAAACGGGTTGTTAACTGAAATTATCGCGTAGCCGCAAAGCGCTTTCTTCGCATGCTGCTCTCATTGCCGGATCAATAGCATCCAGCTTCGCCGCTTGATGCCAAAATTCAATGGCCCATTTACGCGCTTCTGCCTGCTCGCGCGCGTACCCGAGCAGCTTGGGTGGCTCACGCACCGCATTGACGTCAAGCTCGCCGCTATGCGCGCCAGGGCGCCACATCATCGGCAGCATGTCGTACACGGGCGCCAATAGCGGCGCTGGTTTTTCGACGTTATCGATAAAGAAAGATAGATTGCCAAAGTGCATGTCTTTGTTGCCAATGAATTGGCCGAACGCGTAAATTTTCGCAACCAAGCTGAGGTCGTTTCTCGTAATGAGTTTCTTATCGGCGAGCATGCCCGCAGTATGAAGCCAGGTTCGCCGAGAAGAATGGGCACCGATGAATTCGCCATGCAGTGCGTCAATGGCGACGACATGGCGTTTGCCTTCCATGCCGATACGGTCAAAACGCGCCGACTCCAAATAGGTGCGATCAGGACTTTCTAAAATGTGGGTGTGAGCGGCGGCGACGCCGTGTGCGCATAGCGTTGCCTGCGCCAGATGTTCCAGATGCAGCAAGGCGTGCCAGCGGATGCCAAACGGTGTATTGCGCGGTGGCGAGAACTTGACGATCAGGTGCTGATAAGCGTTTTTTTCGGCGACCTCAGTCAAAAATTTTGGCTGCTCGCCGCCCGCGCTGGAGCCCGCAGGTAGTGTTCGTCCGATCTGCTGAGCGAGATGGTCGTAATGCAAAGCACGCGCGTCAATTTTTAAAGGTGCTTCAGGAACCCATCGCCCTGTTATTTCGCCGATGCCGAACGCACCCGGTGGATCGCTTGCATGATTGGTGGCAATGTAAAGTGCTTGTTCCGCGCTCCATGTGTCCGGATCGCCGGGAAAATCGGGGCGCAGCTGCAAGTATTGTCGGCCCAGAAATCCCTGGGGTCGCAGCGTTTTTAAAAACCACGGCAGTTCACCCGCAGCGCTTATCCATTGTTTTTTTGTGTTTGCGCGAACCATAATTTGGCGATTTTGTAACTGCGTTAATTCGCCAAAGTATTCAACTCTGCCTGCTTCATCCGTGAAGTGCAGCGCCTGTGTTGCCGGTAAACCGAGGATGTCTTTTGTCAGCGCATATCGAGTGCTGCGCGCTGCGCCGATCTTGCAAACGCGTTCACCAAGCTCGCCAATGGCGAGTGAAATACTGGGCTGACTTTTCGCGGCCGCCTCTTTCAGTTCAGCCGCACTCAACGTGGCGTTTGCGGATAGTAGTACCGAAATTTGCATTGCAAGCGGGGAGAGCGCTTGAGGAAATTCCGTTGCAGAAGGTGGATTTACTTCATTAATCATTAATAGATACCTTTTAATAAGTATCTGTAATTAAAAGAATTAAGTCAAATTATAAATAGATATCTAATAGATACACCAAACTTAGAAATTGTAATTTCTTTACGAGGCGCTAATGCTGGCGCGCTTAACGAGTCACTTTTGCCCTAAAAACCACGCCAGCGCTCGTGTCCTCTATTGAGCTTATACAAACCCCGCCTCATGCGCCATCTGATCTGCGTGATAACTTGACCGCACCATCGGCCCGCACGCCGCATGTACAAAGCCCATTTTGTAGGCTTCGGTTTCGAACATTTTGAATTCATCCGGCGTAACGTAACGCAACACGGGCAAGTGATGCGCTGAAGGTTGCAGATATTGGCCGAGGGTGAGCATGTCGATATCGTGCGTGCGCATGTCGCGCATCACGTCCAAAATTTCCTCATTGGTTTCGCCCAGGCCGACCATGAGGCCGCTTTTGGTTGGTATGTTTTTATGCTCAGCCTTGAAGTCTTTTAACAATTTCAACGAGTGAGCGTAGTCAGAGCCGGGCCGCGCTTGCTTGTAGAGGCGCGGCACGGTTTCGAGATTGTGGTTCATCACGTCAGGCGGGGCTTCGCGAAGGATGTTTAATGCGCGATCCAGTCGCGCACGAAAATCGGGGGTGAGGATTTCGATCTGTGTTGCCGGCGAAAGTTTGCGCGTTTCGCGAATGCAATTCACGAAATGCTCTGCGCCGCCGTCGCGCAAATCATCACGATCCACGCTGGTGATCACCACATATTTCAATTTCAATTTCGCAATTGTCTCGGCCAGGTGGCGTGGCTCGTCCTGATCCAGCGGCAGCGGGCGGCCATGGCCAACATCGCAAAACGGGCAGCGGCGCGTACACAAATCGCCCATGATCATAAAGGTGGCGGTGCCTTTACCAAAGCATTCGCCGATGTTCGGGCAGGACGCTTCTTCGCACACCGTATGCAAGTTTGCGTCACGTAAAATTTGTTTGATTTCGTAAAAGCGTGTCGATGGCGAGCCCGCTTTGACGCGAATCCATTCCGGTTTTTTTAAGCGTTCAGCAGGAATGATTTTGATCGGAATGCGCGCGGTCTTTTGCTCGCTTTTTTCTTTATTCCCAGCAACCACGCCCACTTTTAAATCAACTGCCGTCATGATGATTCCAATAATTTGTTCGTTGCATTCAGATTACGTTGCAAGTGCGCGACAAGTTTCTCGCCAACAATACTTATTTTATCCATTTCGATTTTACCAACCCCGCGTAGATCGTGCATTTGCGTTACCGCGAGACCTTCATAACCACAGGGATTGATGCGCGAAAACGGTTCCAAATCCATATCAACATTAAGCGAAAGTCCGTGATACGTCGCATGGTTCGCCACACGTAAGCCAATCGCGGCAATTTTTGCATCTCCGCTATCAAGGCTCACATAAACCCCCGGCATGCCCGCTTTGCGAAAACTTTCAATCTCATATTGTGCAAGCAAATCGATCAGCGATTGTTCGATTCTTCGCACAAGTTCTTTGACGCCGTAACCCAAGCGCTTCACATCCAACAGCAAATAGGCGACCAGCTGCCCCGGCCCGTGATACGTCACCTGTCCACCGCGCTCAACGTTGATGACGGGAATATTGCCCGCGTTGAGCACATGCTCCGGCTTGCCCGCGAGACCTAACGTGTAAACAGGCGGATGCTCAAGTAACCAGATTTCGTCGGGTGTGTCCGCAGCGCGCGTGCGGTTGTGCGTCTGCATCGCGAGTAGCGTTTCGGTGTAGTCGGCAGCGCCAAGATACTTGATGATCGGAGCAAACACTAAAGCGCCATCAACACCAACGGATGCGCGGAAAGTTCGCGATAAATATCGTCAATCTGATTTTTTGACGTGGCATTAATCGTTGCGGTAACCGATAAAAAATTTCCATTTTTTGACGGGCGCATTTCGATCAGCTTGGTATCCAAGTCCGGCGCGTGCTTCAATACAATATCAATCACCAGCTGCGCGAAATTACTTTGGCCGCCTTCTGTGCCTTCCGCGTTTGCCATCTTGCCCATCGCCTTGATTGGAAACATCGTGGGGAATCTGAGGAGTGTTTCTTCGCCCTCGCCAATCAGTTTCGGATGTTCATTTGCCATGATCTAAGCCTATTAGTGTTTACAGCTCACGTTTGTAAATTTGAAAAAGTTCATACATCTTCGCAAAGAGTGGCCCTGGTTTTCCTGCGTCGGCGCCGTGTCCTACGGGCTCGCCATCCAACGCGGTGATCGGGACCACCTCCTTGGTGGACGACAAAATCCATAACTCGTCCGCCGCCTTGACCTCGCGACGCGAGACCCGGCGGATCTCGAGTGGGATACCGGCGTTGCGCGCAAGTTCAATCATCAATTCATAAGTGATGCCGGGCAAGATCAAGTTATCCAATGGGGGGCACAAAATAACGCCATTTTTTACCACGGCAATATTGCTTGCGGATGATTCAGTCAAATATCCATCGCGGAACAGCATGGCTTCATCCGCGCCCGCATTGTTTGATTCATGTTTGAGCATCACCGCGCCCAGCAATGCGGTTGATTTAATATGGCAGCGCAGCCAGCGGCTGTCATCCAACGACACGCACGAAATACCGCGCTCATAAACTTCACGTTTTGGCGTCGGCAATGGATTCGCCATCATGAAAACAGTTTGCGTGAGACCTTTGATCGGCGCGAAATCGCGCTTCGCCACACCGCGCGTGACCTGAATATAAACGGCAATGTTTCCACCGCCGTTGAGCTGAACCAGCGCGCCAATATGGGCGTTCCACTGATCATCGGAATACGGGTTCTCTATTTCCAGCTCATCAAGGCTTCGCTGCAGGCGCTTGAAATGTTCACCCAAACGTAGCGCCTTGCCATCGTAGAACGGAATCACTTCGTACACACCATCGCCAAAAATAAAGCCACGATCCAGCGGCGAAATGTGTGCGTCCGCCAACGGCATAAATTTGCCGTTCAAAAATACGCTCGGCAGGCACATCGCTTGTGTTGTCATATTTGTTGGCTCCGCTATTTGCTTTGCTACTTCTTGAACATCAACCGAATTGCATCCCAGCCACGTCCCAAAAATCCGGCCACTGGCACGTCTTCAAGTGCTACCACCGCAATTTCTGCGACCAGTTTATCGTCCTTCGTTAGTTTCATCATGCCGGCTTTTTGATTGATGCCGAGTGGTGCGATCAGCGGTTGCGTTGTGGTCAGTGTCGCTTTCAAACCCTGGAATTTATCTTTCGGCAGCGTCAGCCAAATATCACGATCAAAGCCGAGCTTGACGGTGTTCTGGGTGCCTTTATAAATTTCAGGCGTGGCAACCGGCTCGCCCTTTTTGTAGAGCCGCTGCGAATCAAAAAATTGATAGCCAAAGTTCAATAATTTCTGACTCTCCTGCGTGCGTGCGCCGTCCGATGCGGTGCCGAGCACGACTGAAATCAAACGTCGCTCGCCGCGCTTCGCGGTTGCGATCAAGCAAAATCCTGCCGCATCGGTGTGACCGGTTTTTAAACCATCAACCGTGGGGTCAATAAACAACAAGCGGTTGCGATTCGGCTGAGTGATTTTGTTATAAGTAAATTCGCGCTCCTTGTAATACGCGAACTCCTGCGGAAAATCGCGAATCAACGCATTCGCCAGCAGCATCAAATCTTCCGCCGTTGAATAATGTTGCGCGTTGGGCAAGCCGGTTGCGTTCAGGAAATTGGTGTTTTTCATGCCCAGTCGTGCAGCTTGTTTATTCATTAGTTGCGCAAATAAATCTTCTGATCCGGCGATGCCTTCTGCTAGCGCGACCGATGCGTCATTACCACTTTGCACAATCATGCCGCGAATCAGCGATTCCACGGTCGGGGTTTGCTTCGGGTCGATAAACATTCTCGAGCCTTCGGCTTTCCATGCCCGCTCGGATACGGGCAGCGTTTGCGTGAGCGTTAATTTCTTGTTTTTAATCGCATCGAAAACCAAATACGCGGTCATCAATTTGGTCAGCGACGCGGGCTCGAAACGATCACTCGACGCCAGTCCCGCGAGGATTTGATTGCTGCCGACATCGAACAACACGAACGAGCGCGCAGCGATGGGTGGCGCGGGGATGTCGGAGACGATGGCCGGTGTTTGCGCGGCAGCTGGCGTGGCGAGTGAGGCGGCAACACATACCGCGGTGATGAATTTTGTCAAAATTGCGGGGGCAGTTAAAAATTTTGCGATCATGAATAGTCAGGCTTTATGGTTTGGTAATAAGAGGTGAAAAATCGTGCGATTGTTTTATCTGTGCAATAGCAGTTTCCGCTTCATCGCGGGTCTTGTACGGGCCTAGGCGTACGCGATACAAGCCATCAATATTGCGCACCGCAATCGGGTCACGATTCCAATCAAGCTCACGCGCCATACGTGCGCGAAAGATGTCCGCGTTTTCGAGTGTCGAAAATGCCCCGAGTTGTAAATAAAATACCTCAGCATCGGCCAAAATTGTTGCGGTCGTGATTGTAGTCGGCGCAACGACAGGTGCGGCTGCTGCCATGACTGGCGGTGGCGCGGCTTCGCCGCCAAATAGGCGTTCTACATTTACCATCGCACTTCCTCGCCGCGCGATATCAAGCTTCGCGGCGGCAACGTAAGAAAGATCGATGATGCGGTCGGCATGAAACGGACCGCGATCATTTACCCGCACGACAACTGACCTCGCATTCGCCGGATTGGTTACGCGCACATAAGACGGCAGCGGCAGTGTCGGATGTGCGGCAGTCATCGCGTACATATCGTAGATTTCGCCGATGGATGTTTTCTGGCCGTGAAATTTTTTGCCATACCACGATGCGACGCCGGATTGACGAAAGCTATCGCTCGATACATTCGGCACATAGGTTTTGCCAAAAATCGTATACGGACGATTGGCACCGCGGTGCAGCGTTTCTGCGCGCGGAATCGCATCCGGAATTTGTTCGAGATTGGCGGGCAGACTGTCGCCGGGGCCGTCGTCGAGATAATAGCCACCGGGTTTGCTGGTCGTTGTTGGCGATTTAGCCGGAGATTCCACACGCTTTGGCGTAGAGCCACAGCCTGCCATAAAAAGTGCAATAAGCAAAATATAAACACAAGAACTGGCGCGGAGTTCCAGCCATTTTTGCTCGAAAATGCCCGCAGAATGGCGTTCTAGGCAAATTTCATATGCTGGCAAAATCACGTCGCCACCAATTGCTTGTGTGTGGATACGCTCATCAAAATGCCGATGCCGATAAACAGCGAGAGAATCGCCGTGCCGCCATAACTCATCAATGGCAGTGGTACGCCGACCACCGGCAAAATGCCGGTCACCATGCCCATGTTCACAAACGCATAGGTGAAAAATGATAGCGTCACCGCACCCGCGATCAGCCGCGAAAATGTTGTTGGTGCATTCATCGCGATCATCAATCCACGGCCAATGATGACCAGATATAACGCGATCAATAGCAAACCGCCAACGAGCCCAAACTCCTCGCCATATACCGCAAAAATAAAATCGGTCGAGCGCTCAGGGATAAAATCCAGCTGCGCCTGGCTGCCAGCAAGCCAACCTTTTCCAAGCCAACCGCCCGAGCCGATCGCAATTGTTGATTGAATGATGTGATAGCCCGCGCCGAGCGGGTCGGTGGTCGGGTCGAGTAACGTGTATACGCGCTGCTTTTGATAGTCGTGCAAGAATGGCCATGCGAATGGGATGGCTGCAGCGGCGGCAACCGCGCCTGCGAGCAAAATTTTCCAAGATAGTCCGGCCAGGAAAATCACGAAAAAACCCGCCGAAAAAATCAGGATCGCGGTGCCCAAATCTGGCTGGCGCATTACCAGTGCAGACGGCACCACCAGCAGCAAAATCGCAATCGCATAATCGGCCAATCGCAAACTCTCTTCGCGTTTATGGAAATACCACGCCAGCAATAACGGCATGGCAATCTTCATGATTTCGGAGGGCTGAATAACGCCAAAGCCTAAATTCAACCAACGGCGCGCATTGTTGCGCGTTTCCCCCATCACCGCCACGCCGATGAGTAGCGCCAGCCCCACCACAAATACCGGAATCGCCAATCGCATAATGAGCAGCGGCGGCATATTCGCGACAATCCACATCACCACCAATGCGACGCAAAAATTGCGCAGCTGTCCCAGCGCACGATCAAAGGTATTTCCGCCGGAGGCAGAAAAAATCACTGTCAGCGAAATTGCGGCGAGCACAATCATCGTGACCATCAGCGGAGCATCGAGACGGCGCGTGAGGATATCAAAAACGCGATTAATCGCTGACCGTAGGCTCACTTTGCGCTGCCTTAAGTTTGTTGATGTCCGGCTTTTTGCCGAGCAGATAAAAATCGAGCACCGCTTTCGCAATCGGCGCGGCGGCAGTGCCGCCGAAGCCGCCGTTCTCAACCATGACGGCCAACGCAATCGTGGGCTTATCGGCTGGCGCATAAGCGATGTACCAGGCGTGATCGCGCAGCCGCTCGTTGATGCGTCCGGCCACATATTTTTCGCCACGCTTCATGCCAAACACCTGCGCCGTACCGGTTTTGCCTGCGCTCACATAACCCGCATTGGCAAATACCCGTGCGCCGGTTCCCTCGGTCACCACGCCTGCCATGGCCGCCTTGATCACGGCCACATTCTCTGGTTTAAAATTCTTCGGCGCAGGCTTATTGGCGTCGAGCTCGGCCGTTGATCTTACCTTGCCGGTGGCGGTATCAGTGATCTGGCGAACCAGACGCGGACGCATGGCAATGCCGTCGTTGGCAACGGTTGCTGTTGCATGCGCTAATTGCAGCGGCGTAAACGAGTTGTAACCCTGGCCGATGCCTGCGGAAATGCTGTCACCCACGTACCATTTGCGCGCCTCCGAAGTTGACTTCGCGAAGCGATTGCTTTTCCATTGGCGTGACGGCAGTGTGCCTTCCAATTCACCATCGATATCGATGCCAGTTTTAGTGCCGAAGCCAAGTGCGCGCAAAAACTTTGCGGTTTCATCAATATCGGTTTCGGATGCGAGTTGGTAATAGTACGTGTCGCAGGAGACGACAATGGACTTGTGCATATCGACGACGCCGTGACCACCCGGTTTGTCATCATTCCAATAATGCGCAACCCCTGCCAGCCGGAAAACGCCGGGGTCCGATATGGATTGTTGCGGTGTGCGTTTGCCGGATTCGAGCGCGCTCAGCGCCAGAAACGGTTTGAGTGTGGAGCCCGGCGGATAAGCACCGCGCAGCGCGCGATTCAGCAGCGGCTTGTCGAGAGAGGTGTTGAGCAGGTCCCAATTTTGCGGGTCGATGCCATCAACAAATAAATTTGGATCAAATCCGGGGCGCGATACCAACGCCAAAATCTCGCCAGTGGAAGGCTCAATCGCAACCATCGATCCACGCCCTTCGCCAAACAATTGCTCGGCCACTTTTTGTAGTTTGATATCGAGGGTCAAGGTGAGATCGTTACCGGCCACGGGTGCTGTGGTGGCGAGCGAGCGCATCGCGCGACCACCGGCATCAATCTCCACCTGCTCGGTACCAGTGGTGCCATGCAGCTCATTCTCGTAGCTGCCCTCAATACCGAGTTTGCCGATGTGATCAGTACCGCGATAATTGGAGGTAAGGTCGGCTTCCTCGATGCGTTTCAAATCCGCATCATTAATGCGGCCAATGTAGCCCAGCGCGTGCGATGCCACATCGCCATGCGGGTAATTACGGAACAGGCGTGGACGAATTTCAAAACCGGGGAAACGATAGCGATTGACCGCAAAGCGCGCGACTTCTCGTTCGGACAAGCGATTGCGAATCGGCAATGACTCAAAATTCTTGCTCTCTTCGAGCAGACGTTTGAAGCGACGTTTATCGCGCGGCTGAATCTCGACAATCGTGTTCAGCTCTTCCAGCATCGCGTCCAGATTTTTGACGCGAGACGGCATTACATCGAGCGTGTAAGCAGAATAATTGGCGGCCAACACTTCATTGTGGCGGTCCAGAATCAAGCCGCGATTGGGTACCACTGGCAGCAACGAAATGCGATTGGCTTCGGCTAAGGTGTAGTAGTGATCGCGCTTGATCACTTGCAGATAAATCAGGCGCGCAGCGACCACGCTGAGCGCGATCAGGATAACAAACCCGGCGAACAGCGCGCGGCCACGGAAGACGTTAATCTCCAGTTCGCGATTTCGAATCGTGCTGCCGATCATATTGCGCACGTTAGCTAACCACGCCGTTCGAACGTCTGCGCAAGCGTGGAATGGTCGCGATCAAGTTGATCAGCGGCCATAACATTGCGCCGAGCACAATCGAAAGCAAAATCGCATTGCCCGGGTAATCGCGGCCCATGGAAAGATTCAAGAGCACGCCGACGCCTTGGGAAACAAACAAGATCGCAATGATATGCAGCGCTTGTTCGATCACGTTCAGTTGTAGCATGCGCAGACGTAAAAGCTGCGCTAAAAATATCGCGATCACGTACACCATCGCGTGTTGGCCTAGCAGCGCGCTGTCGGCCACATCCATCACCAGCCCCAGCGCAAAGCCCCAGCCTTGGCCGACTGTGCGCGGTTCGTGTACGGCCCAATAAAGCAAAATCACCAGGATGAAGTCGGGATGCGAAGTGAGTGCGACACCACCCCACGGCATCAAATTGAGCAATAAGCCAATCAAGATTGTAATGATGATCAAGCTGAGTGGCGCGGGCAGCCGCATTGCATCGCGCGAGGCGGGCGATAGATCCATCGCGGCTGGTTTATTGGGTGCCACGTCGCTGCTCCTTTCTTGCCGCACTTGCGCTTTGCGGTGTGTTCGGCGTTGCCGATTGACCGTCCCGAGCGGTCTTTTTGTCGTCGACGCCGACGTCTGGTTTGGGATATGTCTGCGCAGGATCTTTCAGCATGACTTTCACAAAACGATGATGTGCCGCCGCGGCAACCGGCTGCGCAACAATTTTCGCAAACGGAAACGCCGGGTTTTTCTCAACTTGCGAAATAACCGCCACACCCAGCCCAGGCGGATAGGTGCCATCAATGCCTGATGTGACCACCTTGTCGCCGATTTGAACGTCTGAGCCGAGTGGCAATGACGGCACCTCAATGGTGCCATCGCGCCCGCTGCCAATCGCAATCGCGCGTAGGCCATTACGGACAATCACGACCGGCAACGCCTGGTCTTTTTCAGTCGATAACGTGATCTCGGATGACATCAACCCGACCGCCGTTACCTGCCCGACCACCCCATCGCCTGCAATCACGGCGAGTCCGGGCACCACGCCTTGGGTCATGCCTTTGTTGATAATGATTTTGCGGGTGTAGGGGTTACGCGCGTCACGGATCACTTCCGCGATCAGTCCAGTGCCAGCGAAGCGTAGCTGGGCTGTGCCGAGCGCCTCGATATAGGGTTTTTCGGCCAGGATTAATCTGCCCTGCTGGCCCTCGGCGGCGAGCTCAAGCACTTTTTGATTTAGCTCGCGATTTTCAGCCAGCAGCCGATCCTGATCAGAAAAATACGCGGCCGCGCGCGAAAAAAAATGACCGGGCACCATCAGCGCTTGTTCGATGGGATTTAATACCGCGCCAATGCTGGTACGCGCGAACGACAACGCCTGAAAGCGATGGTCAGCAATCATGATCGCAATCGCGACCAGCGTAAAAAAGGTCAAACGCGCCATTGGGCTGGGCCCGCGCGTGAAAAATGGCTCTTGAAACGCCGACACTGATAGCCCTATTCAAGCTTAAGAAATTCTATTGCGCCAATGTTGAGTGATCAACTTCCAGCCGGGTGTGAACGCCGCATTTGTAAGCCACATACTACCGAGCCACGTTCACAACCGCGCAGGAATAATTCGATCACAATTCGTTCGTAAATACCGAACCTAACTTGTCCATTTCTTCCAGCGCGCGGCCTGAGCCACGCACCACACAAGTGAGCGGGTCTTCCGCAACCAACACTGGTAATCCGGTCTCCTCCACCAACAAACGATCCAGTTCGCGCAGCAGGGCACCGCCGCCGGTCAACACCATGCCTTTTTCGGCAATATCGGCACCAAGTTCAGGCGGGGTTTGTTCGAGCGCGGATTTGACGGCAGAAACAATTGAATTTAGCGGATCGGTCAGCGCTTCCAGAATTTCATTCGATGAAATCGTGAACGCACGCGGAATGCCTTCGGCCAGATTGCGACCTTTCACTTCCATCTCGCGCACTTCCGAGCCTGGGAATGCGGAGCCAATCGTTTTCTTGATGTTTTCAGCAGTAGATTCACCGATCAGCATGCCGTAGTTGCGGCGGATGTAGTTGATGATTGCTTCATCAAATTTATCGCCACCCACGCGCACCGATGCCGCGTAAACAATGCCGCCAAGTGAGATCACACCGACTTCTGTCGTACCGCCGCCGATATCCACCACCATCGAACCGGTCGGCTCAGCAATCGGCAGCCCTGCACCGATGGCAGCAGCCATCGGCTCTTCAATCAAAAATACTTGTGATGCGCCGGCCGCCACCGCGGATTCACGAATCGCGCGGCGTTCAACCTGGGTCGAGCCGCAAGGTACGCAAATGACAATACGCGGGCTAGGACGAAACCACTGCGCGTCATGCACTTTTTTGATAAAAAACTTGAGCATGTGCTCGGTTGTATGAAAGTCAGCAATCACGCCGTCTTTCATCGGGCGGATGGCGGTGATGTTGCCGGGCGTCCGGCCCAACATCATTTTCGCCGCCAAGCCAACAGCCTGAATGGTTTTCTTGGAATTCGGCCCGGCTTCCTGGCGAATCGCTACGACGGACGGTTCATCCAGCACAATGCCTTTGCCGCGAACATAAATCAAGGTGTTGGCGGTACCAAGGTCGATGGCTAAATCCGTGGAGAGGTATTTCGAAAAAAACGAGAACATGTTGCCTTTCTAACTCTGTTGCCATGTGCGCGGCTGAATTTTTGTGCTCGCGAACAGGGATCGATATTTTTGTCTTGCGCCACCCAAATTTTGAAACTCAGCTTTGTGATAAAAGAATGTGACAGCGTTTATGTAACAACGTTGCTGGTTACCGTTACATTGTTTAATTCAACTTTCGCCACAAATAAGCTCAAATCGCAGGGTTTTTAACGAGGTTACTAGCAAAGCAATGCATTTAATTGCATGAAGCCATTATGATACTCTAGTGAGTGCCTAAAAAACATGCAAACCATGGCCAAACCCGCCTAAACGTTGAGAGTAGACGTTTTGATGGATGCTCCGGCGTTTTCTACAAAATAGCCGCATCGGTTCAATCCTTGACTCTTGCTGATGCTTGCCACTTACAAATTATTTTCACGTAAGTATTATTATTCTGTTTTGCCATTTCTATGTCTTTAACTTCTGACGATATTCACCGCCTGGCAAAACTTGCCCGCATCAACATCACGCCCGATGAAACTGAGCGAACGCTGGGTGAGCTTAACAATATTTTTTCAATGGTGGAAACCTTGCAGGCCGTTAATACCCAAGGTTTGGTACCGTTATGCCATCCCATTGCGACCATTCAAGAAATGCAGCTTAGTCTGCGCGATGATGTCGTAACCGAAACCAACGCGCGTGACGCGAATATGGCGAACGCGCCACAGCAGGAAAATGGATTATTTCTGGTGCCAAAGGTGCTGGAATGACGCTGGCTAAATTTTCACTTGCGCAATTGCGCGCGGAGTTGGATGGTAAAAAAATCTCGGCAGTGGAGTTGGCCGAATATTTTCTCGCGCGTGCTGAAAGCAGTTCGGATTTGAACGCGTTTTTGCACATTGATCGCGATCTCACGCTTGCGCAGGCACGTGATGCGGATGTGCAAATTGCGCAAGGAAACGCAAGCGCATTAACCGGCATTCCGATTGCCCACAAAGACATTTTCGTGACGCGCGATTGGCGCACCACAGCAGGCTCGAAGATGCTCGAAAATTATGTGTCTCCGTTCGATGCCACGGTTGTCGAAAAATTAAAAGCGGCCGGCATGGTGTGTTTGGGAAAATTAAATTGCGATGAATTCGCGATGGGTTCATCGAACGAAAATTCGGCTTTCGGTGCGGTGAAAAACCCGTGGGATAAAAGCCGAATTCCTGGTGGCTCATCCGGTGGTTCGGCTGCCGCAATTGCAGCAGGTTTAGCACCTGCCGCGACGGGAACGGACACGGGTGGCTCGTTGCGCCAGCCCGCCGCGATGTGTGGCATCACCGCGATTAAACCGACCTATGGCCGCGTATCGCGTTACGGCATGGTCGCGTTTGCATCGAGCCTTGATCAAGGCGGGCCGATGGCGAAAAGTGCTGCGGATTGTGCGCTATTGCTCGATGCGATGATGGGCTTTGATGCGAAAGATTCAACGAGCGTTCCCGTTCGTGAAAAGAATGAAAAGCCAATAGCAGCGGGCTTCTTGACGGCATTTTACTCCGAAAGCCGCGCGGATGCTAGTGTTTCAAAACCGCTTTCAGGTGTTCGCGTTGGTGTGCCGAAAGAATTTTTCGGCGAAGGTTTATCACCCGATGTGGCGCACGCGGTTGAGTCGGCCATCACGCAATTTGAAAAGCTGGGTGCATCGCGCGTTCAAATTTCATTGCCACGCACCAGCCTCGCGATCCCCGCGTATTACGTGATCGCGCCTGCCGAAGCGTCGAGCAACCTGTCGCGTTTTGATGGCGTGCGTTATGGGCATCGCGCCGCCGAATATAAAGATCTGGCCGACATGATTGCGAAATCACGCGCCGAAGGTTTTGGTGCTGAAGTGAAGCGGCGCATTCTGGTCGGCGCGTATGTTTTATCGCACGGCTACTACGATGCCTATTATTTGCAGGCGCAAAAAGTGCGACGACTCATCTCGCAAGATTTTCAGGATGCGTTCAAACAATGCGATTTCATCATGGGCCCGGTAGCACCCACAGCCGCGTGGAAGATCGGCGAAAAATCGAACGATCCGGTTGCCATGTATCTCGAAGATATTTTCACGCTCGGCGTGAGCTTGGCGGGTTTGCCGGGCATGTCGGTGCCGTGCGGATTCGATACACAAAAAATGCCAATTGGCCTGCAAATTATCGGCAACTATTTTGCAGAAGCGAAGATGCTGGCGGCGGCGCATCAATATCAATTAACCACCGATTGGCACACACGCTCGCCGGAGGCATTCCAATGAGCACGATCCCAACTGGCTGGGAAGTCGTCATTGGATTGGAGACGCACACGCAGCTTTCAACGTCTTCTAAAATATTTTCAGGCTCAGCGACTACGTTCGGTGCCGCGCCAAACACACAAGCGAACGTCGTTGATTTAGCACTGCCGGGCACCTTGCCGGTATTGAATCGTGGCGCGGTGGAAAAGGCGATCATGTTTGGGCTCGCGGTGAATGGCACCATTGCGCCGTATTCGGTGTTTGCGCGTAAAAATTATTTTTATCCTGATCTGCCGAAAGGTTATCAAATCAGCCAGTTTGAATTGCCGGTAGTGGTCGGCGGCAAGGTGCCAATTGTATTGGATGGTGTTGAAAAAACCGTGCAACTCACGCGCGCGCATCTGGAAGAAGACGCCGGAAAATCGCTGCACGAAGGCCTGGACACGATGGGGGTTTCTGGCATCGATTTGAATCGTGCGGGCACGCCCTTGCTCGAGATTGTGACCGAACCCGATATGCGATCTTCAGCTGAAGCAGTCGCGTACGCGAAGGCGCTGCACGGGCTAGTCACGTGGCTGGGTATATGTGACGGAAACATGCAGGAAGGCTCGTTCCGCTGCGATGCCAACGTCTCCGTTCGGCCCAAAGGCCAGCAGGAATACGGCACGCGTTGCGAAATTAAAAACGTGAACTCGTTTAAATTTTTGGAACGCGCGATTGAATATGAAATTCGCCGCCAGATTGAATTGATCGAAGACGGCGGCCGGGTAGTGCAAGAAACGCGTTTGTACGATGCGGATCGCGATGAAACCCGCTCGATGCGCAGCAAAGAAGATGCGATGGACTATCGCTATTTTCCTGATCCAGATTTGTTGCCGTTGGTGATTGATGCGGCGTGGATTGATCGCGTGAAGGCGGGTATGCAGGAATTGCCAGACGCGATGTGTGAGCGATTGGAATCGCAATATGGGCTGCCCGCATATGATGCGAGAACCATTACTGCGGATCATTCGCTCGCACAATATTTTGAGCAGGTCGTGTCCATCGTCAGCATAGCCAATGCAAAACTCACGTCGAACTGGATGCTCGGTGAGTTGTCGGCAATGCTGAATGAGCAAGCGCTCTCATGCGCACAAAGCCCCATCCAAGCGCCGCAATTCGCAACCTTGATTCAACGCATCGCGGACGGCACCGTATCAGCAAAAACGGCTAAAGATCTGCTGCACATGATTGCGCGAGGCGACGCACGTGATGATAGGGGGGGCGACTATCCCGCGAATGCAGCCGATGTGTTGATTGAGCGACTCGGGCTAATGCAAGTCTCGGATGCGGGCGCAATCGAGAAAATCGTCGATGAAGTTCTCACCGCCAACCAAAAATCTGTCGATGAATTCAAATCCGGAAAAGAAAAAGCGTTTCAAGCGCTGGTGGGCCAAGTGATGAAAGCCTCGAAAGGGAAGGCGAACCCTGCCCAGGTGAACGAAATACTGAAGAAAAAGCTATCGAATTTATTCTAATTTTTCGGCGGCGCAATGCGCCTTTCAACTGGCGGCGTCAATAGTACATTGCCTTTCGCGTCCAGTATCGTGCCCGGTGCCATGCCTGATTTTAATCGTTTCCAGCGGGTCTTCTCACTGTCCGCGCGGTTGGTGATAAGCAATTTTTCTTCGTCGATTTTTGCGACTAGTCGATTCAAACCCACGATATCAGCCTTGCCGCGCGCGATGTCAGAAACCAGCTGAGGTGGCGGTTCTTGCACCTTGCCTTTGCCGCTTTTGCTGGGGCGATAAAAATCCAACGTGGCGTTGTATTTTTCGAGCTGCGCTTCCACTTCGCCAATCCGCGTGGCGAGTGTTTTCTTGCGCGAATCCAGCTCAACCAAATCACCGTCGCGAGCGACATCGAATTCTCGTTCCGCGCCGTAGGTGCCAATTAGCGCCAAATCTTTTTGCCGTTGTTCGCGGATGAGGCGCAGCTCTTCGGAACGCTTTTGCGCCGCTTCCTCGCGTATGCGCAGCTGATCCGTGGTCAACGGCGCGTCAAACTTGCGGACGACGTCACCTTCTTTCGTGTACTCGGTGATGTCGCGTTTCGCGCATTGTGGCGGCATGGTGTCGCCGTAGTGGGTTACGCCTTTGTCGTCGGTGCACTTAAATACAGCATGGGCAGGCAAAGATGCGCCAATCGCGCCAAATGCGACCGCGGCAAGAAAAGTGTTGCGGAGCTTGAGAACCAGGTTCATGGAATAGTTTACGTAATGACTGCGCCGTACTGTTTTCGGTATGCCTCAATGGCCCCAAGTTTAACGATTTCATCGGGCTGCTGTGCCAAATAAACCGTGATATCCGCCAACGTTGCCACCGCTATAACGGGGATACCGGTGTTTTGGTTGAATTCTTGTGCGGCAGATTGTGTGCTGCCTGCTTTGACGCCCACTTCCTGACGATCCAAAGCAATTAACACGCCGACTGGGTTTGCCCCTGCCGCACGGATCATTTCAACTGATTCCCGCTTCGATGCGCCGTCCGAAATCACATCGTCAACAATCAGCACGTTGCCTTTGAGCGGTCCACCCACGATGAGCCCGCCTTCGCCGTGATCTTTGGCTTCTTTGCGGTTATAGCAAAACGGTAGATTGTGTCCCAGACTCGCCATGGCTACCGCAGTGCCAGCCGCGAGCGTGATGCCTTTGTAGGCGGGGCCAAAAATGGTGTCGATCTTGAGTCCGGACGCGAGCGCGGCCTGAGCGTAAAAGTGGGTCAATTTTGCCAGCGATTCGCCATCGCTGAACAAGCCAGAATTAAAGAAATAAGGCGACAAACGACCAGCTTTGGTTTTGAATTCGCCGAAACACAATGCATTCTGGCGAATGGCAAACTCTACAAATTGCTGACGAAAATCGGCAGTCGGGGTTACTGAAACATGCATGAATAATCAATCGGAGAGGGTTAGATGAAGGATAATCGCGTTTCCGCCGCAAATTTTCAACTTTTGTGAATTACTTATGCGAATTATCACCGCCAACTGCAACGGCATCCGTTCCGCCACCACCAAGGGCATGTTTACCTGGCTCAAGCGCCAGAAAGCGGACGTGATTTGCCTGCAGGAAATCAAGGCGCTGGAGAGCGATATTCCCGAAGCCGCGCAGCCGTGGAAAGGCTGGCATGCGTTTTACCATTCAGCGGACAAAAAAGGCTATGCGGGCGTGGCGCTTTATTCGAAGCGAGAGCCTGATCGCGTGCAAATCGGCACGGGAATCCCGTGGATTGACGCAGAAGGGCGTTTTTTGCAGGCCGACTTTGGCAACTTGAGCGTCATTTCTTTGTATGTGCCGTCGGGCTCGGCGTCGGAAGAATCGCAGGCGAAAAAATTTCGCTTTATGGCGGCCTTCATGCCGCATCTACAGGCGCTAAAAGCAAGCGGGCGTGAATTTGTGATCGTCGGCGATTGGAATATCGCGCACAAAGAAATTGATTTGAAAAATTGGCGCGGCAATAAAAAGAATTCCGGTTTTTTGCCAGAGGAGCGCGAATGGCTGACGAAGTTGTTTGATGAGGTTGGCTATGTCGATGTGTTCCGTCGTTTGATTCCGCTGCCGGATCAATACACGTGGTGGTCGAATCGCGGTGCCGCGTATGAAAAAAATGTGGGTTGGCGGATCGATTATCACATCGCCACACCGGCGATTGCGGCGTGTGCCGAGTACGCGCGAATTTATAAAGATGAGCGGTTTTCAGATCATGCGCCGCTATCGATTGATTATGAATACCAACTCTAGTTTCGACAAAAGTGTACCCCTACTTTTGTCGAGCATCATCAGTTAAAAAGCCGTAAAAAGCTAAACGAAAAACCTTACGAAAAAGCAGTGTTGAATTTATGTTGAAACTTACCAATCTCACTCTTGCGCGCGGTGTGAAACGCCTCTTGGAGGGTGCCAATTTAACGTTGTATCCGGGCCATAAAGTTGGTTTGATCGGGCCGAATGGCGCGGGCAAATCCAGTTTGTTTTCGTTGCTGCTGCACAAGGTCACGCCCGATGCGGGTGATTTTGAAATGCCGGCGAAATGGGTGGTCGCGCATGTCGCGCAGGAGACGCCGCATTCGCATCGTAGCGCGCTCGAATACACGATGGATGGCGACAAGGAATTGCGTGAGCTTGAAGCCGAGCTTGATGTCGCCGAGGCCGAGCATACCGACGATGATAAATCCGGCGAGCGGCTGGCCGAGCTGCACGAGCATTACGATCACATCGGCGGCTATCAAGCGAAATCGCGTGCGGCCTCTCTATTGTCTGGTTTAGGTTTTACCGATGAGCAAATGGCGCAGGAAGTTGCGTCATTTTCTGGTGGCTGGCGGATGCGTTTGAATTTGTCGCAGGCGTTGATGTGTCGTTCTGACTTATTGCTGCTCGATGAGCCGACCAATCACCTCGATTTGGATGCCGTGATGTGGCTCGAAGATTGGCTGATGGTGTATCCCGGCACGCTGCTGCTCATCACCCATGATCGTGATTTTTTGGATGCGGTCGTAAAAACGATTGTGCATCTGGATCAGCAAAAACTGAACGAATACGGCGGCAACTATTCCACCTTCGAGCGCACACGGGCGATGCAGTTGTCGCTGCAAGGTGCGGCTTATATCAAGCAGCAGCGGCAGGTGGCACATCTGCAATCGTTCATTGATCGCTTCAAGGCGAAAGCGACCAAGGCCAAACAAGCGCAATCGCGCATTAAAACGCTGGAGCGAATGGAGTTGATTGCGGCCGCGCACGTCGATTCGCCATTCTCGTTTTCATTTCGTGAACCGGTCGCAAAGCCGCGCCAGCTCTTGCATTTGAAGGAAGCTGATCTCGGTTACAAAACCGCCACGGGTGACAAAACGATTTTGAAAAATGTCGAATGGCGTTTGTTTTACGGCGACAAAATTGGCCTGCTCGGGCCCAACGGCGCAGGTAAATCGACGCTCGTGAAATCATTGGCTGCCACGCTGCCATTGCAGCATGGCGGTCGCTTTGAAGGCCAGGGTTTGAAGATTGGTTATTTCGCGCAGCATCAAATCGAGCAACTGCGATTGGACGAATCACCGATTCATCATTTGCGACGGCTCGATCCCACCACGCGCGAACAAGAATTCCGCGATTTTTTAGGTGGCTTTGATTTCCGTGGCAAGAATGCGGATTCCGCCATCGCACCATTTTCAGGCGGCGAAAAAGCGCGGCTTGCGCTGGCATTGCTGGTGTGGCAAAAACCGAATTTATTGTTGCTCGATGAGCCGACCAACCACCTCGATATTGAGATGCGGGAAGCTGTCGCTGAGGCACTACAAGATTTTGATGGCACGCTGGTGGTGGTGGCCCATGATCGGCATTTGCTGAAGGCCTGTGCGGATCAATTGTGGCTGGTCGCCGATGGCAAAGTAGGCGAGTTTGACGGCGATCTCGACGACTACAAGAAATGGGCAAAGGATTACGCCAAGCAGCGGCTTAAAAAATCGGAACCCAAGGCTGTGAGCGCTACTCCGAGCAAAAGCGTCTCAAAATCCACGCCAGTGTTAGAGGTTGCTAATTTAGGCGTAGATCGCAAGGACCAAAAACGCGTGGATGCCGAAGCGCGACAAAAAAAATCCGGTGCGCGTAAACCGCTTGAGCAAAAACTTGCCGAACTCGAAAAGAAACTCAAGGCGACGACCGCCGAGCGCGACAATATTGAACAGTGGTTGGCCACTGAAGACGCCTACGCAGAAGCCAGCAAGCCGCGGCTTCAAGAGATGTTGAAGCGGCAGGGCGAGGTTGTTGCTGAAATTTCTGATGTCGAATGGGAATGGCTGGACGTCCAGCAAAAACTCGAAGAAGACGCAGCGTGAACCCGGCGCTCGCGTAAGTTTCATAACGCCGCGGGCGTCCCCGCCGATATTGCAGTTCTTGCCCTCACCACATCTGTTCGTGTGCTTTGTTGCGTATAGGGTTTACACGTCTACGTGGCCTTGGCTTGACGCGTAACAAATTTCATCCTGACGTGGCGGAACTTGCCGCGCAAATACGTTTAGTAGACACACGCCCTATTCGCGGTATCGACGCTTTAAACAGGCCTAAAAGTTGACAATTGTTAACGAAGAACGATTCGCTATGCGTAGCCAAGCTGGTATAACTATATTTGTATCTGATTGGTAAGACCCTAACCTTTACTGCTCGCGAGACGGTTTTTATCGCGAGCGTGACGGGGAGGGCCAAACAGCTTTGTCAGTATTTCTGTAACTTGATACTGAACTTTAAGTGGAACGGCAGGTTCTTATATGTACATACAAAACATGAGCGAGAAAATCGCCCGATCCGTGCGCAGCAACTTTAGACGTGGGGACGTCACGCTGAATTGGCGTGACCAACGTCTTGGAAATTTTGACGCGCAAAACAAATCGAAAATCCCTGCCAGCTCGGCATTTGCGTATGGCAGATCGCCGTTAAAGCTTCGATTGTGGCAACTCACCACGAAATGTTTCGCCATCAAAACGCTGTCGCACATTCAACAGACCCAACGCAACACGCGTCACCTCACGGCGCACTCTTTTTCGGGAGCAACAATATTATGAGCAAGTCGAATATCTTGGTCGGATTGGTGGATGACCACCCCATGATGCGTGCCGGTCTCGCAGCGTTCATTCGTTCGCTACGTGGTTATGCATTGGTTTTTGAAGCAAATTCCGCCGAAGCCGCGCTGCACCACATGCGGCAGGCACCGGTTCACTTGCTGATTTCAGATATTTTGTTGCCGGCCATGAGCGGCGTTGATCTGGCGCGCACTGTGCATCACGAATTTGCCGATACCCGTGTGTTGATGCTGTCCGGATTTGATACGCCGGCGGCGATCAAATCGGCACGTGATGCGGGCGCGCACGGCCTCGTATCCAAAATGAGCGTGACCAAAGATCTCGCCGACGCTATCACGGCGGTGGCTAATGGAAAAGAATTCTGGTCTGCGAGCGCAACCGCGCAAGCCGCACAGCCCGATTCCGAATTTGGCTACGGCTCATCTGATTCTTCGTCAATGCTTCGTCCACGCTCAGCGACGCTGTCGGTACGCGAAAAAGAAGTGTTCCGTTATATCGGCAAAGGGTTGTCGAGCAAAAATATTGCTCAGACGCTTGGCTTGAGCATCCGCACGATCGATGTGCATCGCGCCAACATCAAACGCAAACTGGGCACGCGCACCACGTCAGAACTGCTCAAATATGCCGTCCTCGCTAACGAGCTGGATCCGCCCCCAGCGCCTGCACCGCTCGGCAAGAAAAAGTAGTTTTTCGCGGTCTTGAATCATTCTTCTGGGCGGGTCGGTTTGCTCTAAATCGGCCCGCTCCGATTGAATGATCGCGGCACCTCAAGTGCCGCGGGTGAATCGATACAACGCCAAAGTGCCCAGCAAATTCGGCAAATGTGTTTGTTCGCGATCATGGTTAAACACCATCCGCCCCAGCAAACGATATTTTCGGTCGAGACAAAACGCCTCGAAATCCGCGATCGTACACAGATGCACATTCGGCGTGTCAAACCACTGATAAGGTAAATCGTTCGACACCGGCATCCGGCCACCAATCGCGATTTGCATACGATGCCGCCAATAGCCGAAATTCGGAAACGTCACAATCGCTTCGCGCCCTACCCGCAACATATCCGCCACCACGCGCTCCGTGCGCTTCATGGCTTGCAGCGTT
The DNA here is from genome assembly GCA_031370625.1 of Burkholderiales bacterium. Classification (GTDB taxonomy): domain Bacteria; phylum Pseudomonadota; class Gammaproteobacteria; order Burkholderiales; family Usitatibacteraceae; genus UKL13-2. Next base: position 14,354 of record JANMQR010000029.1, on the reverse strand, counting down.
TGCGATAAAATCACGATATCAAATGATTGATCAGCAATCTCTTTCATGCCCGATTCAATATTCATTTGAATCACATTCACGCCCGTCTGGATGCAGCGCACGATGGACGCACCATCGTTCTCGATCCCGTAGCCTTCGACTTTACGCGTCTCCTTCAAATAGGCCAGTAGCGAGCCATCACCACAACCCAGATCCAGCACACGTGCGCCTTCTGGAATCCATGCCGCAATCGCTTCAAAGTCCGCGCGGGTAATCATGATGGTTGCCCCTTGCCAAGCTTGACGGCATGTTCAAAATAAGCGCCGACAGTACGATGGTAAAGCGCGTTATCAAGCAAGAATGCATCATGGCCATGTGGCGCATCGATTTCGGCATAGGTCACATTTTTATTGTCATCGAGCAGCGCCTTCACAATCTCACGCGAACGCGCCGGCGAAAAACGCCAATCGGTGGTGAATGAAATCACTAAAAAGCGTGCGGTCGCCGGGCTTAATGCTTTCGCCAGGTCGCCGCCGTGCTGAGCCGCAGGATCAAAATAATCGAGCGCCTTGGTCACGCGCAAATAAGTGTTCGCATCGTAATAACGTGAAAATTTCTCACCCTGATAGCGCAGATAAGATTCGATTTGAAATTCAGGTTCAAATGAAAATTTGAGGCCTTCGCCACTCGGATTTTTGCTCAATCCGCGACCAAATTTTGTTTCCATCTGATCATCGGAAATATAGGTGATGTGGCCGATCATACGTGCCACCATTAAACCGTTTTTCGGCAGGGTATTTTTTGCTTCGAAATTGCCGCCATGAAAATCCGGATCGGTCATGATTGCCTGTCTGGCAACCTCATTGAACGCAATATTTTGCGCGGATAAATTTGGCGCCGCCGCGATGATGATCGAATGCCGAACGCGGGTGGGATAGCGATAGCTCAAGCACATCGCCTGCATGCCACCGAGAGAGCCACCCATCACCGCCGCAAGCTGCGTAATGCCCAGCTCATCCAGCAGCCGCACATGTGAATCCACCCAATCTTCCACGGTCACCAACGGAAACTTAGCGCCGTAAGGCTTGCCAGTGGCAGGGTTTGTCGACAGCGGGCCGCTTGAGCCAAAACACGAGCCCAGATTATTCACACCAATTACAAAAAAGTGATCGGTATCAACCGGCTTGCCCGGCCCAACCATGTTGTCCCACCACCCCTCGCTCTTGGGCTGATTTTCATACGTGCCCGCGACATGATGTGATGCGTTGAGCGCATGACAAATCAAGACCGCATTCGATTTATCTGCGTTCAACGTACCGTAGGTTTCAAACGCCAAGCTGTATTCGCTCAAGGTCGCGCCGCTGGCTAGTTGCAGCGGCTCGGCGAAATGCATTTTCAATGGTGCAGCGATCATAAATTCCAAATACAAAAAAGCCCGATCAGCCAGTCAACGTCTTGCGGCTATCGGGCTTTCTGGAATTTCAGATCGCCGCTTTAGCCGTATTTATTGGAGGGAAATTAAACTTCTCCGCGCCCGCAAGCTGATCTTCAAATCGGCGCATGGTTGAAATTACGCTAACGCGCGAGCGGTGTCAAACTTAAAGGCACTTCTACAGCACAAAATTCTTAAACAGGCTAGGCGCGAACAAAAAATGAAGCCGACGCATATGTTTTATATGCGAGGCGAATTTTTTGTGAGCAACAACGCATGTTGAAGAAATTTGTGCTGTAGAAGTGCCTTTATGTAAAAAATCGGTTACGCATCTCGCCCAAGCCCAAGGTATCAAGCACCTCATGCAATCGTTCAGTTGGCCGACGGCGCGGCAGATCTTTATAGGTCGCGATGATGAGCTCATTCTTCATCGAATGCTCCCAACCAATCAGCTCGGTGACTTTGACCTGATAACCGTGCGCCTCCAGTTGCAGGCAGCGCAGCACATTGGTGATCTGGCTGCCGAATTCGCGCGTGTGCAAGGGATGACGCCAAATTTCGGTGAGCGCGCTTTTAGCCAGCGCCGCGCCCTTGTTCTTGTTAAAGATTGACGCCACCTCCGCCTGGCAACATGGCACCAGCACGACAAATTTCGTCTGTTTTTTTAACGCGAAATGGATCGCATCATCTGTCGCGGTATTGCACGCGTGAAGTGCGGTCACCATATTGACACGTGTTGGCAATTGATCGGACACAATCGAATCCGCAGCCGATAAATTCAAAAATGACATGCGCGGGAAACCCAGCTTTTCGGCCAGCGCACGTGATTTCTGTACCAGATCGTCACGTGTGTCGATACCAAAAATATGGCTCTGGTCGTCACGCGATTTGAAAAATAAATCGTACAAAATAAAACCAAGATATGACTTGCCTGCGCCGTGATCGACCAGATGAATGTCGGGTTGGTTAACTGAAATCTCATTGAGCATCGGCTCGATAAATTGATACAGGTGGTAGACCTGTTTGAGTTTGCGCTGGCTGTCCTGATTCATCCGCCCATCGCGGGTGAGGATATGCAGCTCTTTTAGCAGCTCAATGGATTGACCGGGCCGAATATCGTAGGCGGGTGCTGGCGATGGAGCGGGTGCCGTTTTAAGTTTGGTCATGTGTCGATTCTATTGATTCGGCAAGCGCTTGTGTGGAAATGGTTTGAAAAAAAGCACGGGCCCGACAATCGAATCGTCGGGCCCGTGAGTTTGCTACGAGCGATTTAAAATTTTACTTCTTCAAATGGGTCGCCAAAAACTTGTCCATCGCTTCATAAAATTCAAACTGATTTTCCTGATTGCGGAAGCCATGACCTTCATTTTCTTTCAGCATGTATTCAACGGCCACGCCGCGTTTCTTCAGCGCTTCCACAATCTGATCTGACTCCGCCTTGTTCACGCGTGGATCGCGAGCGCCCTGTGCAACAAACAAGGGCGTTTTTATTTTATCGACCAAAAAGACCGGAGAGACCGCGCGCAAATAGGCTTCATCTTTTTCCGGATTGCCGACCATTTCATAGAACATTTCGCGTAGCGGTTCCCAGTAGGGCGGAATGGTTTTCATAAACGTGAACATATTGGAAACACCCACATAATTTACCGCCGCCGCGTATAAATCGGGGGTCAGCGTCACGCCCGCCAAAGTTGCATAGCCGCCATAACTGCCGCCGTAAATCGCGATCCGCTTGGGATCGGCCACGCCCTCCTTGATCAGCCACTGCACACCATCGGTAATATCGTCCTGCATGGCGCGTCCCCACTGGCGAAATGATGCCTCCCAAAACTTGCGCCCATAGCCGGTTGAGCCGCGAAAATTCATTTGCAAAACTGCATAGCCGCGATTCGCCAATAGCTGCACTTCCGCGTTATAGCCCCATACGTCGCGCGCCCACGGGCCACCGTGAGGATTGATTACCACCGGTAAATTTCTCGCTTCACGCCCCGCTGGTAGCGTCAGATAGCCATTGATGGTGAGGCCGTCGCGCGATTTGTACGTCACGGGCTTCATGAACGCCATTTGTGATTCGATGATCGCGGAATTGATGACAGCAAGTTTGGAAAGCGCGCCGGTTTTGACATCGAACAAATACCGCGCGCCCTCAGTACGGTCATTGCTGGCCGCAACAATCCAGCGGTTCTCATCCTTGGTGTGGCTTTGCAAAGTAATTTCATAGCCCGGTAATTTTGCTTCGAGCGCCTTGTAAAGCGCGGCCTGGCGATCATCCAGCACCTTGCGCTCCGGCTTGGCTGTAACGTAATTTATTTCCGTCAACACTTTACGCTCGCGCGAAAACCCCACTCCCGACGCATCCACTTCGGGATGCTCAAATAGAACTTTGCCTTCTTTGGCGGTAGCCAGATCAAATTCAACAATGGCTTTTTTATCCCGACCCACGTTGCTGTTGACGTACATTCGCTTGTTGTCGAAGGTGAAAAACAAAGGCTCAACGGACTCGCGGAAATTTGTCGTGATGACTGTTTTAAATTCATTCTTCTCGGTGGCGCGGTAGAGGAGACTCGTGTTCACACCGTCACTGGTCACAGCGCCCCGCACTTTGCCCGCGTGATCGGTGACCCAGCTGGTTATGTTGCCGGGATTTTTCGCGACCAGATTGCTGGCACTGGTCTTCAAATTAATTTTATAAACGTCAAAAACTTTTTTATCGCGCTGATTATGCGAAACCAGAATGTGATCAGCGTCATCAAGCAAATCATCAATCATCTCGGCACGCACGCCGTCGAAGGGTGTTAAGTCCTTCACGTTACCACCGCCGCTCCCATCAATAGCCGCCGAGACAACATGAAAATTTTCGTCGCCGCCAAAGTCTTTTACAAACAAAATTTGCTTGCTACCTTTCCACGAATAGCCCGCAATATCGCGTGCGGTCTCACTCGTCAAGCGCTTGGCCTCGCCGACTGGCTTGCCGGATGCATCAATGGCCTGAATAAAAATATTCTTCCTTGTAATCTCAGCTACAGCTGCGCCCTTTGCCGCTCCCTTTTCGCTCCACGGTTTCATGTAGGACAAAAATTTGCCATCCGGCGATAGCCGAAACGAAGACTGTTCCGGTGTTTTAAAAAAAGCCCGCACCGGAATTTGCGGCGGAACCACTTGTGCCGCTTGCGCACTCACCTGAAGTGGCACGAACAGCGCACCCATAGCCACGGTGCTCGCTATGCCGGCGGCAAACGAGATGACGTTAATTTTCATGCAATTCTCCTAGGGAAAAAATATGGAAAATATCCAAAAAAATAGCGCCAACGCACAGTTGGCGACAATACAAAAAAATTCAAAAAATGGCAGAGTGAATTTATCAGTGTTGCGCCTGAATTGCGCGCGATGCGCGATGAGATGCCCGAATGCATGATGAAATGCAGAAATGGCAGATCGATATGGTTTGCGCACGCGCGCTACCCACCAAACTACTCGGCGGTCAGCGTATCCGCCTTGGTAAATAACCAGGTCCGCGTAATGTGCAGCACATCGGTGTCGCGTCGGATGTTGTCGGGGAATCGGTCGTAGGGCGCTGCCAAATGCACGATTCGTTTTGCGGCCTCATCAAGCACGCGATGACCAGATGATCGGTTGATCTGCACGTCTTCTACTTCACCGTTCGCTTTGATCGCGATCGTAAGCTGCAATGCGCCATAAAGTTTTTGTGACTTCGCCTCGGCGGGATAATTCAAATTGCCGACGCGCTCGATTTTTTGTCGCCAGCTATCCACATATTGTGCGAACCGATATTCGGTCGTGCGCGCGCCAATGTAAGTGCGTTTTGGGCGCTGCTGATAGGCCTCGTATTCGCGCGAGATCGCTGCCTCAAGGCGCGAAATGGCCTCCGCTTTTTCGATCAATTCCGCAGCCGTGGGCGCATTGGGTGAGCCCGATGGCGCACTCGACACTTCGCCCTGCATCACTTTGGCCGATGACTTTGCCTGCGTCATCAGCGTTTTCATTTCTTGCTCAAGCTGCTTGATGCGTTCCTGTGAGGCGCGCGCTTCCTGCTTGGCGGCTTGCTCAATGGCCGGCAGCGAAGTCTTCGCGCGGCGCGCCTCATCGGTATTGCCGCCACCATCCAGATTGGCTTGCGCCAACGCGTCTGCCTTGGTGGGTGCAGCCAGTGATTTTGAATTGACCAGCACCACATCCATCACGTTGTGCGGTGAATCGAAGCTTCGCGAACCCAGCAGCCCGAAGGTCAGCAATAGGTAAACCACCAATGCAAACAATAGATGCGTCGCGAGTGAAACCAGGGTCGCGGTCTGCATCGGAATCGACAGCGCAATCGCACGATGAACAGACAAAAATACCGGTGGCGGTGGCATCGCTGCAACGGCCTTGATCTTGGCGTTTATTTTTGCCTGAATGCGGGCATCGACTTGCTTTGCCAGCTGCTTTGCCAGATTACGCGGCGTTTCAAGCATTATCTGTTGACCGAAAATTTGGCGAAGTTTGCATGCGGAAATTTTAGTGTGCTTTTGGCTGGGACGCTAATGTTTTGTCACCGTGTATTGCGAGCCATCAGTCACTCTCCGCTGCTGCATTTGTAGCATCCGTGATCAGACTAAATTTCCCCGAAATCGCCCAATAATCAATTTCTCCCACCGTCACCCGCACCGGGGTTTTGCTCGGCAGGCCCGGACTCTTATCAAGTTTGACCACCAGCGGTAACGCGCTGGCACGCACCAATTCATCGCGGATCATCGCGCCATCGAATTCGTGAATGCCTTCTTGTTGCAGATAACGAAAGCACCAGTAGCGTTCCAGCTCACGTTGAAAATCGGCGTAAGCGTCATAAGTCACATCAAACTTCCGCACAATCTCGTTTAATTCCGGCGAACGTTTAGCAAACGGCGGCGGCTCTGACCGCAGGTACGCAATCAGCTGACGCTGATTGACCAAGTCGACATAACGGCGCAGCGGCGAAGACGACCACGCGTATTGCGCCACGCCCAAACCTTCGTGTGGTAACGCCTCGGTGGTCATGCGGGTTTTTTGATTTTGTTGCGCGCGATAAATCGCCGCAATATTATTGTCTGCAAGCAATTTCCCCCATTCGCTATTCGCAAAAATCATGAATTCTGAAACGACGGTGTCAATCGGGCTGCCGCGCTTTCGGGTGGTGATGGCGACGCGGCCGTCCTGCACATCAAAGTTGTAATCAAGCTTGTCCTGATCGGCTTCATTCTTGCCGCGGCGTGTGCCCAGCGCTCGGGCAATTTTGTGCAGCAGGGCGAGCTCGCTGCCATATTCGCCATCCACCACGGCCGTCGCGACGGATTCTTCATGGAAATATTTTTCCAATTCATCAATACGCAGATTGCGATGAATCGGCACTTGCTCGATGGCTGAGCGTGTTGCTATCAAGTCCAGCGATTCTGCTGCGAAGCGGGCATAAAAAGAAATCGCTGGGCAAGTGCGCCCCTCCGCGAGCGTCGCCAGCTCGACGGCCGCAGGCGGCAGCATGGTAATTTTTTGGCCGGGAAAATAAACGGTCGAAAGCCGGTTGGCTGCAAGCTTTTCAAGCGCGCTATCGCGGTCAAAAAATAGCGCAGGTGCAGCGATGTGAATGCCAATTTCAATGCCGCCATCAGATTGAAATTTGATCGAAAACGCGTCGTCAATTTCCGTGGTCGCAGCGTCATCAATGCTGAACGCTGTCACATCGGCTATCGGTAAATCTTGCGGTAAAGCTGCATCCACAGCGCCCTGATATTCCACGCCACGCGGAAAATAGTCCGCCAGAAATTTTCCCAAATGATACTCATGCTGCGCGTTGGCCTGATCGGTCCATGCACCTGCATTAAACAGCAATTGCGGCAGCGGCAGCTGGGTTTCGGCAACAGCCGCTTCGGCGGCTTTCACCAGCAGCGTATTGCGATCCGGCTTGTACAACAGCATGCTCAAATGCGGCCGCATTTCGTCGGGCATCACGCCCGATTTTAATTGCGTTACCCATGTCGCCATCTGCTCGGCTTCGCGCTTTTTGCGCTCAATACTGGCGAGCGCGGCTTTCAGATTTTCTTCGGGGGCGGCTTGATAGCGACCTTTGCCGCGTTTGTAAAAATACATTGGTGACGCATGCAGCTTGATCGCGGCGGCGGCCGACTCCGCCGGCGATGGCGCGTGACCAAAATAGTCTTTTGCTAATTCCTCGCAACCGAATTCACTTTCCCCGCATACCTCCCAGAGAAAATCGGCATCGATATCAGCCGCTAATTTCTCGGCAGCAGGCATGAAATCACCGAGCGCGGATTCAAATTTGAGCAGTACCTGATTCGATTTGATTTTGCTGCGCTTGCCACTGATGGACTCGACCTGTAGCGAGGTGACGATGTCGGACATCACGTGTGCGACTTTGAAACCGCCGTCTTCTTCGTAAAAAACATTCATATTTTGGCGGTGTGATTGGTAAGTGCTGAAGCCTAAATTATACCTTCCACGTCATGCATAATCGTTTATCGAAATGGAGAGCGCATGGATAGAACTTATAAAAATGGAATCGCAGTAGCGCCGCATCATGAAGCCGCAAAAACGGCCGCACATTTACTGCGTGAAGGCGGTAACGCGATTGAGGCGATGGTGGGCGCAGCCGCGACGATTGCGGCCGTATATCCGCACATGACCGCGATTGGTGGCGATGCGTTTTGGCTGATTCATCAGCCCGGCAAAGTGCCGGTGGCCATTGATGCCTGCGGTGCGGCATCGGCGCAAGCGACCATCGATTTCTACAAATCGGCAGGTCACGATGCGATTCCGATTCGCGGCCCGCTCGCTGCGAACACGATTGCGGGCACGATTTCCGGCTGGGAAAGTGCGCTGATGGTTTCGAAACAGTGGGGCGGCAAATTACCTCTGTCTGCAATTTTGGAAAACGCGATTCGTCATGCGCGCGATGGCATTGTCGTTACCAACAGCCAATACGCCAGCACCAGCGGCAAGGTAGGCGAGTTGAAATCGCAGCCGGGATTTGCAGAATCGTTTTTGGTGAATGGTGAAGTGCCCGCCGCTGCCAGCAATTTCAAAATGCCGCGACTCGCCGCAACACTTGAGCATCTCGCCAAAAAAGGTCTGGCCGACTTTTATACGGGCGATCTGGGCGACAGCATCGCGCGCGACTTTGCGAAAGTCGGCGGCCTGATTTCGTTTGATGATTTGCGCAAACACGAAGCGCTGTTTCGCGAGCCGTTGAATCGCCCGCACACACTCGGCACGCTCTACAACATGACACCACCGACGCAAGGCGTGGTTTCGCTGTTGATACTCGCCATTCTCGATAAATTGGGATTGGATAATCTCGATCCGCTCGGTGCGGATTATGTACATCTGTGTGCGGAAGCGACTAAGCAAGCGTTTAGCATTCGCGACAAACACGTGACCGATCCGGCGCACATGAAAGTTCATGCGCAATCGCTATTGGATGATGATATTGTTGCCGCGCTCGCCGCGAAAATTAGTCGCGATAAAGCTGCGCCGTGGGGAAAAAATCTGAGACCTGCCGACACGGTTTGGATGGGCGCGATTGATAACGAAGGTCGCGCGGTGTCGTTTATCCAATCGATTTATCACGAGTTCGGTTCTGGCGTGGTGTTAGCCGAAAGCGGCATCAATTGGCAAAATCGTGGCGCCAGTTTTTCGCTTGATGAGCGCGCGCTGCTTGCACTACGGCCGGACAAAAAACCATTCCACACGCTGAACCCCGCCATGATGTTATTCAACGACGGCCGCGCAATGCCCTATGGCACCATGGGCGGTGATGGCCAGCCGCAAACGCAATGTGCGGTATTTACTCGCATCGCCAATTTTGGGATGAGCCCGCAAGCCGCCATCGATGCGCCGCGCTGGCTGCTCGGCCGCACCTGGGGTGCGCCATCGGATTCGCTTAAACTTGAGCGACGTTTTGATGAAGCCGTTTTCAACACTCTGAAAGCGCGCGGTCATGATGTTGAATGGCTTAACGAGTGGGACGAAAGTGTCGGCCATGCCGGTGCGCTGATTCGTGCAAAGAGTGGATCGCTGGTCGGTGGCTACGACAAGCGCAGCGATGGATCCGTTGAAGGCTTTTAATGTATATCAGTCAAAGGCCTTGGACTGGCGGGGGGGGTGGGGGGGTTTTTGGTGTTATCCCCCCCAACCCCCCGCGCCAGTGCTAGGCCTTCATGCGGTGTTTATTCCAGCAAATTGCAGTACGGTTTCGATGTGCTGCGGAAACGATTTCAACTCATGATCGCCGCCCGGGATCACCAGTTGCTTGGCACCCTGGTAATAATCCACTGCTGCGGAATAATCGAGCACTTCATCGCCCGTCTCCACAAGCAGCAAGTAGCGCGATGGCTGGGTAATGTGCGGCGCGAACATCGCCTCCAATTGCGTGATTTGGGTAGAATTAAATTCGAATTTCTCGCCTGTATGAATGTTTGTTTGTACGCCAAGATATTGTTGGAGTGTGTCGAATGGCCGGATCGACGGGTTTAGCAGCACCGCGCGGCAACCCAACTTTTCCGCCAGTACAACCGCGTAAAACCCGCCGAGCGAGCTGCCGATAATCGTCAAATCATCTGTCTTAATATTTTCACACGCACCCAATAGTTGCGCGAGTGCAACCGCGGGCTCAAAGCTCAAATCAGGTGTAATCAGGCGCGCGGCAATGCCGCGCGCTTGGATATATTCGCGTAGCTGCGTTACCTTGCGCGAGCGTGAAGAACTCTTAAAGCCGTGCGCGTAGAGAATGGTTTTTTTCATTACTCAATGTAAAGATCAACTATTACGTGTCTTCTTTGTTTGTCAGCATAGACTGCCACTTGTCCACCATTTTTGAATTCGACTGGCCGCACTTGGTATTCGATGTCTATGTCGAAATTTGCACCGACTTTTGGTAAACCAAGCGAGTGGCTCGTGCCATCGGTTTGATACTGTGTAAATTTGTAACCTTTCAGCAGCAGTGGAAAATCGTCCGGATCAATTTCTAACGCGCATGTTGTTAAAACATCTGTCGTAAACGGTGATTCGCAATCAACAACACGCACTGATTGTGGTACAGATTCGATCTTCAAAATCCTGGCGACCATTTGTGGCCGATGGTTAATATCGATGATCCACGCGATAGCGATTATGAGCCCGATGGCAAATGCAACCAACGTTACTCCGATAACAATACGACGCCACAAGGTGATGCACTCCTTTTGAGGAAGCTAAAATTTGCTTCGCTTGTTTAGACCGCAACGTGCATCACCCGCATCGCCAGCGCATGCAAAATTTTCCCATGCACGCCGCCGAATCCGCCGTTGCTCATCACCAAAATATGATCGCCCGATTTCGCCATTTCGGAAATCGTTTTAACCATCGCATCGAGGTCGTTGAAGATGCCGGTTTTGGTGCCGGCATTTGTGTTGCTGGCCTCGAATGTTTTTGCCACATCCCAGCCCAAATTATTCGCGTAAACGAAAACAATATCGGCGTTGCTGAGCGAGCCGGGAAGTGCCGCATTCATCGCACCAAGTTTCATCGTGTTTGAGCGTGGCTCAAGCACGGCGATGATGCGTTCGTTGCCCACTTTTTTTCGCAATCCTGAAACGGTGGTTTGAATTGCTGTTGGATGATGTGCGAAATCGTCGTAGACGGTTACGCCATCCATCACGCCACGTACTTCCATGCGTCGCGCCACGCCTTCGAATTGATTCAGCGCTTCAAGCGCAATTTTTGTCGGCACGCCCGCGTGTCTTGCCGCTGCAATCGCCGCCAGCGCATTCATGGTGTTGTGCGTGCCGATCTGGCTCCACGCCACTTCGCCTTTTTTTTGCCCATTCAGCAGCACATCAAATTGGCCTTCCTCGGCACCGCGCTTGAAATCCCACTGGTGACCCGGCCCGAATTTTTCAATCGGCGTCCAGCAGCCTTTGGCGATTGCCACGTCCAGATTTGCATCGTTGCCATTCGCAACGATCAAGCCATTGGCCGGAATCGTGCGCACCAAATGATGAAACTGCGTCTGAATCGCTTCCACATTCGGGAAAATATCGGCGTGATCGTATTCCAGATTATTGAACACCGCCGTGCGTGGCCGATAGTGAACAAACTTGGAGCGTTTATCAAAAAAAGCCGTGTCGTATTCGTCCGCCTCGATCACGAAAAACGGCGAATCGCCTTTTGGTGAGCGTGCCGAAATGCCGAAATTTTTCGCGATCCCGCCGATCAAAAATCCCGGAGCCACACCCGCGTAGTCCAGTATCCACGCCAACATTGACGAGGTGGACGTTTTGCCATGCGTGCCCGCCACCGCCAGCACCCAGCGGCCGCGCAACACGTTTTCGCCTAGCCATTGCGGGCCAGAAATATACGGCAAGCCACGATTTAAAATTTCTTCAATCACCGGTTTGCCGCGCGTCATCGCATTACCGACAACGTATAAATCGGCCTTGAACTCGCTCAATTGTTCCGCATCAAATCCTTCATGCAAGCCGATTCCGAGCGCTTCGAGTTGCGTAGACATTGGCGGGTAAACGTTCGCATCGCAGCCACTGACGGTATGCCCCGCCTCTTTAGCGAGCGCCGCCAGCCCGCCCATGAATGTGCCGCAAATACCGAGAATATGAATGTGCATGTTGTAGACTGAAATTGTTAAGCATGCATTTTCTCATTAATCAACCAAACAACTCTAATAGGAAAACTTCCCCAATGCACTGGCGTGGATTAACGATGCGCGAATGGATCTGGCTGATTGGCCCGTGGCTGCTGGGCTTGGTCGCGATGATGTTTGTGATCAATTACTTTTGGCAGCCTGCACCGCCGCGCAGCATCGTGATGGCAACGGGTGCCGAAGGCGGTGCTGCGCATCGCGCAGGCGAGCGCTATCGCGATGTGCTCGCAAAGCGTGGCATCACGGTTGAGCTTAAAACCACCAATGGCTCACTGGAAAATCGTGCGAAATTACTTGATGATGAATCCGGTGTGTCAGCAGCGTTTGTGCAGACGGGCAGCGGCACGATGGACGATGCTGTGTGGTTATCGGCAATTGCAGGTGTATATCCAGAACCGTTATGGATTTTTTATCGTAACGATCCTAAAAAGACAATCACACAAGTCAGTGAACTAGCGGGCAAGAAAATCGCCATCGGCAGTCGTGGTAGCGGCACGCGCCGCGTCGCGGTGGAATTATTTGCTGCGTATGGAATTGATATTGAAACCCAACCGCATTCAGAGTTAAACGGCATTCCTGCGGCGACAGCGTTGCTGAAACGTGAAGTCGATGCTGTCGCGGTGGTGACCGGCGAAGATTCCGCACAAGTGCAATCGCTGTTGCGCGAGGCCGATATTCGGCTGCTTGGCTTCCCGCAATCGGCCGCGTTAAGCCGACATTTCCCGCATCTCACCACGGTGAAATTAGCCCCCGGCATGATCGATCTCGCCAAAAATACGCCGCCCGAAGAAGTGCCGCTGATTGCAGCGATGTCTCAGCTCATCGTGCGCAATGATTTGCACCCCGCGTTAATACGCGTGCTCGCTGAAGCGGCAAAAGAAATTCATCACGGCAGCGGCTGGTTTCATAAAGCTGGTGATTTCCCCACCACGCGCGGCACCGATGTGCCAATTCATGCCGATGCGGATCGCTACTTCACATCGGGCGCGAGTTTTCTCCAGCGCCATCTACCGTTTTGGGTGAGCGTGTGGGTTGAGCGTGCGCTGATTTTATTGGTGCCACTATTGGCCATCGGCATTCCTGCTGCCCGCCTGCTGCCCGCGCTTTACAACTGGCGAATGCGTGAACGTGTCTATCGCTGGTATGCGGAGGTGCGACATCTCGATACCGACGCGATGACGACAAACCCGGCCAGCACCGAGGCCGAAAATATTTTGAACCGATTAAATAAAATTGAAGCGCGCGCGGACAACGTGCGCGTGCCGCTCGCCTTTGCAAGAGAGCTTTATGATTTGAAGGTGCATATTGATTTTGTGCGGCGGCGATTGCAATAATTTTTGAGACGCTAGCGCTGTAGAGGCTTACGGACAGAAAAGCTGCCAAACGCCGCACCAATACTTGCGTCAAGTTGTTAGTGCGCTATAAGTGACATGTGCGCCATAGCATCAATATGCGCATCAAATGATGCTAATATTGGAGCATATTCATGGAGGTGTTTTATGCGAACCACTGTAACGCTTGACGAAAATCTTGTCTCCAAAGCGCTCAAGTTAACCGGTCCACTCGACCGTTCCGCCTTGATTCAAGAAAGTTTAAAGGCGCTAATCGAGCGTGAAAGCGCCAAGCGCTTGGCACTGCTCGGTGGCAGCCAGAAAAAACTAAAAGTCGCGCCACGCCGACGCCAAAGCGTCACTTGATCCTTGTCGATACATCGGTCTGGGTTGACCATCTGCGTCGAGGCGACGCACAGCTCGTCGATTTGCTGGAAAGTAATGCGGTCATCATGCATCCTTTCGTGGTCGGTGAAATTGCGTGTGGGAGTTTGGCTGATCGTGCGCTAACGCTGGACTTGCTGCTGAATCTGCCAACGGCATTAGTTGCGGAGCCTGATGAAGCTCTTATCTATTTAGCCCAGCACAGTCTGCACGGCAAAGGCATCGGCTACGTCGATGTTCACCTGCTTGCTTCTGCCGCGATCAGCGGCGCAAAACTGTGGACGCGGGATAAGCGGCTTCGACTGGTCGCACGGGAGCTTGGGTGCGCTTTGGAGGATGCAGGCGAGCGCTAAAATAGCGGTTCGCATCATACCCATTATGGGGTTGTGAATGCCCAATTCGGGTATTTGAAATCGGATTGTTCAATGCGCCCACGTGGATTAGTCTGGACAAAAACTCTAATATCCACGGGCATCTTCAGCCTTAAAGAAGTCAAAAACCTCGCCAATATTGGCATTACGTTGTCATCCCGAGCTGCTGCTGC
>JANMQR010000021.1:0-4997 GCA_031370625.1 Burkholderiales bacterium | reverse complement strand
ATGATGTTTGCTGTCATCGCGATGGTGATGTAAATCGCGGTTGCAGCGCCAAAGGCATGAAAATATTGAAATGTCTGCTCACCCATTTCACGCGTGCGGAAGAACAATTCAACGAGGCCGATGGAATACGCGGTCGCGGTATTTTTAATCAGGTTCATCGTCTCGGAAGTGAGTGGTGGAATGATGATGCGATATGCCATCGGCAACAAAACGTGGCGATAGGTCTGCGCTTCGGTCAGGCCCAACGCGTAACCTGCGTTGCGCTGGCCCTGCGAGATCGAGCCAATGCCGGATCGCACTTGTTCTGAAATCCGCGCAGCCGTAAACAGCCCCAAACATACACAGGCGGTGACGAATTGATGCGTGGTCGGATCCATGCTGTTCACCAACGCCTTCACCGACGGGAACAAGCCTGGTACGACGAAATACCACACGAAGAATTGGACGAGCAACGGGATGTTGCGGAACAGCTCCACATAGGCATTACCGATATTGACGAGCCACTGGTTTTTCATGGTGCGGACTACGCCAAGAAAAGAGCCCAGTGTAAATGCGATTAGCCACGCAACAGCGGCGGTAGCCAACGTCCAGCCAAGACCAGATGCCAGCATCTGCCACCAGAGTGGCTCACCTTCGGATGAAGATTGAAAGAATAAATCGAACACACATCCCCCTTCGTTATTCCGGCAATTGTCGTGTCTCAAAAATTAAAATCAGTTCATGAAACGCAACGCGATATGAAACAGGTTGTTTTTGTATTTAGCATGAATATGCCACATCCCTGCCATTGCTTACAAACGCTGACCGCGAACGCCGCGTAAAAAAAGCCGGTGCCCCGTTTTGGTGGCACCGGCTTTTCGCTTACTTTTCTATCATCTGCAAAGAATTATTCGACACCCTTATCGTTTGGGGCAGCGAATGCAGCTTTCAACGCTGCCGTCATTGGGAAATTCAAATTGATGTTCTTCGGTGGGATCGGGCTCATGTACCACTTGGCGTAAATTTTTTCGATCTCGCCAGATTTCATGAGGCCAGCCAAGGTGGTGTCGACCACTTTCTTGAATTGTGGATCGTCCTTGCGCAACATGATGCCGTAGGGCTCGGTGCGCAACGATTCAGGCAGGATTTTGTAGTCGGCAGGTGATTTGCTGTTGGCGATTTGACCCGCCAACAAAATATCATCCATCACAAAGGCAGCTACACGATCATCAGCCAACAACAAGAATGACTCTGCATGATCCTTGCCATAAATTTCTTTAACGTCGGCGGTTTCAGTCCGCTTGTATTTCTTCATCAGTGGCACAGCAGTGGTGCCTGATGTTGTAGAAATTGTTTTACCGTTCAAATCTGCCAGCGCATTTACCGGGGAGGATTTTTTAACGGCGGCGGTGACATTGATCACAAACGTTGTGTTGCTGAACGCGACTTGCTTCTGACGCTCAACTGAGTTGGTGGTGGAGCCGCACTCAAGATCGATGGTGCCGTTTTGCATCAACGGGATACGATTGGATGATGTCACGGGCTGCAATTTTACAGCCAGATTGGGCATTTTCAATTCGGCTTTTACCGCTTCGACGACCTTGTTGCACAAGTCCATCGAGTAGCCGATTGGTTGCTGCTTGTCATCAAGGTACGAGAAAGGAATTGACGCTTCGCGGTGACCAACGGAGATCGTGCCGGTTTCCTTAATTTTTTTCAACGTGCCTGTTAGTTCTTGCGCGCCTGCGCCGCCGACAAATGCTGATGCAGCGACAGCACTGGCAACAAACGCGGATAGTTTTGTAATCTTCAACATGGGGTAGTACTCCTCGTGTTTATTTGGTGTTGATGGGGTGTTGATAATGTCTTGGGCTTTGTGGGGTGATGGTGTTTTTTTGTGGAAAACTCCCACACAAGTCGAACGTTTCTATGACTCAATTAGTTTACCTGAAGTGCAAAAGCATTCGCCATGCCAGAACGGCATAACTCAGCCACACTGCGGAAATTATTTGCTGCGGCGCAGCAATTTGCCGCTGCTTTGCGGCGTACTTTTTTTCGTAAGTTTTGTTGAATTTGCTTCCAGATACATCCACAACTGATTGAGTAATGGTTTGTTTGATTGCCGCTCGCGGTACAACCGAATCTCCATTTCACTACTCCAGAGATCGTCGCCAGCAAGCGCGAGCTGCCGGTTTTTTAATTCACGCGTGACCGCGCTTTCCGGTAGCCACGCAATACCGTGACCTTCGGCGGCCATTACTTTTAAGGCCTCGGCCATATCGGTTTCATAGCGACGGCGCAGGTGGTTTGGCTGCCGCGCAGCTTCCAGAATAATCTCAACCATATGACCCAAAAACGCGTTCGGCGAATAAGCGAGGTAGGGCAGCGGATCGGTGCGCGTGCCCGGCATGCGATACATTGGCGTGCCATCGCGTTGTGCCTTCGCGTAAGGGCGAATGCGCTCAGTGCCGAGAGGAATCATCGCATAGCGTTTGCTGTCGAGTTTGATCGGCTGCTCGGGATGGTGATAGCACATCAACAAATCGCAATTGCCCTCGACCAGCGCCATGACTGCGTCATGAACATTGAGCGCTACTAATTTGGTCGCCAATGGTGCGCCATCGAAATAGCTGCGCTCCATTTTGGTGAGCCATTTTGGATAGAAATTCAGCGAGAGTGCATGTGGCACCGCGAATGACAATGTATCTGCCGGAATCGGCCGCTGCCCGCGCAGGGTCGCTCGTGCATCGAACACATCCTGCACAATCGTCGATGCCCGCTCGCGTAGCGCCTCGCCCGCAGGGGTGAGCCGCGTGGGGTAAGACGAGCGATCAATCAACTCTGCGCCCACCCAGTTTTCCAGTGCTTTGACGCGGCGGCTGAACGCGGGCTGGGTGACATGGCGTAATTCGGCCGAACGCGAAAAGCTGCCGGTCTCAGCCAGACTTAAAAAATCCTCAAGCCACTTGATCTCCAATGGGCAATTCCTGTTTTTGTGTTGCTGTTTTTATAGTCGACTGCTTTGATTCTACTGATGCACCTAAAGAAAATCTCACGATCTCTTTGGCGAGTGCGGCGGTTGCATCAATCGATTTTGCCTCAAATGGCGTGCCGCGTACGATCAACGGTAATTCTGTGCAGCCCAACACAAACGTGGTCGCACCTTGCTCGGTCAGGTGCGCGAGTATGAGCAGAAGCAACTCGCGCGCGGCTTGTAGCTGACCCGCCTTAACCTGCGCGATAACGGCGGTGAGTTTCGCCTGATCGTGATCATCGGGTTTTTGCAAGGCCACCCCAAACGCGGCGGCGCGTTTATCGTAAATGCGCAATGCATGCGTGCCGTTGGTTGCAAGCAGCATGGCGCTGCTGATATTCGCAGATTGCACTTGCGCTAATGCAGCATCGGCAATGTGAATGAGCGGGCGATCCGCCGCCGCAGCGACTTCATCTGCCCAGTGGTGTGCGGTGTTGCAGGCAATGACGATTGCCTCAGCACCCGCATCGACGAGCGCGCGCGCGCCAGCACACATTGCCGGGCTAGGTGAGATTGATCGGCCCGCGATAAACGCGTTGCGATCAGGAATCTGCGGGATCTGCCACACAATCATCGGCACATGCTCCTGATCGCGCGATGCGGGCGTTGCGTCGATTACTTTTTGCATCAGATCGACCGTGGCGGCTGGCCCCATGCCGCCCAAAATACCAATCGTGCGAAAGCGGGGCTCGGATGTGGGCTCGGGTCTGTCATCAATTGAATTCATAATCTCATCGTAGAGCGATTGCGCGCGCAATGCCAATGCTGTTGCGACATTTCGCGTGTGAAAATGGGCGTTGGTTATGCAACTGCGGCATAGCGAAACAACATGAGATGTTTTCGAGGTCTTGCGTTGCCGATTGCCATTCACGATGCCATCGCATAAAGTCTTGGACTGTTTCCCGTTTACCCAACATTTTCTGAAGAGATTCCCGTGCGCTTATTCCCGATTCGGTTGTTGATTTTATGGCTCGCTGTTGGCGTTGCCGCAAACGCTTTTGCTGCGCAGGCGGACTCCAGCAGAGCAAATGGAGCAGCCGGTATCGCGCCGCCCAAGCTGGTGCTCGTTATCATCGTCGATGGTTTGCCACAAGAGCAGTTGCTAAAAAATTACGACCTGTTCGTGCCCAATGGCTTTCGCCGATTGATGGATGAAGGCGCACGCTTTACCGATGCGCATCAGGGCCATGCGGTGACGGTCACAGCCGTTGGTCATGCCGCAGTAATGACGGGAGCGTACCCTTATCAACACGGCATTATCGGCAACGAATGGCGTGATCGCGATGGCAAAACCATGTATTGCGTCCAGGACGAAAAACACAAATATCTGGATGGCTCACCCACGGGTGAAGAAGACGGCACCAGCCCGCGCAATTTGCAGGTGAGCACCGTCGGCGATGAACTTAAATACGCGACCAATAATCAATCAAAAGTATTCGCCGTATCCGGTAAAGATCGCGGTGCGATTTTATTGGCGGGCAAAACGGGCGTAGCGTACATGTACATGAGCAAGAGCGGGACTTTTTCCAGCAGCACGTATTACATGGCGAAGCATCCGGATTGGGTGACGAAATTTTTTGAAAATAAGCCGCAGGATAAATACTTCAAAAAAGTCTGGGAGCCTTTACTCGACGCCAAAGCGTATCAGCGTTCCGTGAGCGATGGTCAAGCATATTCGACCAGCTTCAAACAATTGCCCACCAAATTCGGCATGCAATACGGCACTGCAATGGATGCACCGAATGAAATTTTTTACGGACAATTATTGAATGGCCCATTTGGTGACGAGATGACGGCGAATTTTGCGAAAGCGCTCGCCGAAAATGAAAACCTCGGCCGCAATTCGACAGGTGCCACCGATATTTTGGGCGTGAGTTTTTCCAGTCACGATTACATCAATCATAATTTTGGGCCGGAGAGCATGCAATCGCAAGATCATCTGATTCGTCTTGATCGTCAGCTCGCCGATTTTTTTCAAGCCATC
>JANMQR010000420.1:0-3535 GCA_031370625.1 Burkholderiales bacterium | reverse complement strand
GATTTTGATGCAGCGTGCTGGGGGTTTCTGTTTTGAGCGTCACGATTATTGAACTCTTTTGAAATGAAGTGATATTAAAACTAGTTGGGGCTTGAAGAATTTTTTGGGTTCAAATTTGGAGAAAGCTGCATAAAGCCAACCAGACGCTGTTTTTGTATGCGCGTCAAATGGTCTTATTTTGGTATTAGCACAGATTAGATAATACGCTTTATTTTACCTGCGGAATTGCCTAGGGCGACAAATGGTCTTGCTTTGGTATTATTTCGATGTAGCGGCCAAGCGAGATGACAGGTCGTCCGGAAATAGAGCTGTGCGCCAAAAGCCGTCACCCCGGCGCACCGAATGGTGTCTCCATCGAAAGGCCGGGGCCCAGTCCATGCCAAGTTTTTCTATGCGCGAAGCGGAAGATTTTTCCGCCGCGCCCAAACCAAACAATAGATCTGCCGATCTATCTGTGGGCGTGCGATGGTGACGGATTAGAAAATAGTGCGGATACCACTTTCGCCTAAGCCGCTCTAACCTCACCGAGCAAATCAGGATGCCGATCAAGCACTTTGAGCAGCTTCACCAGTGCTAAAGGCGGCTTGGTCTTGCCGTTCTCATAGCGAGAAAAAGCATTGACACCGCCACCGAAAATCTCGGCCGCTTCGCGCTGGTCAAGCGCGAGTTTTTTGCGAACGCTGGCAATAAAATCCGGATCAACAATCGACGCATTCACCTGCTTATTGAAAGTCAGCATTGCCGCGCTGGTGCGCGTCGATTCATCCATATCAAGAACGACTTCACCGCAGGCGCGACAGTAATCGCCCGTGACTGCCGGGATCATTGTTGATTCACCTTTGTAGGTGTACGGCATATCGCGGGTGTCATGCACCAGCTTTGCCGCTGCGCAAACAGGACATTTCATATTCATAGCTCCTTGAAAGATACGATGAGCACGTCATCGATCACGGTGAGTTTAAGGTAGACCTCGCCAGCGGCCGTTATAGGTCGATACACGTCTTGCCAAATGCGGTGATCAATATGCGTCGTCATGCTCTTGTGAAAGTCTGCCGACGTTAAGGCATTGATAACACCAATGATGCCCGCAAAGTCAAATCCCAATGCCGCACCACCCGCCAGCGCCGGCATTGTTGAGCGCATTTTATATGAGCGCCTTAAATTTAAGCGAACTCCCTTAAAACAGGATTTATTAGTCTGCTTAATGAAATTATTTACATATTATAAGTTGCGGTGTGAATCGTAGCCAGCTACTAGACAGCTCGTAAAGCACTGATTTTAATTGGCGTGAAAAAATATGTTGTGTTGCAATTGAAATATAGCGTAAGATGTTAGCACTCGACTCGAAGGAGTGCCAGTGTGGATAACTTGGTGGAAGCGATGAGACATTTTGTCTTGGTTATCCAGTCAAAATGCAAACTATTGCCATACATCAACTTAACTTTGGAGACTTTCATGCCTAAAACATTCAAACCTGGTACCCCAGCACCAAAATCAGGTCAATACGAGAACATCAAAACTGGACACGAGATTACAGGCGTGCGGGGAAAACCCTTGCCTCCTACTCCTCGACCAGCCCAAGGCTATATTCTTGTCGACCAGACAAAGCATAAACGCAAGTAGCTTTGTGCGCGGACGCCGTGTGTCCGCCCGTACCATTGCTACGGATGGGAATCTATAACTTGATTACACCCCTGAGCGAGGGCAGCCACACGAACGTTGATCTCGTTGTACGCTAAACAAGGATCAGCGAGGGATTAGTCTGAGTGGGCTAGCTTGAAGCTGTTTTTTCAAAAACTATCATAGGAAATGCACCAAATGTCATTCTCAGAAAGATATGGCTATAAAGAAGTTAATGATGCTATTCAGTTGACCTCAATGGACGAGTCATTGCGGAATGGACTCTGGAGCATCCTTTGTATTTTCGTTTGGGATCATGCCCGATCTACGAGTAGTGGTTTTGGCAGTGGCTACTTTCTTTCAAGCCCATTAAACGGTAATTTGCAAGTGCTCTCAAAGCGCCTTTGGTTCAGTTATTTCAAACTGCCAATTGATAAATTAGAAACTGATTGGTTAAAAGTAAGGCAGCGGCTAGAAAGACACTTCTTCGATTGCGAATGGCATGAGGCATACGACTTTGTTGAGTTCATAGCAAATAACTATGAAGGGCGTGGGTTCAAAGACTCATTCGCTAAGGCATGCAACGAAGTTCTCGAAAGCGAAAATTCAGCATATCGGCTTGTTGATGGATTTATCGTTCGGATAACAAACGCGCAAGAGATTGCCGCAATTGAACGTGCTCAGAAAACCGCCATTAACCCCGTAGCCACACATCTACATCGCGCTCTTGAATTTCTTGCAGATCGCAAATCGCCCGACTATCGAAACTCGATTAAAGAATCAATCTCGGCGCTTGAAAGCCTTATCGCAAACACGCTCAATGTCGAGAAGGGGACGCTTGGCCAGCTTATAAAACAGTTGGGCAACGATTCTAACGTTCATCCTGCACTTCGAGATGCGATCAGTAACTTGTATGGATACTCGTGCGATGAGAAAGGCATTCGTCATGCGCTTATCGAAAAAGACAATGCTCAGTATGAAGATGCACAGTTTCTACTTGTAATTTGCTCGGCTCTCGTCAGCTTTGTACAAACGAAACTTCCGCCTATAAACTCGACCATCAAAAAAAGCACAAGGTAGCGCGTTGGGCTCGTTTCATCAAGCCCAACATCAACTTTCATTTTGCGATTCTGATCGATGAATCTGCATTTGACAAAACAATTCATCGTCGTATTCGGCCAATCTATAGCGATGTTGGGCTTGATGAGGCCAGCCCAATCAACAGCTAAAGACTCGTTTATTGGCGAGCATCTTGGAGCAAAAATGGCTGGAAACGCCCGCCAATACTAGCGTTTCAATTTGAATAAACGAGCCAAGCCATCACTGCGTCCTTGTCACCTTCGCCAAATACCTCGGCCGATCCGGATCAAACCCACGCGCACGCGATAGCGCTTCAACCATCGGATAAAAACTTTGGATCATGGAGATTGGGTCGAGATCGATTGATGCGGTTTCGATGATCGGTAAATCGCAGTTTGGCGTTCCTGTGGGGGCGGCGAGAAGTACCGTGGCACCTCGGGTGCGCATTTCATCTGCCAGTGCCAGCAAGCCTGCTTGCGCGGGGCCGCGTGGGGCGAATATTAGCAGCGGGTAGCCTTCGACGATCAGCGCCATCGGGCCGTGTTTTACTTCGGCGCCAGAAAATGCTTCGGCTTGAATCGCGCAGGTTTCTTTGAATTTCAGCGCGGCTTCCATCGCGACGGGTAAGCCGATGCCGCGACCAATCACGAATAATCTGTCGCAGTTTTTTAGGACTTCTACACCTGCTGACCAATCGGCGGCTACCGCACGTTCGAGCGAATCCGGCAATGAGGCGATGGCATTTTGCAATGTCGTATCGTCCTGCCAAGCGGCCACCACACGTGCGCCGGCGACTAGTTGTGCGATAAAACTTTTGGTGGCGGCGACACTTTTT
>JANMQR010000360.1:0-9019 GCA_031370625.1 Burkholderiales bacterium | reverse complement strand
ACTGGATGAACTTGCCGCGCAAAAAAATGCGGACGAAAAAAAACTTTTTGCGCAATTGAGTGGCGAGTTAAATCAGGCATCAACCTTCGCCGACGCGCGTCTCACCGTGCGAAAATTGCGGTTTATCGAAAAGCTGGGTGAGGAAATTGATGATGCGTTTGAAGCCGTTAGTGCGTGATTTGAAAGTGGATTAAAAATGGCACTCATGCAAATCGCCGAGCCCGGCGAATCCACAGCACCGCATCAACATCGCCTGGCGGTCGGCATTGATTTGGGCACGACCAACTCGCTCGTTGCGACGGTGAAAAGTGGTGCGGCCGAAGTATTGCTCGATCACGATAATCAACCACTACTTCCCTCAGTCGTACGCTATCTGGCGGACGGTAGCGCGGTAGTGGGTTATGAGGCCAAAGCTCAGCAGGCGATTGATCCGCAGAACACGATTGTCTCCGTGAAGCGCTTTATGGGGCGCGGCATTGCGGATGTCGCGAAATACGGCGCGCTGCCTTATCAGTTTATTGACGCACCCGGCATGGTGAAAATTGAAACCATCGCGGGTGTGAAATCGCCCGTCGATGTCTCTGCCGATATTTTGCGCGTATTGCGCATTCAAGCCGAAGCGG
Organism: Burkholderiales bacterium; assembly: GCA_031370625.1. Classification (GTDB taxonomy): domain Bacteria; phylum Pseudomonadota; class Gammaproteobacteria; order Burkholderiales; family Usitatibacteraceae; genus UKL13-2. Next base: position 8,396 of record JANMQR010000360.1, on the reverse strand, counting down.
CATTAGCGGGCGAGCTTGTCGGCGCGGTGATTACCGTACCCGCATATTTCGATGATGCGCAGCGCCAGGCGACTAAAGACGCAGCAAACATCGCAGGCATTAATGTATTGCGTTTGTTGAATGAGCCGACGGCGGCGGCGATTGCGTATGGTTTAGATAACGAAAGCGAAGGCACCTTTGCGGTATTCGATTTGGGCGGCGGTACATTTGATATTTCGATTTTGAAATTGACCAAGGGTGTGTTCGAAGTCCTCGCGACCAATGGCGATTCTTCGCTCGGTGGTGATGATTTTGATCAGGCGATTGGTGCCCATTGGCGGAAACTGCTTGGCCTTGCATCAGCGGATCACGGTGATACACGTCGATTGCTGATGAAAGCGCGCGAAGTTAAAGAAATGTTGACCACGCAAGCGGCAGCCGAATCGACATTGAAATTATCTTATGGTCAGGAATTCAAGTTACGTTTATCCCAGGATGAATTTTGGGCAATGACGGCGGCACTCGTGCAGCGCAGTTTGCAACCGGTAAAAAAAGCGCTACGCGATGCAAAACTATCAGTGACAGATATTGATGGCATCGTCATGGTCGGTGGTGCCACGCGGATGCCGCATGTTCAGCGCGCAGTGATAGATTTTTTTGGCAAACCTACGCTGAATAATCTTGACCCCGATAAAGTTGTAGCGCTCGGTGCTGCGATTCAGGCGAACGCGCTGGCGGGCAATCGTACGGGTGAAGATTTGTTGTTGCTGGATGTGATTCCGTTGTCCCTTGGGCTGGAAACAATGGGCGGCTTGGCAGAGAAAGTAATCCCGCGAAATTCCACCATCCCAATTGCGCGCGCGCAAGAATTCACGACCTATAAAGATGGGCAAACCGCGATGGTGATTCATGTGGTGCAGGGCGAGCGTGAACTGGTGAAAGACTGTCGCTCACTCGCGCGGTTTGAGCTGCGCGGCATACCGCCGATGGTGGCGGGTGCGGCGCGTATTCAGGTAACGTTCCAGGTGGATGCGGATGGATTATTGTCTGTCGCCGCACGCGAAACGGTGAGTGGCGTATCAACGCAAATTGAGGTGAAACCATCCTATGGTTTAAGTGATAACGAAATTGCGGATATGCTGAAGGCGAGCTTTAATTACGCCAAAGATGATGCTGATGCACGCGTGCTGAGTGAAGAGCGTGTCGATGCGGTGCGCTTGATTGATGCGGTTGAGGCGGCGCTCAAAAAAGATGGTGATGCATTACTGGACACCGCAGAGCGAGAAGAAATTCTCGCCGCCATTTCAACATTGAAACCAATGATTGAAACAAGCGATGCGCGCGCGATTAAAGCGCAAGCCGCTGAGCTATCACGCACCACCGAAAACTTTGCAGCGCGGCGCATGGATCGCAGCGTGGCTGATGCGCTCAAAGGCCGCAAACTCGAAGATATGAAAGCGCTATAACAATCATGACCACAATAAAAGTTTTGCCCCACGAAAGTCTCTGTCCGAACGGCCTCGAATTTGATGCGCCGGTGGGCGAGACGATTTGCGATGCGCTGCTCAGAAATCATATTGAGATCGAGCATGCCTGCGAAAAGTCTTGCGCATGCACGACCTGTCATGTGATTGTGCGCGAAGGTATTAAATCGCTTGATGACGCCGAAGAAAAAGAAGAAGACATGCTCGATATGGCGTGGGGTTTGACGCCGCTGTCGCGCTTGTCGTGCCAAGCAAAGGTTAAGGGCGAGCCTTTAGTTATTGAAATTCCTAAATACACGATCAACCATGCGCGGGAGACCCATTGATGAAATGGACCGATACGCTGGAAATTGCGATTCAACTTCTCGATGCACATCCCGAAGTCGATCCCAAAACCATCCGCTTTACCGACTTGCATAACTGGGTAGTGGAATTGGCCGAGTTTGATGACGATACCAGCCGCTCGGGCGAAAAAATTCTGGAAGCCATTCAAATGGCCTGGATAGACGAAGCGGATTGAGTTTCTGGCGGCTGCACCCAATCCGCAAAAATTTGGGGCGAAAAAAAAGGGTGGTCTTTCGACCACCCCTCAAGGCGCACTCTCGAATATCCGCAGAGGAGAACCTTCGATGATTTGGGGACCTTTCCAACTCACCAAAGCGCCCAGGGAGGGAGGGCGTTCCGCGAATACTCCTAGGTACAAGAGCAGGTGCCGTGCCATATTTTCTAAGCTCTATCAAAACAAAGAGTTGCGACATTTTTGGGTACGATGTGACAGATTTAGTAAGTTGAGCATTGTCGCGGTCGAGAGACATCTTGTGGAATATTGGTTAACTGCATGATTCTAAACAATAAAAAATGTCGCCATTTGGCGACATTTTGGCATGATAAAACCTCCTTTTTGCGTCACCTTTCGAAGGTTTTTGAACTTTTTGTCGATTTAGTCCTGTTGAGCCTTAAAATGCGCCGCTTCCAGGCCGTGACGTTGTAACAGCTTGTAAAATTCCGTGCGATTACGCCTCGCCAGCTTCGATGCCTGGGTCACATTGCCCATCGTTAACTTCAAAAGGCGCGTCAGATAGTCATATTCAAAGCGTTTGCGCGCGTCTTCAAACGAGTCGACCGTTTGCATGCCCAGCTGCATTGCCTGTTCGACCACTTTGGGCGCCACAATATCGGTGCTGGCCAATGCCACCGCTTGTTCCGCGACGTTATAGAGTTGTCGAATATTGCCCGGCCAAGGTGCTGCCACCATAATTTCCAGCGAGTCCGGCGAGAACGCGTTGACGTTTTTGTCGTAGCGGGTGGCCAGATCCTTCAGGAAATGTGTGAGCAATAGCGGAATGTCCTCGCGACGCTCGCGCAACGGTGGCAAACGCAGTGTCACCACATTCAATCGATAAAACAAATCCTCGCGAAATGATCCATCCGCCTTGGCTTGAACCAGATCCCGATGGCTTGCCGAGATCACGCGCACGTCTACCGGCACGGTCTTGGTCGAACCCACCGGACGCACTTCACGCGCCTCCAGCACACGCAGTAATTTGACTTGTAGCGCCAGCGGCATATCGCCAATTTCATCCAGCAACAGGGTGCCGCCATTTGCCTCCATGAAGAGGCCGAGATGATCGCTGGTAGCACCTGTGAACGCGCCTTTTTTGTGGCCAAACAATTCAGACTCGAGCAAGTTCTCCGGGATGGCACCGCAGTTAATCGCCACGAACGGTTTGTCAGCCCGGCGACTGGCGCGATGGATTGCCTGGGCCAGCAATTCCTTGCCGGTGCCGCTATCGCCCTGAATCAGCACGCTGGCTTCGCCCTGTGCAACGCGTTCAGCACGCAACAACAAGTCTTCCATCAACGGGCTTTTGGTAATAATATCGGCGCGCCATGAATTCTCCACATGCTGCGCCGCGCGTGCCTTCGATGCCGTGCCATGTAGCGCAAGCGCGCGTTCGATCTGGGCGAGTAGCTGGTGCGCATCATAAGGCTTGGTGATATAGCCGAACACACCTTGTTGGGTGGCGGCGACCGCGTCAGGAATAGTGCCGTGTGCGGTCAGCATAATCACCGGCAAGCCCGAATGGCGGCGCTCAATTTCGTGGAATAACTCCATGCCGTCGATGCCAGCCATACGCAAATCGGTGACCACCAGATCGGGACGCTCAGCAGCAACCATGGAAAGTGCTTGTTGCCCACTCATCGCGGTGGCGACAGTGTATCCACTTGCCTTTAAGCGTATTGCCAGGAGCTTCAACAGGTCAGGATCATCATCGACCAACAGCAGATTACCTTTTTGCATCCTCGGCGGAGTCATCATCGGGGTTTGCAAAATCGTGGCGGCCATATTCATGTTTTTACTCCTGCTGAGGTGCCGGTAACGGCGCCGTTATTTGGGTGCTCCTTCTTTGGGCACCGGATCGGTTTTTGCCTTCGTTCTCGAACTCACACTGCGTTCGATCGATTTCAAGGCGGCGAGTTGTTTTTCCAACTCCTCCACCTTGGTGCGCAAGATTCGTGCCTCTTGTTCGCTCTTGGTCAAATCCGCCTTGGCTACCTGCGTGCGAGACTGCGCGTCGCGCGCTTGTTCACGTAGTCGTTTGCGCTCTAGCACATTGCTTTGAATAAGTAGGGCCAGTACTTTCAACTCCGCTTCAGATGTGCGGGGCTCCGTATTGTTGCTGCTAACGACCGTTGTCGTGCCTGCCGAGGCAGCAACGGGGTCAACGAGTGTTGTTAGCTCCGCATCATCTGCGGCCAGCGCAGCTGCCGATGCATTACCGGCTGCCGGTAGCGCGAGCAAGAGCGCCAACTTAATGCGATTGATTTCGGATTTGTCTGCGTTAAATTCGGCGCGCGCTTTTTCCTTTTCGATGGCCAGCTCGGCCGGTGCCATCTTCTTGGTTTGCAGTAACAGTGTTTGCAACGCATCGGATGCGGAAGGCGCGGTGGGCTGCATGATGATGGTGGCGTCAGGCGGCGGGGTGCGATCAATTTTGGCGGGCTCCAGCGCACACCCGGATAGCCAGCCTAACGTCGCTGCAATTGCCGCAGCGCGAATGCCCACCAAATAGTCTGCGCCAGCGTAAAGCGGCTGAATGCCCAGCGGCTTGATGCGAATTGGCGTGAAGAAAACTTTGGCAAGTTTTTGCATAGGTCACGAATTTTCTTTTAGCGGACCAGAGCTACGGTCCAAAGTTGAGCGCACTTTACATCGTTGTTGTTCTGCCACACAGTTTACTAAAAATTAGCAGGCGGCTGTTTGGGCAGCATCACCCGGAAGCGCGCGCCGGTGGACGCGATCGACGAGACCGTGCCGTGATGCATATCAACGTAGTCCCGCACAATGGCCAAGCCCAAGCCGGTACCTTTGGTGCCGTTATCGATTGCCGATTTGCTGCGATAAAACGGATCAAATATTTTTTCGCGTTCGTCCGTGGAAACTCCCGGGCCATCATCAAGTACTTCCAGAATAGCAGTCTCGTCGCGCTTGCCCAGACGAATGACAATGGTGCCGCCGACCGGTGAATATTTGATCGCGTTGGACAACAAATTATCGATTACCACGCGCAGCTTGGCCGCATCACCCATCATGCTGGTCTTGTCGCATTCGCGATGGATCGATAACGACTTTGCGATGATCGCCATTTTTTGTGTATCGACCACTTCATTGATCAAATCCTTCAATTGCAGCGGCTTGATATCCATCGCTGTTTTTAGGGCGATGCGCTCAGCCGATTGCGATTGCGAATAGGTGAGCAAATCCTGGATCAGTTTTTCGAGCGTGAGCGAATTCTGTTTCAGAATCCGCGTCACCTCGCGCTGCTCTTCGTTGAGCTTGCCAACCACTTCATCGTTCAGCAAATCCGAGCCTTCACGCAATGCGGTCAATGGTGTTTTCAACTCATGCGATACATGCTGAAAAAACCGCGTCTTTTGATCTTCGAGTGAAATCAGGCGTTGCCGCAGCCAGTCCAGTTGCTCGCCCAATTTTTCAATATCGCGCGGGCCCGAAACATAAATGCGTTGCGCTAATTTGCCCTCGCCCAGCCGGTTGATCGCATCATCCAATTCGCGAATCGGTCGCGCCAAAAGATACGCGAAGCCGGCGATGAGCAGCATGGCCGAGGGGACAATCATCAGCATCTGCGTGAACACCTGATTCTTCGATTTAGCCGCGTAGGTGCGAAGATTCTCGGTCTCGCGATCAATCATTTGATCGGCCAAATCCGTCAGGGCCTGCGTGCTGCGGGTGAGTTCGGAGAAGTCAGTTTCAAACTGCTTGGCCAATTGCGGGGACGAACTTTTGCTGGATAGTGAAGCAAAAACCGCGTTCTCGATAGTTTTGATTGCGGTGGTGGTTTGGCGCATTTCCGGCGATAGCGGCAGCACGTTGAATTGCGCCAAAATGCCGAGAAAGGTTTCGCGCGATTTGTTGTAATTTTCAATCATCTCAGCTTCGCCGGCGACCGCATAAAAGCGCGCCGAACGTTCAAGCGCTTGCGTGAGATTGGTAAGCTGCCGCGCGTTTTGTGTTGCCTGCGCGGCGTTATAGACCGCGCGCTGACTCAGTTCGGACAATCGATCAATTGATACATAGTTTGAAATCAATCCGCCTGCCAACGGCAGCGAGGCGATGATAAAGCCGGCCAACAGCAACGCCAAAAATGAACTCGGATAACGAAGCTCAATGCGACGCGACTTCGCGTCCATGGTAGCGGTGTCCTCGTCATTCAAGAACGCAGTCGCTGCTACAGTTGCGCTCCCCGCGCCAATTGCCTCTGACGCCGACTTTCTGGCGGCCTTGTCAAACGCTGGGTTTATCGCTGGCTGGGACATAAATTACGCCATCACAAAAAGAAAGTTAATTGCACGTTCGCCACGACATGAAAATAGATCATACGTAATATTATCGGCGCTTTACGATTGTTTCACACGGGCTTCCGGACAATCGACCGTGATAACATTGGACTCCCAAAAATAAACAGGTTCCCTCATGGCGCAATACGAATCAGACGTAACCCAATTCATCCGGGATTTGCTGGATAAAAATCCGGCGATGCGCGTCGAACAGAAAGAAAATCGCGCGACCTGGTGGGACAAAAAGCTGGATTTGGAACAGATCAAACGCAACGAGCAATCTGAAGCGCCGAAGCAGCCATACGCTTATTTTCCGATGCCTAAAGTCTAGCGTCAGCGAGCGTTTCAGGCTATTTTTGCCCTGAAACCGCCGCCGGTATTAGCGTTTCATTTTCAGAATGTCTTCCGCTCATAGCCCCACGTTCCTTCTGTTTCTGCGCACGCCCGAGATAAACGCCCGTGCCGATCATCAACATCGCAAACGGAATCGCCATCAGCGCCATGCTGGAAGTGGCGTGGCCGAAAGTGCGAATGCCGGCATGCGTCCAGGTTGCCATGAGGTCTCCACCGCGCGAGACAATGGTATCGATCACGTTTTTCGATTTGTAACGCTCTTCGCGTGTGACCACGGTGTAGAGAATTTCCCGCGCAGGTTTGCTGATCGCAAATTCCATCGCGCGCCGCACCACAGTACAAATCGCAATGGTCAGCAGGGTAGGCATCAGCGCTGTCCAGCCCAGTGACAATACGCCGACCGCCGGCAATGCGGTCAAACAAAATACCAAACCGAGGCGCTTTAATAACGCACTGGTGATAAAAAGCTGAATGAACAGCGCGATGGAATTTACCGCCAAATCAAGTTTCGCAAACAACTGCGTGCGCTCGGCTGAAGAAGAAATTGTTTCTGACACCACGCGCAACTGCTCCAAATAAAAATACGTGCCCAGCGCCTGGCCGAGAATGATGTAGCTGCAGATAATGAGCAAATAGCGCGACTTGAAAATAAGTTTGATGCCATCGAGCATGCCACCGCCAAGCGCTTGCTCTTTTTGCTGCGCAATGAGCCTTTCTGTATCTGATACATCCGCTCGTGTGCGTGCCCAATTGCTCAAGCCGTAAATACACACCACGGCCATGCCCAGCAGCGTGGCAGAAATTAACATCAGTTGCGGAATGCCTACCGTCTTTACCAGCGCGGCGGTAATGGTGGGGCCGGTCATCGCACCAATGCTGCCACCAGCGGCGATGCCGCCAAATAATCGCTTCGCACGTTCGGTCGAAAAAACATCGGTCATGAAACTCCAAAATACACTCACGACAAAATAATTGAAGACCGAAATCCAGACGTAAAATGCGGGTGCGACGATGGTTTTTGGAATGGCGTCAGTATTAAACGCAAAATAAAATGCAATGAGATTGGCGATAAAAAAGAAATACACCAGCGGTAAAAAAACCCGGCGCGGCCAACGCGAAGATATCCAGCCGAACAGCGGTGTGATTAGCAGCATGCCGACGAATGTACCTGTCCACAGCCACGGCAGATTTTTAATCCCGCTTTGAATGCCCATCTCGTCGCGCACGGGTCGCAACACGTAATACGCGCACAGCAGAAAAAAGAAATAGCAAAACGCCCACGCGAATGCGGTCCATTCGTCACGCTCAATGTCTATAATTTTCAAATTGGTAGCGAGGAAGTTGAAAGTACGAAGTCTACAGAACCTTGGCGGGTGAGAATAGTGCGAGCACACCATCCAGACCAACATGCGTCAGTGCATGCGTGGCGCTGGCGCGTACGACCGGCTTGGCGTGATACGCAATGGATGTTCCCGCTGCCGCCATCATCTTCAAATCATTCGCGCCATCACCCAAGGCCAAAATTTGATGTGTCTGAAACCCTAGCATTGACGCGGTGTTTCGGGCATGTTCCGCCTTTGCATCGGCATCGCACAGCGCGCCCAGCACGCGGCCAGTGAGCTTGCCATCAATGACCTCCAGCGTATTTGAAAACGCAAAATCAAAACCAAGACGTGACTTTAATTTCTCGGTAAAAAAAGTGAATCCACCGGATACCAG
>JANMQR010000358.1:0-3308 GCA_031370625.1 Burkholderiales bacterium | reverse complement strand
TGGATACGTTAACCCAGGCCCAACTGATTCGAATTCAACATAAACACAACCACACCCCGCGTAAATGTCTTGGCTTTCTAACCCCTCACGAGGTAGCATTCAGATGCCCACCGCGTGTCGCCTTTCGAACTTGAATTCGGGTTTTTGCTCCAAGGGGCGCGCCAGTGCTAGGGTCTTGATTCTATAGCCGTAAGGACAAGATTTTCTTTATTGCGCTGTGCGCGTCCCAAGTAAACACCGGTGCCCACCATCAATATCGCAAATGGAATCGCCATCAGCGCCATGCCGGATGTGGCGTGGCCGAAGGTGCGAATGCCCGCGTGAGTCCACGTTGCCATGAGGTCGCCGCCCCGCGAGACAATGGTATCGATGACGTTTTTCGATTTATAACGCTCTTCGCGTGTGACCACGGTGTAGAGAATTTCACGCGCTGGTTTGCTGATCGCGAATTCCATCGCGCGCCGCACCACGGTACAAATCGCAATCGTCATCAAGGTCGGCATCAGTGCGGTCCAGCCGAGCGACAGCACACCGACTGCTGGCAGTGCGGTCAAACAAAACACTAAACCGAGGCGCTTCAATAATGCGCTGGTGATAAAAAGCTGGATGAACAGCGCGATGGAATTTACCGCCAGATCAAGTTTCGCAAACAACTGCGTGCGTTCGGCTGACGAAGAAATTGTTTCGGATACCACGCGCAGTTGTTCTAAATAAAAATACGTGCCCAGTGCCTGGCCGAGAATGATGTAGCCGCAGATGATGAGCAAGTAACGAGACTTAAAAATGAGTTTGATGCCATCCAGCATGCCGCCACCGAGCGCTTGCTCTTTTTGCTGCGCAATAAATCGTTCTGCATCTGATACATCTGTTCGTGTGCGTGCCCAATTGCTCAATCCATAAATGCACACCACGGCCAGGCCCAGCAGCGTCGCGGAAATTAACATCAGTTGCGGAATACCGACCGTCTTCACCAGCGCGGCGGTGATGGTGGGGCCGGCCATCGCGCCGATGCTGCCACCGGCCGCAATCCCACCAAACAATCGCTTCGCACGCTCGGTAGAGAACACATCCGTCATGAAGCTCCAGAACACACTCACGACAAAATAATTGAATACCGAAATCCAGACGTAAAACGCAGGTGCAACCATGGTTTTTGGAATCACGTCGGTATTAAATGCGAAATAAAACGCAACAAGATTGGCCATAAAAAAGAAATACACCAGCGGCAAAAAAATGCGGCGCGGCCACCGTGAAGAAATCCAGCCGAACAGCGGTGTGATCAACAGCATGCCGACAAATGTGCCCGTCCACAGCCACGGCAGATTTTTGATCCCGCTCTGTATGCCCATCTCGTCGCGCACCGGTCGCAGCACGTAATATGCGCACAGCAGAAAAAAGAAATAGCAAAACGCCCACGCGAATGCGGTCCACTCGTCACGCTTTATGTCGATAACTGCGTCGATGATTTTCAAATTGGTGGTGAGGAAGTTTAAAGTACGAAGTCTACAGAACGTTCAGAATGTTGGGGGCGCGAATAGAGCCAGCACACCATCCAGACCGACATGCGTTAGCGCATGCGTGGCGCTGGCGCGCACGACCGGCTTGGCGTGATACGCAATGGATGTTCCGGCCGCTGCCATCATCTTCAAATCATTCGCACCATCGCCCAGCGCTAAAATATGAGATGCCTCAAACCCCAGCATTGACGCGGTGTTTCGGGCATGTTCCGCCTTCGCATCCGCATCGCATAATGCGCCCAATACGCGACCCGTAAGTTTGCTGTCAATGACTTCCAGGGTGTTTGAAAACGCGAAATCAAAACCAAGACGTGCTTTCAATTTCTCGGTAAAAAATGTAAAGCCGCCGGAGACGAGCAGCAATTTGATGTTAAGTTTTTTAGCGGCACGAATCAGATCTGTAGCCCCCGGCGAGAGCTGTAAACGTTCTTCGTAAACCCGCTCAAGGGTTGCTTCCGGCAACCCCGCCAGTGCCGCCACCCGCTGCCGCAAACTCGTCGGCCAATTAATTTCACCACGCATTGCCGCTTCAGTCACGGCAGCGACCTCCGCTTTCTTGCCCGCGTAGTCGGCAATTTCATCGATGCACTCGATGGTGATGAGTGTGGAATCCATGTCGCTGGCGATGAGTTTGAAATCGCTGAGTGTTCGTGTTGCATCCACAAAAGCGAAATCCAATTTCGCGCGCTCGCAATAGCGGGCGACTTCCGGCTGTGTGCTTGCCTCTGCGTGAGTAATGCGAAACGCCTGATGCGCAAACGTGCCATCAATTTTTTCAATTGCAGCTGCGTGCGCAATACCGTGCAGGGTTTTCAAATCCTGTGTTTCGATGTCGTGGGCTTGAATGATGAGATGAGTCATGAGTTTTTGTGAGCGTTGCCGAAATGTTTCGATGAAGATTGAAATTTAATCGCGCTAAAAATTGAGCGTTGCTTTCAATACGGTACCTTCGTGCAATACCGAAGCCTGATTAATGTTCGCATATATGCCGAAATAAACGGGTTTGCCTTGATGCCTTGCAGCGCTCAATGTCGTGACAGTCTGCAACGTTTCTTCGGATACATCGGCTGTGACGGGATCGACATTCGGCATCACACAGCGAATACACAATTGCGTGGTTGATAGCATGCCCTCGCGGCCTTCGTCAGTCCAGCTCAACTCGGTGATGGCCTCTTCGAGAAACGGCTCGAGCGTTTCATCTAAGTTCGACACCACGACGTTGGGACGAAACCGGTAAAGATCAACGGCTGGTGAACCGCGATTTTTTAACGCGCTGTTGACCTCGTTTACCGATGATGCAGAAACGATGTGAACACGATTGACCGCATCGCGTGATACTGCCGCTGCACTGAGGCGCACAACGCGGAGGCTTGCGCCCGTTACCGCTTGCAGAAACGCGGAAGCCTGATCGCCGCCATCCACGCCATCGAGCACGTCATTCATTTTGGTCCTGTCATTCCAGATTTTGATCTGGCAAACTGGCTTTGCCGGATGCTGCGCAATATCAATAGGTTGATAACCCACGGCGGTGAGACGCAAGGTGTCGGGCGAAGTGATCGGATTCACTAGCGCCAGCTTCGGATGCGATCCCTGCCACACTACTTCGCTGTCCGTATTCACCACCACCCATTCGCGATCATCTGCAATGTGTCCACCATCGTTGAATCGCAAAGCTGTGACGCGCACGCCTGCGCAGGATTTGATCGGGTAAATATGTAGCGAATCGACGATTACTTGCACCGCGTCACTCATCATTATTTTTTCGTTTTTTCGATATACAAACCTAATTCG
>JANMQR010000355.1:0-8645 GCA_031370625.1 Burkholderiales bacterium | reverse complement strand
AAGCGGCGCAACCTCCCGCCGTTCGCCATTCACGATGGCTTCGCAGGGCTCGCAATATTCATTGATGACACCGTCGGTGCTCCAGGTCAGGTTGTAATTGAGCGCATTTGACGGAAACTGCGGCAGCGCGCCGACCCGCAGGCGCACGCTGTGCAGCGTGTCAAAACGCCGGCACAGCTCAGCCGCGACGATGGAAACAAAGCCCGGTGCCAAGCCGCATTGCGGCATGAAAACAGTGCTGGCACCTTTGGCGATTTCTTTCACGACTTTGATGCTTTCAACGTCTTCGATCAAATCAAAATAGTGCGCGTTCAAATTGCGGGCGAGCTTGGCTAATTTTGCCGTTAAATAAAACGGGCACGCAGAAATAACAACATCAACGCCCTTCAATTTTTCCGTTAAGTCATCATTCGCAACGTCCGCCATCACCACGGTTGCGCCGAGCGCTTTCATCGGGGCCAGGCGTTCTGCGTCTTTATCAACGACCGTTAATTTGTAGCTGCCAACAGATTGAAATAGCGTGACGATGGCTTCGCCGATTTTTCCTGAGCCGATGAGTGCGACGTGCATCATGATGAGCATTCCTGACGTTGATTGAGATGGCCTACTTTATGGTTTGCGGCGCAAAATTCGTAGCTGCGAAATTACTGTTTGTTCGGGTAAAATTAGTCATTTCGCTGGTTTAAACTTACATAATGCTCAATTCGCTTACCAAACCTGAACAAGAACTCCTGAATTTGCTTCGTGCCGATGCGCGCGCGAGCATCGCCGACATCGCGCGGCAGCTTGGCCTCGCTCGCGCAACGGTGCAGGAGCGTATTCGCAGACTTGAGCAAAAAAAGGTGATTCAGGGCTATACGGTTCGGCTCGACCCCAGCTACGGTCGCAGCCGCGTCACGGCGCATACGCTGCTGCGCGTGGATGCGAAAAAAGCTGAAAAACTCTACGATGTGTTGCGAAAAATGCCTTCGGTGAGCGGCGTGTATGCACTATCGGGCGAGTTCGATGCATTAGCGGTTTTGCAGGCTGATACGACGGCTGAGCTCGATGAAGCGCTCGATCAACTTGGGCGCCAAGATGCGGTGGAGCGTACGCAGACATCGATTGTGTTGAGTGTAAAGTTTGAACGCTAATACCAGCGAGGCATTTCAGGCATAAATGCTCTGAAATGCCCGCCCACATTTGGGTTTCGATATTAGCGCCTGAAAAAAATAGATGTAAAAATACTATTCGCGGTACAATAGGCGATTGATTTTTCTTCGATTTTTCTATCCGCCTCATTGATTTGTATTAGAAAGTTGTACCCATGTCTGCACCCGAACTAGTTGACCCAACAGCGCCGATTTCATTTGCCTCGCTGAATCTTATTCCCGAATTACTGCGCGCCGTTGAGGACCAAGGCTACACCCAACCGAGCCCGATTCAGGCACAAGCGATTCCCGCCATTTTGGCGCGCCTCGACATCATGGGCTGCGCACAGACAGGCACCGGTAAAACCGCGGGTTTCACGCTGCCGTTGCTGCAATTATTGGCACCGAACGCAAGCAGCAGCCCATCCCCTGCCCGCCATCCCGTGCGCGCACTGGTGCTGGTGCCCACGCGTGAATTGGCCGCGCAGGTGGAACAATCTATTCGCACCTATGGCAAACATTTGCCGCTGCGGGTAGCAGTCGTTTACGGCGGCATTGATATCAAGCCGCAAATCAAAGCACTGCAAGCGGGCGTGGAAATTGTGGTGGCGACACCGGGCCGTTTGCTTGATCACCTCGAAGGTAAAAGCATCAATTTATCGCAGGTGCAAATGCTGATATTTGATGAAGCAGATCGCATGCTCGACATGGGCTTCATGCCCGCGATTACGCGCATTCTGGCGGTGCTGCCGCCAGCGCGCCAGAATCTGCTTTTCTCGGCCACTTTTTCGGAAGAAATCAAGCGGCTTGCCAGCAAATTTATGCGCAACCCAACCATGATCGAAGTCGCGCGCCGCAATGCGCCAGCCGAGCTCGTAACACATCAGGCGTACGAAGTTGAAGCCTCTCGCAAGCACGCCCTGCTCGCACATTTGATCAAGACCCGCGACATGCAGCAGGCGCTGATTTTTGTGCGCATGAAACGTGACGCAGATCGTCTGACACGACAGTTGGTGAAAGATGGCCTTTCCGCAACTGCGATCCACGGTGATCGCACACAAGGCGAGCGCACATTGGCGCTTGATGAATTCAAAACGGGCAAAACCAAATTTCTCGTGGCCACCGATGTGGCTGCACGCGGCATCGATATTGATCAGTTGCCGATTGTGATTAATTACGAGCTGCCGAATACGCCCGAAGATTATGTGCATCGCATCGGCCGCACGGGTCGCGCTGGCACGCCGGGCGAAGCGATTTCGCTGGTGAGTCCTGATGAGAAAGAATATCTGGCGGGCATTGAAAAATTATTGAAGCGCGAAATTCCAAGATTGACCGCACCGGAATTTGATGCGGAGGCGAGAGCGCCTTCGCGTTCGGGTGGAACACGCGAACACCGCGAGCCGCGTGATACGGAAAAACCGCGTGGACGCTCGCAGGCTCGCAGCGCGAGCAGCAGCGTTAGTACTGGTAACGCAGAAAGCGAAACCCGTCGACCGCCACCACGTGATGAAAAACACGATAAGGACGCAAACCGCACTCGTCCGCGCCGACAATTCGATGCGCCTGTCACGCGTTTGCCCACACCGGGTGGCGATTTTGATGTGACCAAGCCTTATGAGTCAAAAGCGAAAACGTCCGCTGAAAACGAAGCGGCTGCTGTGACAAGCACAGCCGCAAAACATCCACGTGGCAAGCAGCCAAAGCAGACAGCTGCGCTATTTCGTCGCCCCGCACAGGTAAAGGCTGAAGAATAGTGCAGCATGTAGGATGGGTGGAGCGCTTTTGCGATACCCATCAAACATTTCAGCACCGATGATGGGTATCGCAAAAAACGCTCCACCCATCCTACGTTACTTCGCTGACCCCACCTTCCGCCATAGCCACGGCCCAACCACAATCGCCACCGTAATCGCCAGCAAGGTGGCCGACAATGGCTTTTGCAAAAATATCATCCAGTCGCCCTGACTGATCGACAGCGCACGGCGCATTTGCGCTTCCGCAAGCGGACCCAGAATCATGCCGATGATAACCGGCGCGGTGGGAAAATCATAGCGCCGCATCGCAAAACCGAGCAGCCCAATCACATACAGCAGAAAAATATCAAACGCGGATTGGCGCATGCCGTAAACACCCAGCGTGGCGAAAATCAGGATGCCGGAATACAACATCGGCTTCGGAATTTTTAAAAGCTTCACCCATAACCCCACCAGCGGCAAATTCAACACCAGCAACATCACATTGCCGATGTACATACTGGCAATCAGCGTCCACACCAGGTCAGCTGAATTCACGAATAACAACGGGCCCGGCTGCAAACCATATTGCTGAAACGCGGCCAATAAAATTGCGGCTGTCGCCGATGTCGGCAAGCCAAGCGCCAACAATGTCGTCATCGTGCCGGTGCTCGATGCGTTGTTTGCCGCTTCCGGCCCTGCCACACCTTCGATGGCACCTTTGCCGAATTCTTCAGGATGCTTGGAGAGTTTCTTTTCCATTGCATACGATAGAAAGGTCGGAATTTCTGCACCACCCGCCGGCATGGCGCCGAATGGAAAGCCAATCGCGGTGCCGCGCAGCCACGGGCCGATGGAGCGTTTCCATTCCTGCTTGGTCATCCAGATTGAGCCGGTCATGGCGTTCATGGTTTCGGTGATTGCGCGCTCTCTTGAGGCCACCCAGAGCGTTTCGCCGACCGCGAATAGCCCAACAGCCACAGTCACGACTTCGATGCCGTCCAGGAGCTGTGGCACGCCGAATGCGAACCTTGATGTACCTGATTGACTGTCAATGCCGACCAACCCAATCGCCAAGCCGATAAAGAGGCTGGTCAATCCACGCAACGCAGATTCACCCAGCACCGCAGCCACCGTGGTGAACGCTAAAATCATCAGCGCAAAAAATTCAGCCGGGCCGAATTGCAGCGCGACATCGACCACCAGAGGCGATACAAATGTCAGCAAAACCACCGTTAACGTACCGGCCACAAACGAGCCAATCGCGCTGGTCGCAAGCGCCGCGCCAGCTCTACCGCGCTTGGCCATTTGATTGCCTTCCATCGCTGTGATAATCGTTGCGGATTCGCCTGGTGTGTTCAACAAAATGGACGTCGTTGAGCCGCCGTACATCGCGCCGTAATAAATGCCGGCGAACATGATGAGCGCACCTGAAGGATCAATCTTGGTTGTTACCGGCAGCAGCAGCGCCACCGTCACGGCGGGCCCAATGCCGGGCAGCACGCCCACGGCGGTGCCCAGCGTGACGCCAACAAACGCCCACAACAAATTTTGCATCGTGAGCGCAAGTGCGAAACCGCCCCAGAGCGAATTCAAGACTTCCATGTCAACACGTCCATGTGGTTAAGCTTTTTTAGTTGTTCTAATTTTCAAAACGGCAGGATGCCCTTGGGCAAACCCAGACCCAAACCGTAATTAAAAAATGCATAGGTCAATGACGAAATGATGAGGCCGATAATGGCATTGCGAATCCACGCGCGGCTGTCGAAGCCACGTGCAGCGAGCACAAACAACAAAGTACCCGCAATGACAAAACCTGCGGGCACAATCAAAATGCCATCCAGAATAATGCCCGCTGTAATCCACAGAAACGCGCGCCAATCGGTTGGTGTCGCGCTGGCTTCCACCTCGTCAACACCTTTGAAGCCGCCAAAAAATGCCTCTTTTAACAGCATTAGCGACAGCACCATCAAGGCGCCCGCGACGATGGTTGGCATCAGCCTTGGGCCGACTTTGGCATAGCCCGTTGATTCCGGAAATTGCGATGTGCCGACCGCCAGTGCCACGCCCAACGCAAACACCCCGAGCGCAAAAATTATCTGGCCTGGATGTCGGTGGGTAGCACTTTGATACGTGGTTTTATTGTTTGAATCGTCCACGATTTTCTCCTCGCGTTTGATGCAACGTTGATGCGTTGTTCACACATGTACAAACGCGCAGCGCGCACAGGCATCAGCATGCGCGAGCTGCATGTTTCTCATGCGAAGATTACTTTTTCAGATTCAGCTTGGCCAAAATATCGCCGATGCGCTTATTCTCCGTATCAATATATTTGCCGAAATCCTCGCCCGACATGTAGAGGTCGGTCCAGTCCATTTTGGTCAGCGTTTCTTTCCACGCTGGGCTTTTGACGGTTGTGTCCAAAGCGGCGATCAAGTCTTTGCGCTGTTGATCCGTAATGCCGGGGGCGGCAAACACGCCGCGCCAATTCGCAAGCTCAACGTTAACACCCTGCTCTTTCAAGGTGGCGACATCAATACCCGCCTGTTTCTTGTCAGCAGAAATCGCGAGAGCGCGGAATTTTCCGGCTTTGATTTGTGCAGCAAATTCGCCATAGCCCGATACCCCCACCGTCACATGGCCGCCCAAAATCGCCGCCTGTGCTTCGCCGCCACCCGCGTACGGAATGTAATTCACTTTCGCAGGATCAACGCCCACCGCTTGCGCGATCATGCCCGCCAGAATTTGATCTGTTCCCCCCGCACTGCCTCCACCCCACGATACCGAGCCCGGATCAGCCTTGAATTTATCAACGAGGTCTTTCAATGTTTTGATCGGCGAGTTTGCGGGCACCACTAAAATTTCAAATTCGCCCGTCAAACGCGCGAGCGGCGTCACCATGCCAAGATTCACCGCCGATTTATTCATGATGATGCCGCCCACCATTACCATGCCGCCAACCATCATCGCATTGCCATCACCTTTGGATGTATTCACGAATTGCGCCAAGCCTATCGTGCCGCCAGCGCCACCCTTGTTATCAAACTGTACATTCTTGACCGCATTAGCTTTTTGCATCGCCTGGGCAAGATTACGTCCAGTCTGATCCCAGCCACCGCCCGGATTCGCAGGGATCATTATTTTTACGCTGTCGAGCGCAAATGCGCAGGACGCCGCAATGGCCACGCCAACGACGGCGGCGCGCGACAATGATTTAAAAATTGAAGTTAAACGAAAAACGTGAGATTGCATCATGGTGTTCCTCCGGTATGTAAATTTGTTTTCTTGTGAGCAAAAGCAGTACGCCTGCAAGTGTAGCGAGTATGGGGTGTGGTGACAATTCAATGCTGCAATGCGACCGCCCAAAAAAAATGTCCGGCAACCTGATGGTTGCCGGACAAACCGCTCTCGGAGGAGAAATTGCCAAAGATTGCTCTTCGACGAACCCTTATTAGCATTTGCCATGCCAACCGTGATGGAAATATTTTTCTTGAACTAATTCAATGCATTAGATTTGGCTAATACATTAATCGCGTATTCAACCTGCAAACCTACGTGCACCAATGCTGCGCAGCAACATAAAACGCGTGCGCTGATTTGGGGCTGCTCTTCACTCACTTTGCCACGCCTTCAAATATTTGCCGCGAATCGGCCGGTAAAAATCGATCACGTATTTCGTATCCGCTTCAATATCGCCGCTCGGATAAAAGAGCGGCCCGAAGCCAATTACGCGATTCTTGAAATCGAAATACGCTAAAAGAACCGGCGCTTTTGCACCATAGGCGATGTGCAAAAAACCGCTTTTAAACCCTTTATCCAGCGTTCTGGTGCCTTCGGGTGACAGTGCCAATATCATCCGGTCAGTCGCGTCAAACGCCGCCACCACATCGCCCACCAAACCATTTTTCGCGCGCCGATCTGCGGGTATGCCGCCAAGCGAACGCAGCCAGCTGCCAAACCAGCCGCGAAACAGGGTGTGTTTGCCGATAAACGAGAGCTTGATATCGAGCGACCAAAGCCCCATCACACCCACGACAAAATCCCAATTGGATGTGTGCGGTGCCACGCTGATAAGGACTTTGGGCACGTCTGGTAGTGCTCCCTCGAAGCGCCAGCCAGAAAGCCGCATCACCAAGCGGCCAATGCGTTTGGTGATGGTGCCGTTACGGCGCGCGTACGAAAGTGGCGCTTCAAATGCCATTTTTTTAGTTTTTATAAGATTCAAGCATGCCCACGAATCGACGTGGGTGAATTCAACCCGAGGCCCCCACCCCAGGCTGTAGATTGTTACCGGCGCTGCAAACTTTCGAGCGCATCGCGCAGTGAATCTTCAGAGAGCGCATTCACCGCGCTCGAAATCGCTTGCGCGAGCGGGATTGATGACACCGGCAGCTTGGTCATATTCATGTTTTCAACAAATTTTGCAGCGGCTCCTGCGACGCGCAACAGCGCCTCGCGATCCGCCATCATGATTTCGATTTCGCTGCGCAACATTTGTACTTCGGGTTGATTCGATTGAGTGCTCATTGCCTTGCTTTCAGAAACTATAAAAAAATATTACAGGGATTTTAGCCGTTATTTTGCAACGGCAAATTGATCAGCAAGTTCTGCGGCTTTATTTTCAGCACGTTGTCTTCGGTGATCGCAAGACCAAGATACACCGGTTTGCCCGCGACATCCGTGCGCATGTCGCGATCATCATCAAAACGAAGTCTGAACAATGAAATAAGGCGTTTTAATCTCGCCTCATCCACATCATTATTTTCATACAAATCATTCAGGATGAGTGTGGATTCTGCATCCAGCCCCACATGCCAACGCCATGCCTCATCTTCGATTTTAGGGAGTGCTTCAACGCTCACACCAACACCCAAAAAGTGCGTGACCCATCGCCCCAAGAGCCGCGCCAGCGCTTGCTCTCCGGCCCGTCCGTGGGTCATATCAAGCAAATACGAATAACGATTTTCACGTAGCCAATAAAGCTGCGCATTTTCGTGCGACATCACATCCATATTCACGCTCGCGAGCGCGGTGCCCTGCTGCGCGATCAAGCGCCCGACACTACCGAAACCGCCCGTCTCGGCAAACATCTGAATCGTTTCCGCATCGGCGGCCAATACTTGCCCGCCTTCGATGGACACGCGTTGCCGACGAAAAAACATTTCGCCCGCGCGCACTTCATACGGATCTTCCGTGCCATCGAGCAAGCCGCGCGTAATCGCATGGGCAGCAAGCTCCAAAAAAACCGGCGGCAGGTCAATTGCGCCTTTGCGAAATGATTGTAGATAAAAGCGTTCCAGCGTTACCGCATCAAGCAGTGCCTTGCGCAGTTTTAAAAAGTAAACGTAATTGCCGCGTGCATCGGCGTCTTCAATCGCGATTAATTCTTCCGGTGAAATTTTGCGCAGTGGGTCATCGATCAGCGCGGCGTGAAGCGCACGTTCTCGCGACCCCGATTCTTGAATCGGTGCCAACTCGGGCCGCACCAAAATAAATCGCAAATAATCCGGTGTCACGCGCAGCCAGCCGTGATCGTTTTTAGTGAGTGTGTCGAAGCCCGAAGCCGTCCAGAAATTTTGCATGGCGCGAGTTTAACCCGCGATGGATACATTTTGAGTTCACGACAGTTTGTGAATCTCACTGCGTTTCAATACTTTGCGGCGGGATCGTTGTTGGCGTAGGAAAATTTACTGATTGAAAACAAACGCGCATCGGCAAAACAAGAAAATTCACCGCTAGCAATTCGTAACCCCCAATCCAGGAGCGCTGTTTGAGCCATTTT
>JANMQR010000345.1:0-9721 GCA_031370625.1 Burkholderiales bacterium | reverse complement strand
GTGGACTATTCCATCGTCTATGACCCCACCACGTTCGTGCGCGACTCGATCAAGGAAGTGATTGTGACCTTGCTTGAAGCGGTGCTGCTGGTCATATTGGTGGTAATTCTGTTTTTGCAAACCTGGCGCGCTTCAATTATTCCATTGATCGCGGTGCCGGTGTCGGTGGTTGGTACGTTCGGGTTAATGCTGTTATTCGGCTTCTCGATTAACGCACTGTCGCTGTTCGGTCTGGTGCTGGCCATTGGTATTGTGGTTGACGATGCGATTGTGGTGGTGGAAAACGTGGAGCGAAATATTGAACGCGGACTCACACCGAAAGACGCGACTTATCAAGCCATGCGCGAAGTGAGCGGGCCGATTATCGCCATAGCGGCGGTGCTCACGTCTGTGTTTGTGCCAATTGCATTTATTTCCGGTTTGTCTGGGCAATTCTATAAACAATTCGCGTTGACGATTGCAATTTCAACGGTTATTTCGGCGATCAATTCGCTCACGCTATCGCCCGCACTGGCCGCGATTTTGCTCAAAGGCCATGATCAACCGAAGGATCGTTTCCAGCGTTTTCTCGACGGCGCATTGGGCTGGATTTTCCGCCCGTTCAATCGATTTTTCAAACGCGAATCCGCGCGTTATGGTCGCGGCGTGGCGGGAATCTTGAATCGCAAAACGGTTGCCATCGGCGTGTATCTGGTGCTGATCGTCGCCACCGTGGGTGTATTCAAACTGGTGCCGGCAGGCTTCGTTCCCGGCCAGGACAAGCAATATTTGGTCGGCTTCGCACAGCTGCCTGACGCAGCCAGTTTGGATCGCAGCGAGGACGTAATTCGGCGCATGTCAGACATTGCGTTAAAACATCCTGGCGTGAAAGATTCGGTTGCATTTCCCGGACTATCGATCAACGGTTTCACCAATTCCCCGAATGCAGGCGTGGTGTTTTTTGGCCTCAAGGATTTTAAAGAGCGCAAGGGTAAAGGCATGAGCGGCAACGAAATCGCCGGCGCATTGAATCAGCAATTTGGTGAAGTGAAAGATGCCTATATCGCGGTCTTTCCACCACCGCCGGTAAACGGTTTGGGCACCATTGGCGGCTTCAGATTGATGCTGGAAGATCGCGGCGATTTGGGTTATGCAGAGCTTTATAAAACCACACAAGATGTGATGAATAAAGCGCGGCAAAATCCGGCCATTAACCCGTACAGCACCTTCTCCGGATTTCAGGTGAACGTGCCGCAATTGTTTGCCGATGTGGATCGGGTAAAAGCGAAGCGGCAAGGTGTTGCGGTCACCGATATTTTTGAGACGATGCAGATTTATTTGGGCTCGCTGTACGTGAATGACTTCAACCGTTTTGGTCGCACTTATCAGGTCATCGCGCAAGCTGAAGCAAGCTCACGATCAAAAGCTGAAGACATCGCCAAACTCAAAACGCGCAACGCGCAAGGGCAAATGGTGCCGCTCGGCAGCGTAATGAATGTGCAGGATAGTTTCGGGCCAGATCGCGTGATTCGTTACAACGCTTACCCGTCCGCTGATATCAACAGCGGCCCGAATTTTGGTGTAACCACCGGTGTGGCGCAAGCCGAGATGGAGAAGATTTTGCAAGACACCTTGCCCAATGGCATCAGCTATGAATGGACTGATTTGACGTATCAACAAATACTGGCCGGTGACACGATGTTCCTGGTGTTTCCGCTGTGCGTGCTGCTGGTGTTTTTAGTCCTCGCCGCACTTTACGAAAGCTGGACTTTGCCGTTGGCGGTGGTGATGATTGTGCCGATGGGATTGTTGTCGGCGATCACCGGCGTGTATCTATTTTCAAAATTTGGTATGGGTGCCGACAACAATATTTTTACGCAAATCGGTTTGATTGTGCTGGTGGGATTGGCCTGCAAAAACGCGATTCTGATTGTCGAATTTGCGCGCGAATTGGAGCATCAAGGGCGTGGCATTGTCGAAGCAGCACGTGAAGCCGCCGCGCTACGATTACGCCCCATCTTGATGACTTCAATTGCCTTCGTTGCCGGTGTGGTGCCGTTGGTATTTTCATCGGGTGCCGGTGCGGAAATGCGGCAGGCAATGGGCATTGCCGTATTCGCGGGCATGATCGGTTTGACCATCTTTGGCCTGTTGCTCACGCCGGTGTTCTACGTGCTGTTGCGCAAGCTCGCCACGCGTGGGCAAGCGCCAAAGCCACACGCGATGCCTGCTCCCGTTGCACAAAATGATTAAGGAAGAATCATGAAAACCAAACTCATTGTTATCCTCGTTGCAGCATTGGTTTCCGGCTGTGCAGTTGGTCCGGATTTTAAAACGCCAACACCTGCGACCAATGAAAAATTTATCAATTCCGCTGCGATTTATAACGCAGGCGAAGTCGATAAAGCATTCTGGCAGCGCTTTAACGACGCAACGCTCAATCAACTTATTGATGATGCGGCAAAGGCCAATCATGATCTCAAAATCGCGATTGCCAATGTGGCTGAAGCCAAGGCGCTGAGCCGCGAAGCGCGCAGCCAGTTAAAGCCAACGATTCTCGCCAATACTAGCTATCGTGAATCACTCGATAGTCTCAACGTCGTGCGCGGCGCACCGAATCCTACTCGCGCTGATCGTGAGCAACGTCAGGCCATTGCGAGTATTGATATGTCGTGGGAGCTCGACTTTGCCGGCCGTTTACGACGTGGCGCCGAGGCCGCAAACGCTGAGGCGGCGGCGGTAGAGGCGCGTCTGGACGATGTGCAAATCACGCTGGCGGCCGAAGTCGCACGCAATTATTTTGAGCTGCGCGAACAACAACAGGAATTGATGCTGGCAAAACAAAACGTCGAAAATTTCACCAACGTGCTCAAAATTACCGACGCCAAATTCAGCGCGGGCAGCGTGAATGGCCTCGACCGCGCGCGTGCTAAATCGTTGCTCGACACTACACGCGCCACGGTGCCACAAGCTGAAGCGGCGGTGATGCGAACGGTGTATCGATTAAGTGTGTTGACCGGCAAGCCACCGGGTGCGCTGAATAGTTTGCTGGAGACAAAACCCAATCTGGGGCGTGTTGAAATGGTCACCGCCATTGGCACACCGGAACAATTGCTGAAACGCCGACCGGACATTCGCGTAGCCGAACGCGAACTGGCGGCAGCCACCGCACGCATCGGTATCGCCGTCGCAGATTTCTATCCACGCATCTCCATCAGCGGCGAGTACGGCGTAAACGCACGATCGCCACGCGATTGGGATCAAAGCGGTAACCGATTCTGGGGAATCGGCCCGTCAATCAGATGGGCGTTCCTGGATTCCGGCGCAATCCGCTCGCGTATTAGTCAAGCCGAAGCACGAGTTGACGCCGCACTCGCAAAGTTTGATAAAACCGTATTGGTTGCGCTGGAAGAAACCGAAAATGCATTGTTCGCCTACTCGCAATCACTCACCCGCGAACAAGCATTAAGCGATTCGAAAGCCAGCGCAACGGTCGCGGCGAAATTAGCGCAATTACGATTTGATGCGGGTGCGTCTGATTTCCTGGTCGTGCTCGATGCGGAACGAACCCGCATCGCGGCTGAGCGTGATTTGGCGCAGGGCACTGCGTCAACGGCGACCTCGCTGGTGGCAGTTTATAAGGCGTTGGCGGGCGGATTTTAGCACTGGTAGGTCACGTTGCGAAGCTACGTGACGTCGGCGTCAATATTGAGACCGATGTCAGGTAGCCTTCGGCAACCTGACCTACAGAAAAATTGACGTATCGCTAGCATTGGCGTGCATCTCCGGCCTCTTTCTCTCGAAGACACCCGCCAATAACAGATGCATGGCAATTGCCGCTAATTTACCGACTGGTAGGTCACGTTGCGAAGCTACGTGACGTCGGCGTCAATATTGAGACCGAAGTCAGGTAGCCTGCGGCAACCTGACCCACAGAAAATTAACGTATCTCTAGCACTGGCGCTCGTTTTCAGCCGATTTCTCCTGTAAATGCCCGCTAGCCAAAGTGTTTCAAATTCAACTCGCCTGCATCTTCATCGCCTCTGTCAACGCCCTACCTTCCGCCGCACTTGGTGGCCGCGCGTTCAAAATCGCTATCGCAACTTCCGCCAAATCTCCACCAGCGCGAAGGTATCTAATTTGCAATACGCGAGCAACTCTCGGCGCAGTGCGGCAACCCGCACGGTGGCAGTTTTCGGATCAGTCGCTTCCGCATATGCGAGCTGCGCATCCATGCCGTTTTTTACACCATCCAGCGACTCATAGCTCAATTCGGGCAACAGCGCAGGCAAGACCGCCTTCAAACTCCAGCTACCTTGCTGTGCCGGATGATAAAAATGGTTTCTGACGATAGGCAGCAAATCGACCAAGCGTGCGCTGATCGCGCGCAACGCTTTCGCGAGCTTGGGACGGCTCGCAAAATGCTCTGCCATATTTTCCAGGCAGCTTGCTTCAAATTTTGCGTTATAGGCAAACACTGCGCCTGCAATGCCGCAAACTTTTACCAATGCTTGCGCCAACTTCAAGCGCGGGTCGTCGCCGCTAAGGTCTAAAAATGCCTCGTGTTTTAAACCACCGCGCGCACCAATAGCATGCAGTGAAAACTGAAATGGAATGGCTTGGAAAGGTCTTGTCCCCGCCCAGCGCGGCACCACATCGCCGATGGTTTCAAAATCCAGAAAATAACAGGGTGAAGTATGCGCGGCCAATACACCGGCAGCGCCGCGCGCATCCAACCATTTGCGACCACTCAGCGTGGCTTTCTTGACGCGCAGTTGCAGCACGTTGAGCAACACATCGGGCACGTCGCGCATGTCTTTAATTTTCGGCTTCGCCAAATGTTCGCGCAGAGCCTTGGTCTGTGCTCGCGGTATCCATTGAAGCGGATATGCGACTACCGGCTCGCTCGATTGGCAATGACCGAAAAAACCGCAAGGATAAGGCTCGCTACATTGCGCACCGGTGCGAATGGCAGGTGCTACGCAGCGCTTCAGTGTCGCCTGAGCCCGCTCGATAAACACCGGCATGCACCTTACCCGTTCCTGAATTTCCTGCGTCACATCGACCGTATTCAGCAAACCGTCATAACAGCCATCGCCCGCATAAACCCAGGTTTTATCGACATGCGCGATAAAAATAGAATCCAGCTCAAGGTCTGCCATCGTCGCCGCGTAATATTGAATCGCCGCATCGTCGAGGTAAACATCTTTCACGCTGGTAGCCGACTTCACCTCCACAATCCCCCAGCGCGGCACCTCGCCCGGCCCCAACACGGGCCACAGCACATCGACAAACACCCGCGCACCGCCCGCCTCAAACGCCGCCTCGAACAAAGACGCACGGCGGGACAGTGTTTTGCGTGTGCTTTTAATCGCCGCCTGCGTTTGCGCCACCACCGATGCCACCCCGTCAACCTTCCAGTCAAATGTGTGGCCCAAGCCGTTAGCATCGAAAAGTTCACGCGCGATTTCGCCTAAACGATTGCCCGCCGCATAGGCAGCCTGGGTTGCAGCGGAGTCCTCCTTCAGCGCTGGTGAATTCACCTCGAGCCAGAGGCGCTTCGGGCATTGGAGGTGGGCTAGGAGGCGGGATTTGGATAACGTAGAAATATTTTGTTTTTTCAAAAAATTCATTCATCAAATGACGGACCAAAATACCGAATGGGATTAATAGCGCCGTTGGGAAACAGTGCGGCAAAAGACCTGTACAGGTATCGCTTTCGAATCCGATCCTCAGCAATATTCCCAACGAATTCCCAGTCACCTTCGGCAGCCTCGCGATCAATTTCGCGAGTTCCATAGAACGTGTCTCCCGCTGGGAACCATGCGTGAATACAATAAACCTCCTGCACTACACCTTTATAAACTGCTAGCGCATATCTTGCCATTTCACGGTTAGGCGCCGCCACCTTCCAAACACCGCGAGTAGCCTCATAAAGGTCTAACGGCGGCATTCCAACACGATAGAGCTTATTGATACGAATTAGAATGCAGTTGTCTTTGATGTCTTCAATCGGCTGCGAAGATAGCCTCGCAATTAAGTCATCAGCGGGAATTCGCCCTAGTTCAGCACTACGTTGACCTCCTTGTTTGTTCACCAAATTGTCAATCCCGAGCAAATCAATTGCTGCAGCTTCAACTTTTAAAGCTGTATCTTCATCTATGCCGAACGCAAGTAGGTCGATGCGCAAATGCTTGGCGTCTACTAGAGCAGTGATTCGGTCGCTTTTGTCATCATCACTTTCAGTCTTAAGATGCGAAAAGCAACGATCTCCCCGACCTTTGCCTACATAGAAAATTTTTTCCTCTGGTTCAGAAGTATCAACATATACATATACATAGCTCTCAAGCTCTTCGTGAATGTCCTTTGGAAAGCTTTTGTGAATCATAATTTTTTCCTTTTTAAAATAAACCTACATTTTTTTTGAAAGATCATCGTCAAAACAAGGAATCTCTTCCAACGCTTTTTTCATGTCTTCCCACCACTGCTCACCATCAGCAAACAAGCGCTTAACTGCATCCAATCCATACGCCAGTAATATTAGCCGGGAATGGTCGGCGCGGTGTTGTCTTTGGTGCTCGTTCAGCCAATATTTTGCGACTTCATTATTGCTATGGTCTTCGTAAAGTAATGCGAGGTTTGGGCGATGCGAGGTATAGGTCGTCCAGACGGTTTCACCGTTGAATCTATCAATATGGAGTACACCCAATAGTGTTTTATAGCGAATGCGCACCTTCCGATCTGGCCGGCCAAGCTGCTTACCGGTGGCCGGACAAATCGGCCCCAGCGCACTTAAATATTCTTCCGTAAGCGGCCATTCGCCAATGGGCTCCAGTTCACGCGAGCGATTAAAAATCGGCGGCGCATCGGCCTCGACTATTTGGGTTAATTCCACTTCATCAGGACAAATAAGAATTGCCGCCGCCAATGTGTAAATAGCGCAGCGTTCGTTTGGGTCGGGGCGTTTTTTGAGCGCGACAAAAAACAGCATGCCGAACGTATCGCTTGCCTGACGGCTACGATGCGTCCGAATGAAGATGCGCGGCAAACGCCGGTGGCTGCGCGACTCCGGCTCAGAATTAGGACCCCAGCACCGAAATGGGTTGGGCCAAAATGGGGCCGTATCCGCATCTACTTTTGGCGTCGGCCACCGAAGTAAAAATTGCAAAATATCGTGCTTGAATTCAACATCGCGGCTCTTCACTACCAAATCTGATGTAACGATGAGCTGCGAATCCTCGTAGTTGTCAAACACATGTACGTCGCCGTGCTCGTCTGCCATCGCGGCCAATGTCTCAGTCGTTAGCGCGGTAAGGTCTGAGTGCCAACGACCTTTGATAATGCCGAACTGTTGAGAAACATCTTCAGCGTCTAAGTCAGCCATAAAGAAAGCGTTAAACGAAAGCGAAAAATCAGTTGCGCTGCCCAAGCTGCTAAATTCAAAGTAATCAGAATGACGTGAGGTGTGCAAACATTCTGCGTTGTAAAAGTTGATGGGAATTTTATCGGTATTGATGCTCAATAGTTTCTGTTCAACCAGTAGCGAATGCAGCAACCTCAGCTGCGAAAGTACTTCGGGCGTGAGCGCAATGCGGCCAAAATCAATTCCTAAAGAATTGCGCTCAACCTCAATACAAATATTGACGACCGGCTGGGTACTCATCTCAATTCGCTTTCTTCGTTGGGTGATGCCTTCTGATAGCGCCGCTATTTTTTTGCTGTGGCTCTATATCGTTTACTGGCGCTGTTGAGTCGGTTTTTAAATTCAGCGCGTAGTGCTGCTGGAGCAAGCACTTCTGCGCGTTCACCGAATCCAAACAACCACCATTTCAATTGCTCCGTGATCGGCAGGCTGACGGTAAGCGTATGCGTGCCTTCGCCAACTTTCCGAAGCTTTTGATGCATCGAAATTGGGGTGTCAAACAGGTGAGCGCCAGCATTATCGTAAAAGCGAACGCGTAACATTTGCTTCGCTGTAGGCAAGAAGCCCACGCGTCCATCGGCAATAAAATCATCAATATTGAAATCAGTTTCAGGACTTTTTTCTGCGGTCGCTTTCACCGCTGTAAAGCGATGCAGCGCCATCAATGACACCTCGGTCGCCCAAGGAAATTGCGCGACTAAATAACTAACGCTACCGCGCACAATGATCCCCAGCGGATGGATGTCGTAGTTTTTGGCTTTTGCGGCGCTTGCGCCACGATAGGTCACATTGAGCATCTGGCTTTTGAGTACGCTATCGTAGGCAACAGCAAGAATATTGCGCGCGACTTCTGGTTTACGCAGCGGCTGATTTGCAGGCACCATCCGCACCTTTTCCAGCCAGGCACTGTAGAGGCTTTCATGCTTCAGCTTTGCATTGGCTAGTGAAAAATAACCGCTCAAATCACCGAGCAAATCATCAGGCATCGCCTCGCGCAAATAGCGCTCGCTCAGCTTTAGCGCAACCGCCTCCTGCACCGATAACTCACCCAGCGCAAGTTTCGTGTCAGCCGAGATTGACCAGCCATACGGTTTGCTGCTGTCATCGCAAACAATGGGATGCGCGCGCATCAGCGATAGCAGCCGCCGTTGCAGGGAACGCATCGTAATTTGCTGGCCCGCCGCGACCAGACGGGCGTGTAGTGCCGGAATAGAACGCTTTTCAGGCGCTCGCGGCAGGCGGGAAATGATGTCGTGGTCGGTAATATTTTGGGACATATCGTTATCTTCCAAGATTTATGCGACAGTCATTGTCGCATGCAGGAAAAATTTTTGGGTGGGTTGGTTGCCGGATTTACACCTGAATGCGACATGCACCGTCGCTGCTTGGTGTGACCATGCATTCAGAGCAATTTGAAGACAACCGGAATGGAAAATCACGTGATGGAAGTGGAGCGTTATATCTTGGAGCAGGACTATGTTGTTGATGAACCGCGAAATACCGAGACGTTTTGGACAGCGGTCATTTCAGTCATCGGCTATGCGCCGCTGATTGACTTTAAGCGGGCGTTAGCCACCCTGAATTATGGCGAAGGGCGATTCAGCAGCCCGCGCCCGAGTAGCGCGGGACGCTGGGTTGAACACAGAGAGCAGACCGAGCCACGGGTTCCGGGGATGTTGCTCGGTCTAATCGTCGTGAACATAGATTCTGTCGCGGCAACGATCCGCACTTGGGCGGAAATTAAGCGATATACGGCGAACGGCAACATACCCATGATTGCCTGCTGTAGAGGGAAATCCGAACAAATAGAATTTGCCGAGCGTATCAAGCGGCTTTCCGTAGATAACGACGCTTCATATCACTTTGTCCAGCTTGTCGATGTTGGTAAAGGCGATGCGAACCGCTCAAGCGCAATCACCAACAGCACCATTCATTTTGTCGAAGCCATGCTGGCCAGCGCAAGCTATCCTGGACTAATTTGTGTCGATCTGGCTGACGTTTTAAATACGATTGAAGGCCGCAAAAATCTGACTATTTTTCGCTTCTCGGCGGTTTCATTTGAAGAGTTGATGCGCTCGATCAACATGCCGATAAAAACTACCTCAAACAAGCTGAACGCGATCGTGACATTATTCGCGCCATCCGCACTGACGCTTAAACAGGTAGCCGATTGCTTCTCGACGCTGAAAGACCAAATGCCAGACGATGCAATCATGGTGTCGGCGGCCTTGGCTGATGCAGAACGTGAGGAATACACACTCTATGTGGTGATCTGCGAATAACGCAAACGCAGCAACTAATGTCAGGTAGCTTCGCAAC
>JANMQR010000336.1:0-2466 GCA_031370625.1 Burkholderiales bacterium | reverse complement strand
GATTGCGGGCACCTTGACGACGCGCGAAGATAATCCGATGTGGCAACGCATTCGCTCGATCCGCGCGCAGCTGGGCGGCGTGCTGGGGCCGTTTGAAGCATGGCTGCTCACACGCGGTATGCGCACGCTGTACCCGCGCGTACGCACGGCGTGTGCGTCGGCGCAAAAAATTGCCGAGCATTTTGAAAAGCATCCGTTGGTTGCGGAGGTGATGTATCCCGGCTTGCCATCGTTTGCGGGTCATGTGGTGGCTAAAAAGCAGATGACGGGCGGCTTCGGCGGGATGATGTCCATGCGTGTCAAAAGCGGCGTCAAAGCGGGTGAAGCTGCCGCGATTGCGACGGCGGCGAATGTTGAATTATGGAAGCGCGCGACTTCATTGGGCGGAGTGGAGAGTTTGATCGAACACCGCGCCAGTGTTGAGGGGGCGGGCACACCTGCGCCTACGGATTTGTTGCGGCTGTCGGTGGGGATTGAGGCGACGAACGATTTGATTGATGATTTGGAGCGAGCTTTAAAAATTGCTGCTGGGTAAAATCCTTCTCTAAAATTTATCAGTCTCGATCAAGCAAACACCCCCTCTCCCTCGGTCCCTCCCCCGCGAGGGGGGAGGGATGCAAAGCAGCGTTTCCTAAACTTTCTGATTATTCAAACTTAAAAAGTTAAGTCTCTCTCAGCCGACTTCGATTTGATCACGATCTTCGGCTAAAGAGGTTATGGTTTGCTTCCCTCCCCCTTGACGGGGGAGGGACTGAGGGAGAGGGTGGTGCTCAAATAATCACAAAATTTATCAGCAGGAAAAACAAAAGAAAATGCAAACTACACAACAAAGAATCCAACACTACCTTTTCACCTCAAACCTCGACCGCTTGCTTCCGGAATCGGCGCAGATAGAAGCCGCCATCCACGCCTTCGTCTCAGCCCTCGGCAATCTGCCACCGGACTTCAATCTCGATACCTTGTACACCTACAAAGTGCCGATGTTGAGTGAAGACGGCAGTTGCTCGCTGATCGAAGAACTAGCGCCCGAACCCTACAACATCGCGCCGATTTTGGGTGGCCGCAGTGATGCCAATACGCGCAAGCTGTTGTTACTCAATCAACTTGTCGAACACGCCACGCAGCTTACCGGTGCTGATTGGCTGGGCATTTATCAAACGCGAAAGAGCAAACTCGGTGATCCAGTATTGGTAAAACTCGCCTACCGCGGCCGCCCCAGCCGCGCCGAATTTCCATTGAACGAAACCTTCGCCAAAGGCAGCTCCAACAGCACAGTTGGTTTGAGTGGCCACGCCAAAGTAATCGATGATGTCGCCGCGCACACCGCAGCGGGCGGCGCGTTCTACGTGTGCGACGACGAGGTGCAGTCAGAAGTCTGCGTGCCGCTGCTCGATGAAGGCGGCAAGGTACTGGGCATTATTGACGCCGAGGCTGCGCCAAAAGCGTTCTTCAATAGCAACCGAATGATTACGATTGTGGCGATGGCGTTGGTGGTACCGGCTTTGTTGCCGTAACGGCAAACACTACTGTTGGTGAGCTTTTCGGAGCAGTTTTTCTCTGAAACACCCGTAGATGCTAGCGTTTGGTCATGGCGCTTTCAGAAAACTGCACCGCAAACGCCTCCCGCTCAAACACATTATCGCGATAAGCATCCCCGCCTTTTATCACTGCAATCGCACTCGACGCCAAATACGCAAACGGAAAAATCACGCCCCAGCGTTCGTATTGGCGCACGTGCGTGTGCTCGTGGGTGCGGAGTCGTGCGGCGGTATTCGTATCACGGGCGAGGATGACGTGGCCGAGTGTGATGGCTTCAATATTTGCCCACGGATTCATCAACCATAACAGCCGGGAAGCTGCGCCATTGCTGGCTTCCAGGGCATTGCCATACCGCGCACAATTGCCGCCGCTGGCCTTCACGATGCCTGCCAATATCAAACCAAACAACGTAATTGGCAGCGGCCACACGTATCGCCACAAACGCATTTTTATTTTGCAAATGCCGCACGAATAATTTCAATGCGTTTCCGATTCGCATCGAAATCCCGCACACCAAGGCGTGATGCCGAGCGCACGTGAATCACATTGGCCTTTGCATCAAGGGCTGCTTCCACATCGTCAACAAAACCCATGCTGGGTGTTTTGAATTCGGCGTATAAATAATTTTTGTTTTCGGTCACGACCGTGGCGCGCGATTGGGATTTGACTACGCCAATGAATTTTTTCCATGCAGTGCTCGCGTCACCAGAAAACGAAATCGGCTCAATGTAATGTTTGCTATCCAATTTCTCCACCGTGGAAGAGACGGTGTTTGGTTTCCACGATGGTGGTTTGAATTGGCCGTTGTTAAAGCCTAATCCGTCGGGGCGCGAGCCTGAAAAAAGTCCCATGGGTTGTCCTCCTAAAACTTCGATTGAGATAAGTGCGGCGATGATGGCGATCACCACCAGCAGGCTGAGAAAAATG
>JANMQR010000277.1:0-14936 GCA_031370625.1 Burkholderiales bacterium | reverse complement strand
TATTTTCATGGTGCTGTCAGTCGTGTATATCGCCATGGCCCACGAGCATCATTAAACAGATTCGCTTCAAACTTTGTAATTAACGTAACTCAAACTAGTAACCGTTTTCGACCACGAAAGGAAAATAAAATGGCACAGTTTCTCGCCCTCGTTCAATCCAATATGGCTCTAGCCATCGGCATGATTATCGGCCTAGGCGCATTGGGCGCTTGCGTTGGTATCGGCATCATGGGCTCCAAGTTTCTGGAGTCCGCAGCGCGTCAGCCTGAGCTGATTCCACAGCTGCAAAAATTCATGTTCTTGTTGGCTGGTTTGATCGACGCGGCATTCTTGATCGGCGTGGGTATTGCGATGTTCTTTGCGTTCGCCAATCCATTGCTCAGCGTAATCAAATAACTCCCGATCCATTGATTTAATGAAAGGGTCGTCGTTATGATGCCCAATGCGACGTTGTTTGCGATGGCGGTGTGGTTCGCGCTGCTGATTGCATTTGCGTACAAATTCATTTGGCCGCCATTGATGTCGGCCATTGATAGCCGCAACAAGAAAATCGCCGAAGGTTTGGCCGAAGCCGAAAAAGGCAAAGCCGCGCTTGCCGAAGGTCAGAAGCAAAAAGACGCGATGATGAAAGAAGCGCGTCAAACCGCGACTGAAATGAAAGCGCTGAACGACAAGCAGGCGCAGACGCAAATCGACGAAGCCAAGGTGCAAGCCAAGGTGGAAGCGGATCGCATTATTGCTGCCGCGCATGCCCAAATCGAGCAGGAAAAGCAAAAAGCCAAAGAGCAGCTTCGCGAACAAGTCGCCGCTCTCGCCATCGCCGGTGCAGAAAAAATCCTGAAGCGCGAGATCGACGCCAAGGCGCACGCCGAGATGTTGAGCCAACTGAAAGCGCAACTGTAATGGCCGAGCTGACGACGGTAGCTCGCCCCTACGCCGAAGCGGTATTCCGCTCGGCGGTGGATGCCAAGGATGTCGCCGGTTTTGGTGCCAAGCTGAAAGCGCTTGGTGCAATTGCTGCAAATCCGCAGATGGCGTCGTTAGTCGGCAACCCAAATGTGAGCGCTACTGAAAAAGCCAATTTGATGAGCAGCGTCGCCGGTGGCAGTGTTCCTGTCGCGTTGGCCAATGCGGTATTGCTGCTGATTGGGAATGGCAAGGCATCATTGCTGCCGTTTATTGCGGAGCATTTTGATCGCTTGCAGCGCGAGCATGACGGCGTGGTGAAGGCGACAATTACCAGCGCGTTCCCGATGTCGGATGCCGATAAAGCGGGCATGGTGGATGCGTTGGCAAAGAAATACGGTAAGCGTGTTGAGGCGGTCGTGATTGTGGATGAATCACTGATCGGTGGTGCGCGTGTACAGGTGGGCGATGACGTGGTTCACGCTTCGGTTCGCGACACGTTAAACAAGATGGCTCAAGCTCTCGTGCAATAACGTACGAGATAAGAATTCAGAATTTAAGTATCGGAGTTTTAAATGCAAATCAATGCCGCCGAAATCAGCGAACTGATTAAGTCAAAAATTCAAGCGTTACCTGCTGCCGCTGAAAAGCGTTCTGAAGGCACCGTTATTTCAGTGACCGACGGTATTTGCCGCGTTCACGGTTTGGCTGATGCCATGCAGGGTGAAATGCTGGAATTCCCCGGCGGCACCTTCGGCCTCGCGCTGAACCTCGAGCGTGACTCGGTGGGTGCGGTGGTGTTGGGTGAATATCAGCACATTTCTGAAGGCGATACCGTGAAATGTACGGGCCGCATTTTGGATGTGCCGGTGGGTCCTGAGCTCAAAGGCCGCGTGGTCAATGCCCTGGGTCAGCCGATTGACGGCAAAGGCCCGATCAACGCCAAGATGACCGATATTATTGAGAAGGTAGCGCCCGGCGTTATCGCCCGTAAATCGGTTTCGCAGCCGCTGCAAACCGGATTGAAGTCGATTGATGCGATGGTGCCAGTCGGTCGCGGTCAGCGCGAGTTGATTATTGGAGATCGTCAAACCGGTAAAACAGCGGTCGCGATTGACGCGATCATCAACCAAAAAGGCAAGGACGTTACCTGCGTTTATGTCGCGGTTGGTCAAAAAGCATCAACGATTGCCAACGTGGTGCGCAAGCTTGAAGAGCATGGCGCAATGAGCTACACGATTGTGGTGGCATCGTCAGCGTCTGAATCCGCTGCGATGCAATTCGTCGCACCATATTCCGGCTGCACGATGGGCGAATATTTCCGTGATCGCGGCGAAGATGCGCTGATTATTTATGACGATCTTTCCAAGCAGGCGGTGGCGTATCGTCAAATCTCATTGCTGCTCCGCCGCCCACCGGGCCGCGAAGCGTATCCGGGCGATGTGTTTTATTTGCACTCGCGTTTGCTGGAGCGTTCTGCTCGCGTGAACGAAGAATATGTTGAGAAATTTACCAACGGCGCGGTTAAAGGCAAAACCGGTTCATTGACCGCATTGCCGATTATTGAAACCCAGGCCGGTGACGTTTCCGCCTTCGTGCCGACCAACGTGATCTCGATTACCGACGGTCAGATTTTCCTGGAAACCGATTTGTTTAACGCCGGTATTCGTCCCGCGATTAACGCCGGTGTGTCGGTGTCTCGCGTGGGCGGTGCTGCACAAACCAAAATCATGAAGCGTAAAGATACCGGTGCCGGTGTGCGTTTGGCACTTGCCCAGTATCGTGAATTGGCCGCGTTTGCGCAGTTTGCATCGGATCTCGACGAAGCCACTCGCAAGCAGCTCGAGCGCGGCAAGTTGGTGACTGAATTGATGAAGCAGGCACAGTATTCGCCGATGCAAGTTTGGGAAATGGCATTGAGTTTGTTTGCGGTAAACAACAATTACATGGACGACGTGGAAGTGAGCAAAGCACTCGCGTTCGAAAAATCGTTGCGTGATTTCGTGAAATCAAAATATGCATCGCTGGTTGATTCCATTGACAAGGTAAACAATTTGTCGGATGCGGACGAAAAGGCACTGCACGCCGCGGTTGCAGACTTCAAGAAAACCGGCGCTTACTAAACTTACCAGGATAGTTGTTTCGCTGGAAAGTTTTTGCAGCGAAACATAAAAGGTTTAAGACGACCAAGGGTTCAAAGACACTATATGGCAGGCTCAAAAGAAATTCGCACCAAGATCAAGAGCGTAGAAAATACGCGCAAGATCACCAAAGCCATGGAAATGGTGGCGGCAGCCAAGATGCGCAAGGCGCAGGAGCGCATGCGCGCGGCGCGTCCGTACGGCGAAAAAATCCGTAGCGTGGCCGCCAATTTGTCGCATGCGAACCCGGATTACAAACATCCGTTTTTGGTGAAGCGTGATGTGGTCAAGAACATTGGCGTGATTATGGTCACGTCAGACAAAGGTCTGTGCGGTGGTTTGAATACCAACGTGATGCGCTTGATGGTGACCAAGGTTAAAGAGTGGGAAGACAGCAATGCAAAAGTTCAAGCGACTGCCATTGGTACGAAGGGTTTTTCGTTTTTGCAGCGTTATGGCATTCCGGTTGTCTCGCATGTGCTGGGGTTGGGCGACAAGCCACATCTGGATAAAATGATCGGCCCGGTCAAGATTCAGCTCGACGCGTTTAGTGAAGGCAAAATCGACGCGCTCTATCTTTGCTATACCAAGTTTGTGAACACCATGAAACAAGAGCCGGTGTGCGAACAGTTATTGCCGCTAACCGGTGACAAACTCGGCGCGCCCGATTCGTCATGGGATTACATTTACGAGCCGGATCCAAAAGTGGTATTGGATGAGCTGCTGGTGCGTTATGTCGAGGCGATTATTTATCAGGCTGTGTCAGAAAATATCGCGTCAGAACAATCGGCGCGTATGGTCGCGATGAAGTCGGCAACCGACAACGCGAAAAAAGTGATTGGGGATTTGAAGCTGACGTACAACAAAGCACGTCAGGCGGCGATTACCAAAGAGCTGTCAGAAATTGTTGGCGGCGCAGCGGCAGTCTAGCGCGCGTTTGTCAAAACAGAAGTCAAAAAACAGAATTCGAATTAAATTTAGTTTAGGAATAGATCATGAGCCAAGGAACAGTCGTTCAGTGTATCGGTGCGGTGGTGGATATTCAGTTTCCCCACGGTTCCATCCCGAAAGTCTACGAAGCGCTGACGTTGCAAGACAGCGATCAAGCGAGCTTTGCTGAAAAAGGTCTGACCTTCGAAGTTGAGCAACAACTTGGCGACGGCGTGGTGCGCTGCATCGCGATGGGCTCGTCCGACGGTATCCGTCGCGGCATGAAAGTGAATGGCACTGGTGCTGGTATTCGTGTGCCGGTTGGCTTGGGCACACTGGGCCGCATCATGGATGTGTTGGGTCGCCCGATTGATGAACAAGGCCCGATCCAATGCGAAGAGCGTCGCGAGATTCATCAGGCCGCACCAAAGTTTGATGAGTTGTCTCCTTCCGTTGATTTGCTCGAAACCGGAATTAAAGTTATTGATTTGATCTGCCCGTTCGCCAAAGGCGGCAAGGTTGGGTTGTTCGGCGGCGCGGGTGTGGGCAAGACCGTGAACATGCTGGAGCTAATTAACAACATCGCCAAAGAGCACTCAGGACTTTCCGTGTTCGCCGGCGTGGGTGAGCGTACTCGTGAAGGTAACGATTTCTATCACGAGATGACGGACGCAGGCGTTATCAACAAAGACGATCTTTCCAAATCCAAAGTGGCGATGGTGTTTGGTCAGATGAATGAGCCACCCGGCAACCGTTTGCGTGTGGCACTTTCTGGTCTGACGATGGCGGAGAAGTTTCGCGACGAAGGCCGTGACATTCTGTTCTTCGTTGATAACATCTATCGCTACACCTTGGCTGGCACGGAAGTGTCAGCACTCTTGGGCCGTATGCCGTCCGCCGTGGGTTATCAGCCCACACTGGCCGAAGAAATGGGCGTGCTGCAAGAGCGTATTACCTCCACCAAGACCGGCTCGATTACCTCAATTCAGGCCGTGTATGTGCCCGCCGATGACTTGACCGATCCGTCGCCTGCGACCACATTTGCCCACTTGGATGCAACGGTTGTGTTGTCGCGCGATATCGCCTCACTCGGTATTTATCCGGCGGTGGATCCACTCGATTCCACCTCACGTCAGATCGATCCAAACGTGATCGGCGAAGAGCATTACACCGTTACCCGTCGCGTGCAGGCAACGTTGCAGCGCTACAAAGAATTGCGCGACATTATTGCGATTTTGGGTATGGATGAATTGTCGCCTGAAGATAAGCAAGCCGTGGCGCGAGCACGTAAAATTCAACGCTTCTTGTCACAGCCGTTCCACGTTGCTGAAGTTTTCACCGGCTCGCCAGGTAAATATGTGTCGCTGAAAGAAACCATCCGCGGCTTCAAGATGATTGTTGATGGCGAATGTGATGCACTGCCAGAGCAGGCGTTTTACATGGTTGGCGGCATTGACGAAGCGTTTGAAAAAGCGAAGAAAATGAACTAAACAATTTCGATAAAAGTAAAAACCTACTTTTATCGATTTTGATTTGTAAAAATGACCGGCGGAGCCGGATCATTTTTTGTAAACGAAAAACCGTAAAACCACAAATCTGAGAAGCGAAAACCGGAATTAGCATGGCAACTTTGCAAGTAAATATTGTTTCTGCTGAACAGGCCATCTTCTCAGGTGAAGCCGAGATGGTGGTCGCACCTGGTGAAACCGGTGAGCTCGGTATCTTGCCGGGCCATACGCCGTTGATGACGCGTATTCGTCCGGGCACC
Organism: Burkholderiales bacterium; assembly: GCA_031370625.1. Lineage (GTDB taxonomy): Bacteria > Pseudomonadota > Gammaproteobacteria > Burkholderiales > Usitatibacteraceae > UKL13-2. Next base: position 9,191 of record JANMQR010000277.1, on the reverse strand, counting down.
GTTAAAGTGAAATTGGTTGGTCAGGATAAAGAAGAGATTGTCTATGTGTCGGGCGGCATTTTGGAAGTGCAGCCAAAGACATTAACAATCCTTGCCGATACCTCAATTAGGGCACATGATCTTGATGAAGCGAAGGTTATGGAAGCAAAACATCAAGCTGAGGAAGCGCTCGCTAACCGCGCAACCGGCCAGGATAGGGCACTTGTGGTTGCTGAGCTGGCGCAGCTCGCCGCGCAGCTACAAGCCATCAGAAAATTGCGCAAATAAATATTTTTTGCTATACTCGTGTTGTAACGGTTTAGAGGCGCAACACAATATTGGCAGCGGAGTAATATCCCGCTGCCTTTTTTTTCGCCCTTTTTTCGCCCTTTTTCTGCCAAATACATGTTGCACCACTCATTTGCGAATGAACGATTGTCGTGGATGGGAGACTTAAATGCGCGACCAAATAATCGATTAAAAATGCACGGTGCGAGAATAAAAATCGTCGCGAAAAAAATCGTATCGCGTGTGTTTATATTTCTAATCGCGGTATTGCGCACTCTCACCAAACTACCGTACGCTCATGGTCATGAAAAATAATCTCAATATCGTCGTGCTGGCCGCCGGACAAGGCAAACGCATGAAATCTGCGTTGCCAAAAGTGCTGCATCCCATCGCGGGCTCACCCATGCTACATCGCGTGCTCGATACGGCACGTGCGCTGCAGCCAAGCGCGATCTGTGTTGTTTACGGTCATGGTGGCGAGCAAGTCCGCGCGCACACAACTGACGAGACATTGCTCTGGGCAAAGCAGGAGCCGCAGCTAGGCACCGGTCACGCCGTGCAACAAGCGCTGCCGCATTTGTCCGCTGATGGCGTGGCGCTGGTTCTTTATGGTGATGTGCCGCTCATTTCTGCGAACACGCTTGCAGCATTGGTGGCTGCGGCGCGTGCGGATAAATTGGCTTGGCTCACCATGACAGTCGCAAACGTGGACGCAGCAGGTGGATTAGGCCGAATTTTGCGCGATCAGAAAAATCATGTTCAGGCCATTGTTGAACACAAAGATGCGACCGAAGCGCAACGCCAAATCAAAGAAATTAATACTGGCTTTCTCGCCTGTCCCTCGACGTGGTTGGCGGGCTGGTTACCCAAACTCAAAAATACCAATGCGCAGGGCGAATATTATTTGACCGATATTCTTGCCATGGCGGTGGCAGAAGGGCGTGTTGTTGAAACTCTTTCACCGGCGGCAGAATGGGAGGTCACCGGCATCAACAGTAAAGATCAATTAGCCCTTTTGGAGCGAACTTATCAGCTCGAAATCGCCAAACGTCTTATGACTGACGGCACCTCGCTCGCTGATCCAGCACGCATTGATGTTCGCGGCACGCTTACCTGCGGAAACGGCACAATTAGCGATGTCGCTATTGACGTTAATTGCATTTTTGAGGGCAAGGTTCATTTGGCCCCGAATGTAAAAATCGGTGCCAATTGCGTCCTTAAAGACTGCAACATCGGCGAAAACACCGAAATATTGCCATTCTCATCCATCGATGGCGCGATTATCGGCAAGGGTGCTCGAATTGGCCCGTATGCACGCATTCGCCCCAGCAGCACGCTTGCAGACAACACCCACATCGGCAATTTTGTTGAAGTCAAAGCCAGCGATATTGGTGTGGGCAGCAAAGCAAATCATCTCAGCTATATCGGCGATACGACCATCGGCGCGAACGTGAATGTTGGCGCAGGCACCATCACCTGCAATTACGATGGCGCGAATAAACATCGCACCATTATTGAAGATAACGTTCATATTGGCTCAGTCGTACAATTAGTAGCACCGGTGACAATTGGTAAGGGTGCGACAATTGGCGCGGGCACCACGGTGTGGAAAGATGCACCAGGCGAGGCGCTTACACTCAATCGTAAAGAACAAACGACGTTGACCAATTGGCAACGACCAACGAAATTGAAATCGAAACAGGAGTGAATTATGAAGCGTTCTCTAATGATTCATCATGCGATTTTTGGGTTGACTGCTCTTCAAATTGGCTTGCTTATTTTTATTCCGGTGAACGCCAAAACATCCATTCTGACAACAGCTGACTCGCCCGCAAATAGCGAAGACATTACAAAACCGGCAAAGGGCATTGACGCGAACCGTTCGCGTATTGTGCCTTCGCAACTTGGCGTATGCGCGCTTGAATTGATCAAGCTTGAAAAAGGCAGGATCGCCGTTTGCACAGACACCAACTTAGCCTATAGCGGCATTTTGCTCGATTGCGCTGATCTCGAAGGGGTAAAAGCAGTCACTTGCGAAGCAGCCACCCGCACGATGCCCAATCTGGGCAAACGAAAACAGGCTGTGCCGACGCCGCCAACTAAATAAACGGCCGCAGCTCTGCCTAGCTGTTGGAAACGTCGAATCAAGATGACGTAATCGCGGTACTCACTGCCAAAACCATTGGCGAATCGATCGTCGCCGCGCGATAATAAGGGCTCAATGACGGTTTCGGAGAATTCCCATGTGTGGCATCGTCGGCGGCATCGCCAATCGTAATATCGTTCCCATTCTCACCGAAGGTTTGCGTCGCCTCGAATATCGCGGCTACGACTCTGCGGGTGTCGCGGTGATCAACGATGGCATCAAGCGCGTGCGCCGGGTCGGTCGCGTGGCTGAAATGGAAGCCGGTATTGCGGCTGAAGGGCTCACCGGGATTCTCGGTATTGGTCATACGCGCTGGGCCACGCACGGCGGCGTGACTGAGCTTAACGCGCATCCGCATGTTTCTTCAGACGAAATTGCGGTCGTGCATAACGGCATTATTGAGAATCACGAAGAGCAGCGTGTACGGCTTAAAGCGCTCGGGTATGTGTTCGATTCGCAAACCGACACTGAAGTTATTGCGCATCTGGTGCACCACTATTTCAAAGAATCCGGCGATCTTTTTATTGCCACGCAGCGCGCGGTGCGTGATCTGCACGGTGCCTATGCGATTGGCGTGGTCACGTTAAAGGATCTCAACACGATGACCTGCGCGCGCATCGGTTGCCCGCTGCTCATCGGCTTGGGTGAAAAAGAAAACTTTATTGCCTCCGATGTTTCCGCAATTTTGCCGGTCACGCGTCGCGTGATGTATCTGGAGGAAGGCGATGTCGCCGCGCTGACTCGCGATGGTGTGACTGTTGCTGACAGCACCGGAAAAATCGTCGAGCGTGCCGTTCATATTTCGGATGTGGCTGACGACGCGAGCGATCTGGGCCCGTATCAGCACTTCATGCAAAAAGAGATTCACGAACAACCGCGCGCGATTTCGGACACGCTCGAAGCCATCCTGGCCGATGGTATTAACAGCAGTTTATTTGGCGAAGGTGCTGCAGATGTATTCAAAAAAATCGACAGCGTTTTAATCCTCGCATCCGGCACCAGCTCATACGCGAGCATGGTCGGCAAACAGTGGATTGAAAGCATTGCGAAACTGCCCTGCATCGTTGAACTCGGCCACGAATATCGCTATCGCGACTCCATCCCCAATCCGCGCCAGCTCATCGTCACGCTCTCACAGTCCGGTGAAACGCTCGATACGATGGAAGCGTTAAAGCGCGCCAAAGAACTCGGCCACACCCACACCCTCAGCATCTGCAATGTCCGCGAGAGCGCCATCCCACGTGCTTCCAAACTCGTGTTCTACACGCGTGCAGGTAAGGAAATCGGCGTCGCATCCACCAAAGCGTTCACCACGCAACTCGTCGCACTTTTTGCACTTGCCCTCACGCTGGCGAAAGAGCATGGCCGTCTCACTTCACAGCAGGAAACCGATTTTATTGAGCAACTTCGCTATGTTCCTGGCAGTGTGCAGCACGCGCTAAATCTTGAGCCGCAAATCAAAGCGTGGGCGCAAAAATTTGCTGAGAAAGAGCACGCGTTATTTTTGGGTCGCGGCCTGCATTATCCGATCGCGCTCGAAGGCGCATTAAAGCTCAAAGAAATTTCCTACATTCATGCTGAAGCGTATCCTGCGGGCGAGCTCAAACATGGCCCGCTCGCGTTAGTCGATAGCGCCATGCCGGTCGTGGTGATCGCACCGAATGATTCGCTGCTCGAAAAAGTAAAATCAAACATGCAAGAAGTCAGCGCGCGCGGTGGTGAACTTTTTGTCTTCACCGATCTCGATTCTAATTTCAAAGAATCAGAAGGCGTGCACGTCATCCGCGCGCCACGTCATTCCGGATTGCTCTCGCCGATCGTGCACGCGATCCCTGTGCAGTTGCTCGCGTATCACGCGGCGCTAGTCAAGGGCACCGATGTTGATAAGCCACGTAATTTGGCAAAATCGGTGACAGTGGAATAGTAAACGCTAGCATTGGCGCGGTGTTTGAGCGCTTTTTGCTCAGAACGGCAATGTGGACGCAGACCTTTATTGTAGATCAGGTTGCGCAGCTACCTGACGACGATTTCCACACAATCAATGTTGTTAGCTTTATCGCCGAGCATGTGCGCAGCCTGATTGATGTTGATAAAATTAAGTCATGAATTTAGCCACCGATTTCAGCCGCCGTTTCACCCTCGACAAACTTGATATTCGCGGCCAAGTGGTGCGCCTGTCCGGTGCGTGGCGCTCGCTGATGCAGGGGCGCGACTACCCGCCAGAAGTGACTGCGCATTTGGGCGAGATGGCGTGTGTCGCGGTGATCATCGGCGCGGGGCTGAAGCACAAGGGCCGTGCGACGCTACAAATTCAGGGTGGCGCGCTTGCCAAACTTGCGGTGATCGATTGCACACACGAGCTGGGCATTCGCGGCATGGCGTCATTTGTAGCGCAAACTGAGGCGGTAAGTTTTGCGGACTGGGTCAGCGGTGGGCGGGTCGCGTTAACCGTTTCGCAATTCGACAACAATCAAATGTATCAGAGCATTGTGCCGGTCTCGGGTCTCACGGTCGCAGAATGTTTTGAACATTATTTTGATCAGTCCGAACAATTGCCGACCCACTTGTGGATCGCTGCAGACGCGCATGGCGCGGGCGCTTTGTTGCTGCAAAAATTACCGAAAGCAGATGAGAAGGATGCCGATGGATGGGCGCGGGTAGAGCAGTTGGCCGCCTCCGTAACGGCAGATGAACTCACCAATCTGGATGCTGAGACAATGCTCACGCGTTTGTTTCACGAAGAGGATATTCGTCTTTATGAACCGAAGGGCGTATTCTGCGATTGCAAGCGCGATGAGGAAAAAGTAAAAAATATGCTGCGCAGTTTGGGGCGTGAGGAACTTGAGCAAACCTTGCAGCAGATCGGGGAAATCATCGTTAAAGACGATATGTGCAATGAAGAATATCGATTTGATCCTGCGGCAGTGGATGCGCTGTTTTCTTCCTGAAGATGCTGACGGTATCGCGAATGCACCAGAAAAACGGCTGGGTACATTTGCGCGGTCTCAACGTAATAGAATGCAAGGGTTAGATAGTGATCGGGCATAAGGTTTTGCTAATTGCTTTTGGCCGTTGCCTTCTACCCAAATGCAAAACCACCTGAGCCATCTGACCCATCTGAGTCAAGGAAACCAAATGCCGGACAAAACAGCACGCATTGCGATTCTCGATGATGACCCTGACCAAACCCTTGCGCTGAGCAAATGGCTTGCTGAGGCGGGCTATGAAACCGCAACCTTTGATCGTGGCAGCGCGCTCCTGAAGTTTTTAAAAACGCCGGGGGCGAACGGGCTAGTGAACGCTGACGCCGCGCTGGTGGATTGGGGTCTGCCTGATATGCCGGGCGTGGAAGTGATTCGGCAAATGCGCGAGGAACTGCATCTGGATATGCCGATCATTCTGGTCACGTCGCGAAACGCTGAGCAAGATATTGTCGAAGGGCTTGAGGCGGGCGCGGACGACTACCTTGTCAAGCCGGTGCGCCACATGGAGTGCGTTGCTCGCGTTGATGCCGCGTTACGTCGCGCGAACAGCCTGCGCGCGGAAAAAGCGCTCAAAGACAAGCCGGTATTTTTTGGTGCCTATCATTTCGATGTCGGTGCGCGCGCGGTTAAGTTTGACGGCAAGTCAGTATTGCTCACCGAGAAAGAACTTCAGCTCATATTGCTATTGTTCCATGACATGGGCAACGTGGTGTCACGAAATGTCATCTGGAGTAGTGTGTGGGGCATTGTGTCGAATCAGGTTTCGTCACGAACCATCGATACACATATTTATCGTCTGCGCACCAAACTCGAATTGGAAGGCCAGCACGGTTACGTGCTCAAAACCTTGCATGGCAAAGGCTACCGCCTGTCGATTCCCGCAGCGGACGCCGACGCTACTTGACGACTTGCCGCGCCGACCGTTACGCGACCGCTGACGCACCTGCCAGCGAATTTACCAAACTGTCTACAGCGCGGTCAATCAACGATGACTCTTCAATCAAACGGGCTTGGCCGCGTTTGAATTGCGCTTCGAGCACATCAGGCGTAATGGATAGCGCTTCACTGGCGCCCGGGTTGGTGAACAGATAAACGCCCTTGAGTGGGCTAATCCACGTGAGTTTCGCGCGGATTTTGCTACCACCCGCCTGAATGAATTCGAGCCACGCGCCGCGCTTGAGAGCGGGCATCGGCAGACCAAGGTCGAACGAATTTTCGTCACTCGTCACCGCGTCGTTCCCGGTATTTTCGGCAGCTTCTGCCTTGCTGCTCGCGTTGATGTTGCCGGCGACAATCTCTTCTATTTCCACACCGGTGTCGGTGAATTGAATTCGCGCGATGCCGGACCGACTGGCATTTTTTAGTTCGGTTTCCCGTGCTTTTTCTTCATTGATTAGTTTCTCGAACAACGGCGCGGTTTCGGCCGTCGTGATCGATGAACGAATCAGCGGCGTCACACTTTCTCCGCGCAGTCCTGCTTTGACGGCGGCGGCATGGCAATCGACGAGAGCGGCAAAGAAGCGCTCGCGATCCTGCTGTTCAACCGCGGCGATTTCCATGCCTTCTTGCAGGCGTTTCAGCAACGCTGGCAGCATTCTGACCAACCGTTGACGCTGCTCCTGGTCGAGCTTTGGGGTCACGCTCCAAATGAGATCGTCGGCGGCCTCAATAAACTCTGCAAAATTTTCTGTGCGACCTCCTTCACGAATGTACACGCGCTCAAGCACGCGCGCCCACGGGCCACGCAGCATCGCGCTGACCGCAACGGGTAATTCTGTTTCGTTCGCGCGGCGATCCGTTTCGTCAATGGCGATCATGCGCGCCATTTCGCGTTTTTCGCTTTCGTGCACGGCACGAGCAGACTGCTCGGCGCGGTCAGCAGAAGCGCTTTCACGCGTGAATAAAAACGCTTCAAACTCGGCCAGCATGGTTGAAAAAAGCGAGACATCGGTCGCGAACTCGTCGTGGATGCGACTGACGATCGCTTCAATCTGCTGGTACAGCGGATCTTCCTTGCTGGCCTGGCCGGCGAAGCATACAGAAGCTTCGGCCAACACATCGAGTAAGCGGCGCGCGGGGTGCGTTTTGAGCGAGAAGAACGATTTGTCCATGATCGCGACTTTGAGCACCGGGATTTGCAGCTTCGCCAGCAATGCTTTGACCGAATCCGGAATTGCGTTGTCTTCGAAAACGTAGTCAAACAGCATCGCGATAATATCGATGGTCATCGCATCGACTTGATTGCTACCGGTCGCAACGGCCTGTTGCTTTATTTCGCGCAAAAAATTAAGCGACGCGGTCGGTGTTTCGCCCGGCACAAAATTTTGCAGATTCAGCATCGCCGCAAACTGCGCTGTCTCAGCGCGACCCGCCATGAGTTGGTGTTGAATATCGGTCAGCGCCGAGATCAATCCGCTGCTGGTAATCGAACCCACATCCTGAGCTGCGGCAGCGCTTGATCCAGAGGCATTTGCAAATAAACCCATACCCACGTTCGCTGTGTTGCTTCCGGGGTGGGCTGCGGCGCTTCCTGCGATCAGTTGCTGCAAAGTTGCGAACAAATCTTGCGCTGATTGTGCTGATTGTGCGGGTGCTGCCGTTGTTGCTGCACCGGTCGCAGCCGAATGTGAATTGTTGGTCGTCGCGGCACTCGTGGATGGCGTGGTGCGGGAGCCCGAAGCCTGCGGCCGATGGTACGACGGGCGAATCTGCGGCAGCACATGGCGCGATACCAAATGCGCATTGATATCGCGATAGACGCTCATCATTTCTTTGGCCATGCCAGCTTCGACCAGCCGCATCACCGTTAACTTTGACTGATAACCCGAGGTCATTTGTTCGCAGGCAATCTGCAACGCCTTGACAATGGTGTCAGGTGAAATCGGATTGGCCTCGTCGTTCAACTCCGGCTCCGACATCAAGAAACCCAACCGTTGTGAAACCGCACGCAACTCTTCGTCACAGTTATTGGTAAGCCGTTTGGAAATGGCTTCTACGGCCAATTTTTCTTCCAGATCATCGTCAGCCACCAGCGACAACTCCGACGCGTTAAAGCTCGCCGCAGGCGACTTTTTTGCATTGTCGTCACCATGCATTTTTTGTTCGAAAAAGCTCAAGAATTGCTTTTTGAACGCAATCGCAATCGCGCCACGTTTTTCGCGGGCTTGCGCCCGCGCATCCAGGTACAAATTCTGCGCAGCACGGTCAACGGATTTTTCCGCCATTTCAAACAGCTCATCTTCAAGCGTGTCGAATGTTTTCGACAACACATCACTAATGCGCTTTAAGGCAATATCGCGACAGTCGTTGATTACCCGAACTGACTCCGGTTTCACGTTTTGTCGCCGCGCGTTGGCGTGTGGGAACGCAAAAACATTGGCGGTTGCCACAAGATTTTCTGCATTGTTCGCAGCAGTAGGGTTGAAGTTTGTTGCCATGCTTACATCCTTTAGCGCTGTTCGGATAAGCGCGATTGCCAAAAAATCAGTAACCGGATTGACCCACTAAACGACGAGCTAACAAGAAATGGCGCGCAGAATCCATGCTGACTTGATCAGCATAGACGGGCAGGATAACGAGGGAGTGGAACGCGAAATTGCCGAGATTCTGCTCAACGGTGAGCGGAAGTAGCGGGGCAAGATTCGGTTCTCGGTCGGCCGATTTACTGGCCTGAAAATGGAAATTTTCCATGATTCGACTCTCTGGTAATCCCGCTATCCTGAGGCGATATTGCCCGTTAGACCGGAGACTTTGCGTCGTCGCTTTTCAGCGAGTTTGCCTTGTTTCAGAATTCG
>JANMQR010000275.1:0-11144 GCA_031370625.1 Burkholderiales bacterium | reverse complement strand
CCCAATGCTTCGCGCATCATCCATAATTTTTTATCTTGCGTCGCGCGATCAAGCAACTGACGATCCAACGCAAACTGCGCGTTCTTCATCGCCATCGACATCCATACTTTGGATTCGCCTTGCGGGCGCGTGACAACTTTTACTTGCCTTCCCGCCGCAGCACTCAGAAACGCATCCCACTCTTCGGTATCGAAATCACCATCGGTAATCACGCGCGGCGGTGGCGCTTGATCGCTGTAATGCTGATCAATAAACGCGCCAATAATGGCTTCAAGATCGGCGTGCTGGGTATTCGCGGGGAACAAACTTTTATCACCCAAATGTCGTCCGCCACGAATCATCACCAAGTTCACACACCACGTGCCCGAAATTTCCAGCGCGGCAATCACGTCCACATCGCGCTCACTCGCCGACTCCACAAATTGTTTGGTGAGAATGCGTTGCAGCGTGCGCACTTGGTCGCGATAAATTGCGGCCGCTTCAAAATTAAGCTCCTCCGCTGCCGCTTCCATTTTGCGATTCAATTGCTCAACGACTTCGTTTTCTTTACCCTGCAAAAATAGTCCCGCGTTGTCAATGTCGCGCGCGTAAGCCTCCGCCGTAATCTTGCCCACACAAGGCGCAGTGCAGCGCCCAATCTGATGCAGCAAACACGGGCGAGAACGGTGCGCATAAACGGTGTCATCACAGGTGCGCAGCTTGAAGACTTTTTGCAAATGATTGATCGTATCGCGCACCGCCCACGCCGATGGAAACGGGCCAAAGAAACGATTTCCCTTGGTGTGTGCGCCGCGATAAAAACGGATTTGCGGAAACGCGTGCCCGGTGACCATGATGTAGGGGTAACTTTTGTCATCTCGAAAGACAACGTTATATTTCGGCGCGAGCGACTTGATGAGATTATTTTCGAGCAGCAGCGCTTCAGATTCACTACGCGTAATCGTGGTCTCAATGGCCTCGATTTGCGACACCATATGCGTGGTGCGCGGGCTTTCGTGCTGCTTGGTGAAATACGAAGAAACGCGTTTTTTCAAATCGCGCGCCTTGCCCACATAAATCACGTCCCCCGCGCCGCTTTTCATGCGGTAAACGCCCGGTAAATTCGGTAATTGCGCGAGAATGGGTTTGGGATCAAACATGCGGGAATAGATTATGAAACACTAGGCGGGTGGCGGATTTTCGAGCAAAAATGCCTTGAACACCGCTCCAGTGCTAGCTTTTGCCTAGTAATTTTAGCTTGAATTACAACACTACGGGACGATCCGATTGCTCGTTTTTCTGTGCGCCTTCATGGGCCCCTGTAGCCGGAAAATAATGCTCAAGCTCAGCACTGATTTTAGCAATACCTGCAATGCTGCCTGACGCAAAATCATCTTTACGATAATGTAATTCGATCTCGCGACAAATGGCGCGCCATCGCTCATCACCGACATGCCGATGAATGCCGCGATCCGCGACGATTTCCACTTTACGATCCGCGAGCATCACGTAAATCAGCACACCATTATTTTCTTCGGTATCCCAAACACCAAGCAACGAAAACACATCCAGCGCCCGCTGACGTGATGTGAGGCCATCCCACAACTGGCCTGTCGTTAATTCAGCTTCAACGACAAAGCGAAGTTGGCCGCGATGCAGTTTCTCGCTGACTGTTATGGATGCCTCGATTTTATCCAGCGTCGCTTGAGGAAACCGGCTGCGCAGGATCAGCGGCGACATCCATACGTGACGGAAAAAACGTGTGAGCCAGTTCATCACCAATCCCCCGACGCGCCGCCGCCATCAAAGCCACCGCCACCGCCGCTGAAACCACCGCCGCCCGACGATCCGCCGCCACCAAACCCTCCACCGCCGATCCAGCCGCCGCCGCCCCCGCGACCGCCACGTCCACCCAGCACGGACGATCCCATCGAGCCCATCAGCAACACTGCAAGGAACACCAGCACGCCAGAAATGATCGGCAATGCCAAGCCGCCCGCAATAAACCACGCCGCAGCGCCCGTTACTCCACCGGTCGCCGTCGCGCCCATAAACCGACCCAGAACTGCGCGCAGCATCGGCCCCACAAACATCGCCGCAAAAATCGCGAGCACAAAAAAGTTTTCATAGCCCCCACTGGATTTTGTGGCAACGCGCTTTTCCGGTGGCGGCGGCAGGATCTCGCCATCAATCACGCCGATCATTTTTGCCACGCCATCATCAATACCACCGGCAAAATCGCCCGACCGAAATTTTGGCGCGACAACCTCAGCAATGATGCGTTTTGACATCGCGTCCGTGAGCGAACCGGAGATGCCAGGCCCGGTCAACATCTGCATTTTGCGATCCGACTTTGCAACTAAAAAAAGCACGCCGTCATCAACACCCTTGCGGCCTAATTTCCACTCCGTGAAAACGCGAGTCGCGTAATCGAATACCGGTTCTGGCTGCGTGCTATCGACAATCAGCACTGCAATCTGCGCGCCTTTTTTTGTTTCAAACTCTTTAAGCCGCGCCTCAATTCTCGCCTCATCTGCAGGCGATAGAGTGGCCGTCAAATCAGTGACACGCTTCTTGAGCGCTGGCACGCTCAGGTAATCGCCGGGGGCCGCCCAGGAAACGCAGGAAAATACCGCCGACAGCAAACCCAGCGCAAGCACCGCCACCACCCGCCGAACATCGAGCGGTGTGGATGCTGCGCACATCATGTGCGCACAATCTCGTGACGATGCTGCGGCGGTCACCCTATTGCTTTGCGGGCGCAGGTTTGGCGCTGAAATCCACTTTTGGCGCGGTCGAAATTGCTTTTTCGTTTTCCACGGTGAATTGCGCTTTTTCTTTGTAACCCATCACCATCGCCGTCAAGTTTGAAGGAATGCTGCGAATCAAAATATTGTAGGCAGATACAGCCTCGGTGAAACGATTGCGCGCCACGGTGATACGGTTTTCAGTGCCTTCCAATTGCGACTGCAGCTCACGGAAATTCGCATCCGATTTTAGTTGCGGATAGTTTTCCGATACCACCAACAAACGCGATAATGCGCTGCTCAAATCGCCCTGCGCTTTTTGAAAATTCTGTACCGCTTTCGGATCGTTCAGCGCATCAGCAGTCAACTGAATCGAGCCTACTTTTGAACGCGCTTCGGTCACGCCCAACAGTACATCTTTTTCCTGCTGCGCATAACCTTGCACGGTGGAAACCAGATTCGGAATCAAATCAGCACGGCGCTGGTATTGGTTCAGCACTTCCGCCCAGGCTTTTTTTACGCCCTCGTCTTTGACTTGAATATCGTTATAGCCACAGCCGGAAAGCAGCATCGCGAATGCAACGCCTAACAAGACAAAAATTTTACGCATGGTATCTCCTGTGGATTGACGCGATCGCTCATTGCAAACCCTGATCGCGTCATTATAAATAGTGACAGCGCATGAGTTTACAAGGGTTTCAATGTACTTGTGTGATCAGTGCCGAGTAATTCTACGCAACCGCCAGACGTTATGATTTCATCAAGTTTGGCTACTGCATTGGCAACAGTGCGGCCATTTTCTGCCGCGCGAAAATCAAATCTTCCCAAGCCTTTAATTTCTCGGGCAAGTTGCGCAACAAGTACGCGGGATGATAGGTGGCAATTACCGGAATGCCGCGATATTCCAGCGACTGCCCGCGCAAGCTCGCCATGCTGGCATCCGAGCCGGTCAATCGCGTCACCGCTGTTTTGCCCAGCGCGACGATTAATTTTGGTTTGATCAAATCAATCTGCCGATCCAGAAACGGCGCGCAGGCGGCGGCTTCATCCACTGTTGGCGTGCGATTACCCGGTGGTCGGCATTTGACAACATTCGCGATGTAAACTTCGCGCCCACGCGCCAAGCCCGCCGCTTGCAACATTGCATCGAGCAAGCCGCCCGCCTGCCCGACAAACGGCTCGCCCTGCTGATCCTCCTCTGCACCGGGGCCTTCACCTACAAACAGCCACGGCGCGTCCCGCGCACCAACGCCGACTACCGCTTGTTTACGTTGCTTGCAGAGCCCACAAGCCGTACACGACGCTGCTTCTGCCACCAACCCTGCAAAATCCAAGGTCGCAATTCGTGCCACGCGTGCAGGATCAATCGGTGCCGTTTGCACAGCCAATGGCGCTGGCTTGGTAATTTCGCGCGCCCGTGTCGGCACCCGCGCGGGCCTCGGGACACTTTGCGGCGGTGAGTAAGTTTCAACTGCGGCGGCAGCCGATTGCCTGGGTGCTGCTGCGGGCGCCGATATTTGTGTTGTCGGCAACGAATCCGCGACCCTGCCACGCAGCTCAAAAAGCGGCCACAATTCCATCTCACGCAGGTAATTTTCGTCGAGTCTCATGACGCCGGTTTCATATTGTTTTCACGCTGACTGAAAAAGGCATTCATAACTTCGGCGGTGAAATGTTCAGCCCCATAAACAGCGCATCCTCGCGGCCCGTCGTTGCCGGGTAATAGTTACGGCGCAGCCCAAGCTGTTGAAAACCGAAACGCTCATACAGCCGACGGCCAATCGCATTCGAGGGCCTGACTTCGAGGTACAACATTTCACAACACATCCGTTTGGATTCATTGATCACAAACGTCAAAAATCGCATGCCCACACCTTGATTTTGCCAGCCTCGCGACACCGCAAAATTAAGCAAATGCGCTTCATCGAGCGACATCAAAATAATCGCGTAGCCAATTAACTCGTTATCGACCCAACAGGCCCAGCACTGATAGCCGCTTAGCAAAGAATCGCGAAAATTACCCGCCGACCACGGGAACACAAAAACATCTTGCTCGATCAACGCAACCGCCGCAATATCATCACCGCGCATTGCACGATACGATAATGACGGGATTGAAAAATCCGCCGCAGAATCAACGAACACAGCGCTCATGTGGCGAGAATTCCTTCGGGGCGGTTTACATTGGCGCGACTCTTCTCTGCCGCGCGCTCTGCAATCGTCTGCGCGACATTATTTCGCAAATATAGTGGAGCCGCTTCAGCCGGATTCAACAAGCCGATGCCACGAGCCAATTGGTGCTTTGCAATCGCCGCCACATCGGTCGCACACGGAAACGCTGCGCGGATAATTTTGGGCATCGTATTCTTGTATCGCTCTTCGAGCGCGGGGGCAAGCGTCGCCGAGTCAAACGCACTACCGATGCCGACCCAAATGCCTTCACCCGTCTGCGGGATCTCCGGTAATTCGTGCGGTTCCACCAGCATCGGCGCAATCATCACTCGCCAACCGGTTGGCTCAGCAGAGTCGCACTGATAAGCCGCAAAATAAATTTCATTCATGCGCGCATCAATCGCCACCAGCACGTCTGTAGCACCAGGATTGGTGCGCAATGCCTGCTCTGCCAACGCCATTTGCGTGGGCACCGGTACCAGTTTCTTACCCGCGCCCATCGCCATACCTTGCGCCAATCCGCAAGCGATCCGCACACCTACAAAAGAGCCAGGGCCTTGTCCAAACGCGATTACGTCCACATCGGGAATCGCCATCTTCGCCTCAGCGAATAAATCCGCAATCGCTGCAATCGCCAATTCAGAATGGCGCTGACCTGCATCAATCTCGCGCGCAAAAATGCGCTCACCGTCGGTGAGGGCGAGCGACAGTCTTTCCGTCGATGTGTCGATTGCAAAAATGGGCATGCGCTGAACAATGCCTAATCAAGATTTGTGAGCCCACATTATAGCGTTGCACTAGGCGTCAACCAATGCCCTACCTGAAATAAAACCCCTTATCAGGCGCGCCGTTCAAAGCAAAAAAGCTCGAAAACGCCCGCCCCTATTAGAGTTTATCTTTCTTTCGTTAGGGTACTGGCAATTGCCAATCAATCGCCGCCTGACCTTGCGCCGCCAAGAAAGCGTTGGTTTTTGAGAAGTGTTTGCAATCGAAAAAACCGCGTCGCGCCGAGAGCGGCGAAGGATGTGGTGCGGTCAGAACAAGATGCCGAGCAGCATCAATCATGGGTGCTTTTTTTTGCGCTTCCGCACCCCACAGCAAAAACGCTTTCGGTGTTTCCGAACTCGCACCCACTGCCGCAATTACCGCGTCCGTCATTTGCCGCCAACCAAAATCAGCGTGCGCATTGGGTTTGCTCTCTTCGACCGTCAGCACGGTGTTCAGCAACAACACGCCTTGCCGCGCCCATGCGCTCAGATCACCGTGTGCGGCTGGCTTGATGCCGAGATCGTTTTGCAGCGTCTTGTAAATATTTTTGAGCGATGCCGGTACTTTCACGCCACGCGGCACCGAAAAAGCCAACCCCATCGCGTTGCCCGCCGTGGGATAAGGATCCTGCCCCAATATCACAGCGCGTACATTATCGGGTGCGACATGATTAAACGCCGCAAACCAATTCTCACGCGCGGGGAAAATACGTTTGCCGCGCGCGAGTTCGTTTTCCGCAGCAACAATGGCGCGGTCAAGGTGCGATTTTGCGTTGACATCAAGCAGCGCTAGCCAGCTGGCGGGGAGGCTATTGGTCATGTTGGTGGATGTTAGTCATGTGATGAAGTCTTTTCCGATCATATTTTGCAAAGACAATCATGACGCAGCAAGCAGGGGGGAATCAATCCGATTTTGATTAAACTCTAGCATCGGCAAGCTTTAACAAGCATAAATACTCTAAAGCGCCCGCCAGCTATAGGGTTTGCGCAAATACTACTGCGCAGGCAAATATTTCATCGGGTCAACCGGCTTACCCAGTTTACGAATTTCGAAATGCAGTTTGACCGAATCAGTATCGCTCGATCCCATTTCGGCGATCTTTTGGCCTTGCTTGATTTCCTGATCTTTTTGCACGAGGATTTTTTCATTGTGCGCATAGGCGCTAAGCCATTGCTCGTTGTGCTTGATGATGATCATGCGGCCGTAACCGCGCAGCCCCGCTTCGTTGTAAATCACTTTGCCCGCTGCCGCGGCCAGCACCGGTTTGCCGCGCGTACCGGCGATATCAATTCCTTTGGTGGTCTCGGTAAAGGTGGTGAGCACTTTGCCTTTCACCGGCCATGACCACTCTGGCATACCTGCAACTGCGGCGGGTGCAGCTGGTGTTGCCTGTGTCGGGGTTGGCGTAACCGGCGCAACCACGGGAGGCGCTGCGGTTGGCGATGCTGGTGGTATTAAACCAGTCGCTGGTAGCGCTGGCGGGGCGATTGCGCCACCACTTTCCGCCTGCATCTTCGCATATGCCTGATCGGTATAAGCGAGCTTGCTGGCTTTGGGCTCAACCTTCATCGCGGTAGTATTGATGAGCGGCTTTTCGATCACAATAGGCGGCGTCACCAGCAACGGCGTGGTGATGACTTCGCCCGGCGTTAACGGCGCGGTACTGTTGGTGTTGGGGGTGACTTGATTGGTGCTATCTGGCGTGCCACCGGTTGCCGCCGCCGTAGTCGCGGAATCAGGCCGCGTCAAACGCAGCGTATCGCCAAGCCGAATTGAGGTCGGGTTAACGATGTTGTTCCATGCTGCCAGCTCGCGATAATCGAGGCCGTATTTGCGCGCGATGGAGAACATCGTTTCACCCATCTGGATGACGTGAACTTTTGATGGGTCAAGCGGTTTAGCTGATGGCATGCCCGTCGAAGGCAAACCGGTTGCCGTTGCTGTTGCGACGGGCGGCACCGACGTTGGCGGCACGACTGTTGCGCCTCGCGCATCGGCGGGCGGACGTGCATCACTCACGGGTGCAGGGTTGCGCGCGGCGCACCCGGCAAGCGCCGCCAATAGCGCGACCGTACAAAGTCGATATAAAACGTTTTGCATGTTCAGCATGTTCTTGAATTCATTTGTTAACACGTTCATTGGCGCTTTCAAAAATCACGTTCGCTACACAATTCCAGATACAAGCGGCACAAAGCGCACATCATGCACGGTTTTTTCAATGAAGCCGTCTTCGGTGCGATCAATCACGTACAGCTTTTGACCTTCATCCGTTTTTGAATTTGTGACGGGAAGCACCATCCTTCCTCCGACAGCAAGTTGCTGCTTTAATTCCGGCGGCACATGGCTTGCAGCGGCGGCCATCAAAATCGCATCGTACGGCGCGCCGCTGGCGTAACCAAAATGGCCATCAGCATGCTTGAAAATAATGTTAAAAAACCGCAAATCGCGCAAGGTGCGACGCGCCTTATCCATCAACGGCGCAATCCGCTCCACGCTGACCACGTCAAGCGCCATTTTTGCGAGTACGGCCGTTTGATAGCCGCAGCCGGTGCCGATTTCCAATACTTTTTTCGGGGATTCGTTTGCAAACGGTGCACATACCAGCTCAGTCATAATCGCGACAATTTCCGGTGTGGAAATCGTTTGACCAAAACCTATCGGCAGCGCTTTATCCAGCTCATACGCCCTCGCCTCCAGCGCTTCTTCGACAAACACGTGGCGCGGAATGGCGGCCATCACGCCCAACACGCGCTCGCTCCTCACACCCTTCGCGCGCAACCCTTCGATCATGCGCGCACGTGTGCGATCAGAGGTCATGCCGGAGCCCTGGAATTTAGCGTTCATGACTTAGCGTTCATATTTTTTTGTGCTTACTAACGATTTCACGCCGTGATCCAATCCGCGACTGATTTCATGTGCTGAAAATGTGTTAGATCCATTTGCAGCGGCGTGATCGAAACACGATTATTTTGTGTCGCATAAAAATCTGTCCCAGGACCCGCATCCGCCGCCGCACCCGCCGCACCAATCCAATAAACCGTATCACCACGTGGATTGGTGGTTTTCACCACCGGCTCGGCCTTGTGGCGCTTGCCAAGACGCGTGATTTCGAATCCTTGCAGCTGATCTTTGGGGATATCGGGCACGTTCACATTCAATAGCGATGCCACGGAAAGTGGCGATTTTTGTTGGCGCAATACGAGCTCCGCCGCCACCTGCGCGGCAGTTTCAAAATTCTGTCCCGATTTACTCACGAGTGAGACGGCAATTGACGGAATACCGAGCAAAAAGCCCTCAGTCGCGGCAGCAACGGTGCCTGAGTAAATCGTGTCATCACCCATGTTCGAGCCATGATTGATGCCGGACACCACCATATCGGGCACCCAATCGAGCATGCCGGTCACGGCCATGTGTACACAGTCGGTCGGCGTGCCGTTCAGGAAGAAAAATCCATTTGGCGCTTTGCGGATTGACAGCGGACGGTCAAGCGTGAGTGAGTTTGAAGCGCCGCTTTTATCGCGCTCAGGTGCCACGACGGTGATCTCGGCAATCGGTGACAGTGCGGCGTATAACGCGGCCAGGCCAGGGGCAAAATAACCATCATCATTGGAGAGGAGAATGCGCATAACTTTTCTTTAAAATTCAATCACAAAGTATGCCACAGACGGGTGTGTTTTTTGCCGTAATTGTGTACCGAGCAAGAGGAAAAATTCGCTTCAACGCGTGTGGCCGTTATCTAATTTCGATCTGATTTCAATCTGATTTGAATTGACCGATGCGTCAGATAAAAGCCTTCTCACACATGCGCCGATAGCCGATGCACAGTGTAATATCCGGTATGAAGCTGCTTACTAAATGTTGCTGCACCGCACCAAAAACTCACTAAAAATAATTTACTGGAGGGAATCTCAACATGACTTATTTCGTCACGGGCGCAACCGGTTTTGTCGGCAAATTTTTGGTCAAGAATTTGCTCAAACGCGAAGGCACGATTTATGTGCTGGTGCGCAAGGCGTCGATCAAAAAACTTGAGGCGATTTACCCTTGGTGGGGATTGGATGCGAAACAAAAGCGAATCGTGCCGATTGTCGGCGATCTCGCCAAGCCGTCGCTGGGTATCGCCGCAGCTGACATCACCAAGCTAAAAGGCAAAGTCAAACATTTGTTCCATCTCGCCGCGATTTACGATATGTCGGCGGATGCAGCCTCGCAAGCACTCGCCAATATCGACGGCACGCGCCACACAGTGGAGCTGGCACATGCGGTCAAGGCCGGCATTTTTCATCACACTTCTTCAATTGCGGCGGCGGGCTTGTACGACGGCACGTTCCGCGAAGATATGTTTGAAGAAGCCGAAGAGCTCGACCATCCCTACTTCCGCACCAAGCATGATTCCGAAGCGATTGTGCGCAATGAATGCAAGCTGCCGTGGCGTGTATATCGTCCCGGCATGGTGGTGGGCCATTCGCAAACGGGCGAGATCGACAAGATCGACGGCCCATATTATTTTTTCAAGCTTATCCAAAAAATGCGCGAAACCTTGCCGCAATGGATGCCGACGATTGGCATTGAAGGCGGCAAAATCAATGTGGTGCCAGTCGATTATGTAGTCGATGCGATGGATCACATTGCGCACAAAAAAGGGCTCGACGGAGGTTGCTTTCATCTGACCGATCCTGAGCCGATGCGCATCGGCGAGATTTTGAATCTGTTCGCCAAGGCCGCGCACGCCCCGCAAATGACGATGCGCGTGAACGCAAAAATGTTCAGCTTCCTGCCGAGCTATGTGGTGCAAGGCTTGATGTCAGTAGCGCCCGTGCGCAAAGCACGCAATCAGATTTTGCAGGATCTGGGCATCCCGAAAGATGTGTTCAGCTTTATCAGCTACCCGACCAAATTTGATAATCGTGAGACGGCGAAAGCGCTGAAAGGCACGCCCATTACGGTGCCGAAGCTCGACACCTATGCGTGGCGTTTGTGGGATTACTGGGAACGTCATCTCGATCCCGATTTGTTTATTGATCGCACGCTGCGTGGCAAGGTCGAAGGTAAAGTGGTTGTGGTTACCGGTGGCACATCCGGTATAGGGGAGGCCACCGCGATCAAAATGGCCGAGGCAGGTGCTAAGGTCGTCATCGTCGCGCGCGATCCTGAAAAAGCGAAAGAAACACTCGCCAAGATCAAGGCTACGGGTGGCAATGCCAGATTTTATTCCTGCGATTTAGCGGAGCTGGAAAGCTGCGACAAATTGGTCGCGGCTGTGCTGAAAGATTACGGTACCTGCCACTATTTGGTGAACAACGCGGGTCGCTCGATTCGTCGCGGCATCGCCAATAGCTACGAGCGCTTCCACGATTTCGAACGCACCATGGCGCTCAATTATTTCGGCTCGCTACGTTTGATCATGGGCTTTTTGCCATCAATGACCAAGCAGCACGCTGGCCAGATCATCAACATCTCCTCCATCGGTGTACTGAC
>JANMQR010000274.1:0-4097 GCA_031370625.1 Burkholderiales bacterium | reverse complement strand
CGCATGTCGGGCTGCAACATGCGTTCATCGTCATCGCCGAAAAAATAGTGAATGGCCTCAGCCAATTTTGCAGCCGAGCGGCTCGGCGCTTCTTTGGGCATGCGCAAACGCGGGATGCCCAACAGCCAGGGCGAGGCCGATGCCGCATCAATTTCCACACAGCCGATGCGTGCTTCCTGTTTGGTCGATAGAAACACATGAATACGCCTGGTCGCGACCTCATTCAAGAGTCCCAATTCAGTCAACTTTTCCTCAACGCGCGAGGTGAGCGCACCGGCAAGTTTGGTCAACGATTTGCCATCGTTGGTATCGGGAAACTCGATCCACACAGCAGCGATGGACGGGATGCTGCGCTGCGCCAGAAATGCCTGTATCGCCGCCACAATCGGCGTGACCCTATCTTGCATGCCCAAAACTATCGGACTAGCATCCGCAGAGATAACGGTGCGGGCAAATATCTGTGCTCGTCGCAACGTATTTGCCACCATCTTTGCGTGATTGGGCGCGAAAGTGGCGCTCACGAAGCCGCTATTGGCAGCCGCCGTAAGCGCTATCGGCGCGGCTCCGACAAGATCAGTCCACTCGGCAATGACTTCGGCTTCGAAGCCTGCGCGGCAGGTTGCCAGAAGTGTGGGGCCTTGTAGTGGCTTGGCTTCTTTGGTCTCTTTGACGCCTGAGGCGCTCGATTCCGGAGGTTCAGGCGATTTTGGTGCAGTCTTTGTAGTCATGGCGCAACTTTACCCTAGGATGGGCGTGAGAAGCGTCTACTCGCGTCCAAGCGATAACAAAAAGGGTTGACGAGCGCAACATTCGTCTTGATGTGGCGATAGCTAAACAAAAAGCAAATCCAGATAATGTAATCGCACGTAGTATTTTCTATAAAATAATTTAGTGTTGTTGTGGTCTTTCGTCTCATTTTCTAATTTTTCTGAGCACTTATTTTTATGAAACATCTTTTTGGAATGGGTTGCGCGATCTTCATTGCCGCATTACTCGCCGCCTGCTCGCCAGCGCGCATATTGAATTCGTTGGTGCCGACCGACGGCATGACGGCAACACGCAATATTGCCTATGGCACGCATAACCGGCAGCAGCTTGATGTTTATGCGCCGGTCTCAATGCAAGCCGCGCCAACAAAACGACCCGTCATCGTTTTTTTCTACGGCGGAAGTTGGGATTCGGGCTCTAAGGATGCGTATCTATTTGTCGCAGAGGCTCTGACGTCGAAAGGTTTTATCGCGGTGATCCCCGACTATCGCGTCTATCCTGAGGTCATTTATCCCGAGTTTTTAAACGATGGTGCCAGCGCTTTTCAATGGACGAAAGACAACATCGAAAAATATGGCGGTGATATCAATAATATTTTCGTGGCTGGGCATTCTGCAGGCGCGCATATCGCGGCGATGCTGGCCTTTGATCAAACATGGTTGGCCACGCAAAAATTGAACAGCACGTCGATACGAGGTTTTATTGGCTTGGCAGGGCCTTATGATTTCTTGCCGTTGACGAGCGCACGCCTGAAAGAAATTTTCCCATCGAATGAAATACAGGCTTTGTCCCAGCCGATTCGCTACGCGCGCGGCAACGCACCGTCTGCGCTTTTGCTGGCGGGTGATGCGGACACCGTCGTGGCTTTAAAAAATACCAGAAATTTTTCTGCGCGTATTCGCGAATTGAATGGCCGCGTGCAGGAAAAGTATTACGTTGGCATGGGTCATGTGAAGATCGTCACCGTACTCGCGGCGCCGTTTCGCGAGGGACAAACTGTGCTGGATGATATTACTGAATTTGTGCGCGCGGAGAGTGCGCGAAGCGTAGTTGTCGCGAGTGTTCCAACCGCCGCCGCGGGACGTCAATAAATACCCGCTAAAAATCTGCGATTACTTTGATGAACGCTGGCCCGTAGCGTTCAAGTTTCATCGCACCCACTCCACTGACATTTGCCAGCTCGCTGGTTGTCTGCGGTTTGGAACGTAGAATCTCCAGCAGGGTGGCGTCGTGAAATATGACATATGGTGGCACGCCCTGCTCTTTTGCAATCGCCATGCGAGCTGCGCGTAATGCCTGCCAAAGTGGTTCATCAATTTCGGAAATTTCGACGACGCTTTTCTTTTCGGCAGACGCACCAGCACGATCCGTCGCGCGCGTTTGCCGCGACTTTTTCGGCGCATCTTGTTCTTGGCGCAAGGTGATATTGCGTTCACCTTTTAGCACCGGGCGGCTACTCTCAGTGAGCGACAAACCGCCAAAACCCTCCATATCAACCTGTAGCAAACCCATCGCAACAAGCTGGCGGAATATGCCCCGCCATTGGCCTTCGCTCTGGTCTTTCCCCACACCAAAAACAGTAAGTTGATCGTGGCCAAATTGCGATACGCGTTCAGTCTTCTTGCCGAGCAACACATCGATTAAATGCACGGCACCAAATCGTTGGCCGGTCCTGAATACACAGGAAAGCGCTTTTTGCGCAGCGACCGTGCCATCCCACGTCTTCGGCGGATTAAGGCAGTTATCGCAGTTGCCGCATATGCTTTTATAGCTCTCACCAAAATAATGCAATAGCGTGTGGCGTCGGCATTGAATGGTCTCGCAGAAACCCAACAAAGCATCAAGCTTTTGTTTCTCAAGTCGCTTTCGCTCTTGCGGCGCATCTGAATTTTCGATCATCTGACTCAGACTAACCACATCGCTCAATCCGTAGGCTAACCAGGCATCAGCAGGCGCACCATCGCGCCCGCCACGTCCCGTTTCCTGGTAGTAGCTTTCAACGCTTTTGGGCAGATCAAGATGCGCAACAAAGCGCACATCCGGCTTATCGATGCCCATGCCAAACGCGATGGTTGCAACAATAATAATGCCTTCCTCGCGCAAAAATCTTTTTTGATGCGTGGCACGGGTGGCGGTGTCTAGACCCGCGTGGTAAGCCAAGGCAGTAAATCCGCGCCCACACAGCCAATCGGCAGTTGCTTCGACTTTTTTACGTGACAGGCAGTAGACAATACCGGCCTCACCGCGATGATCGGCCAAAAACTCGAGCAACTGATTTTTCGCATCCGTCTTTTGGGTAATGGCATAGCGGATGTTGGGGCGGTCAAAGCTGGATACAAATTGCTTGGCATCAGCCAGCGACAAGCGCTCGATGATTTCACGACGTGTTGGCGCATCGGCCGTTGCGGTCAGTGCGATTCGTGGAATATTGGGAAAACGTTCATGCAATATCGTCAACTCCCGATATTCCAGACGGAAATCGTGGCCCCATTGCGAAACACAGTGCGCTTCGTCGATCGCAAACAAAGCGATTTTTGATTGCGAAATCAGATCGAGAAAACGGGGCGTCAGTAAACGTTCGGGTGCGACGTAAAGCAAGTCTAGCTCAGCGTTTCGTAATTGCTGTTCGACTTTTCTGGCTTCATTTACATCAAGCGACGAGTTCAAGAAGGCTGCCTTGACACCCACCTGTAGCAACGCATCCACCTGATCTTGCATCAACGCGATGAGTGGCGAAATGACAATGCCAACACCATCGCGAATCATGGATGGAATCTGATAGCAGAGCGATTTCCCGCCGCCGGTGGGCATTAGGACGAGTGCATCGCCACCACTAATGACGCGCTCCACGATTTCCGCCTGTGCGCCGCGGAACTCCGCATAACCGAAGACATCGTTGAGGATTTTTTTAGGCGTAGCATTCATTATGGGTTGGTATCACCGGATTGTTGTTGATAAGTAGCTGCAGGGTGACATGGAGTAATTTTCAAAGTCGAGTATTGACGGCCATGTCGGAGACAAACTGGCTGTAGAGGCCGGTAGACACGCGTTTATCCGCTTCGGCGGATAATCTGTTTGACGGAACTGCCGGGGTGCGCAATGCCCATGAAGCTCATGCAAAGCGGAGCCATACCGCGGTCGTGTTGACGACCACAAAAACAAAAACGCCCCGACTCGGGTTGAGAGGGGGCGTTTTGTTTACAAATGGGTCTTGGCGATGACCTACTTTCGCACGGGTATACCGCACTATCATCGGCGCTACGTCGTTTCACGGTCCTGTTCGGGATGGGAAGGGGTGGGGCCAACGCGCTATGGTCGCCAAGAATTCG
>JANMQR010000224.1:0-15031 GCA_031370625.1 Burkholderiales bacterium | reverse complement strand
GCAAAAACGCGAGAAAGAAAATCGCGACTTTCGGATTCAGCACATTGGTCAGAAAGCCTTGCCAGAAAATTTTGCGATGAGTGGTGGCGGGCATTGTATTGTCGAGCGCCAAGCCGCTGCTCTGCCTTTGTTTCAGGCTTTCCCACAGCATCGTGGTACCGACATAAACCAGGTACGCGGCACCGAGTAATTTCACTACCAAAAACGCATTCGCAGACGCCAGCAAAATAGCCGATAAACCAAACGCTGCTGCGGCGGTATGCACAAGACAACCAGTGCAAATGCCTGCCAGTGCAGCCAGACCGCTCTTCGCCCCTTGCGACGCGGTGCGGCTACCAAAGAACGCCATATCCGGCCCAGGCGTGATGTTAAGCAGAAAGCCTGCGACGATAAATAACCAAAGATCGTGGATACCAAACATGATCAAACTCTCAAAAAAATTTAGTCGACAAGATGCTTTGCGTCTTCAAGTTCAACACGATAGTGATCAAAGATTCCTTTAAGCGCATCGGCCATGTTGACTTCCGGTTTCCAGTTCAAGTCTTTCATCGTGTTGTCGATTTTCGGTACACGGTTTTGTACGTCTTGATAACCCTTGCCGTAATACTCGCCTGAAGTTGTCTCAATCAGTTTCACTTTCGCTGCCGTGTCTTTGTATTCGGGATAGCTCTTGGCAAGCTCCAGCATCATCGTTGCTAATTCGCGCACCGAGAAATTATTTTTTGGATTGCCGATGTTATAAATCTGGCCGGTCGCGACATTGTTTTCATTCGCGATAATTTTGGTGAGTGCGGAAATGCCGTCAGTGACATAGGTGAAGGCGCGCTTCTGTCCGCCGCCATCAACCAGCTTGATCGCCTCACCTCGCACGATATGGCCGAAGAATTGGGTGATCACACGGGACGATCCCTCTTTTGGCGTGTGAATAGAATCGAGTCCTGCGCCAATCCAGTTGAAGGGACGGAAAAGTGTGAAATCAAGATCGCCGTGCGAGCCATAGGCGTAAATCACGCGATCCATCAATTGCTTCGAGCATGAATAAATCCAGCGCTGTTTTTCAATCGGGCCCAGCACCAGATTGGATGAATGCGGGTCGAACGCATCATCCTCACACATGCCGTAGACTTCGGAAGTCGAGGGGAAAATCACGCGCTTTTTATATTTAACGCAGGAGCGGATAAAGGGCAGGTTCGCTTCGAAATCCAGTTCAAATACACGCAGCGGATCGGAGACATACGTTGATGGCGTGGCAATCGCCACCAGCGGCAACACCACATCGCATTTGCGAATGTGGTATTCGATCCACTCTTTGTTGATGGTGATATCGCCTTCAAAAAATTTAAAGCGCGGATTGTCCATGAACTGCGTGACGCGATCACTGTTCATGTCCATGCCAAAAACTTGCCAGTCGGTGGTGTCCAGAATGCGTTTGGAAAGATGATGGCCAATGAAACCATTGACGCCGAGAATGAGGACTTTTTTCATGCGATTGAATCTTTCTGATGTGTTGCTTGCTGTGATTGTTTGACCAACACCCTCTCTCCAACCTCTCTCCCGTCAAGGGAGAGAGGCTTAACTTCCCTCCCCCCTCGCGGGGGAGGGATCGAGGGAGAGGGGGTGCTTGCCATCATGCGATTGAACATATTTAGCTGCAAATCTAAAGTCTAGTTAAGCCGTTAACGCATGTACACCAATGCCAATTTTGCCCGGCAATTCTGCTTCGCTAAACAGGTTTCCATCAATAATGGCTTCCAGAATTCGTAACATCCGGCCATCTCCGCAGAGCGCAATACAACGTTCACTGCTGACATTCAAAAAGCCGGGATTGCTGTGTGTAAACCGCGCCGGTGCAAGCAAACTTTTAGTGATGATAACGGGCTTCCCGTCAATTGACGCAGTAGCACCCGGATACGGTGGTGCAACAGCACGAATCAGATTATGAATGTTTTGCGCGCTATCGCGCCAATCGATCACGCCGTCGGCGGGTTTACGGCCGCCGTAATAATTTCCTTTGCTTAAATCTTGCGCACGCATTCGCGCCGTGCCGTTTATCAGCTCGGGCAGCGCTTGGTTTAGCGTGATTTCGGCGGCCAGTGTGACTTTTTGAAATACATCATGCGCATTATCGTTCGGCAAAATGGGGACGGCCATCTGATCAACGATTCGTCCTGCATCTGGTTTCTCAACCATCTCGTGCAAGGTGGCACCGGTCTCGGTTTCGCCTTTGATGATGGCCCAATTGATCGGCACGCGGCCGCGATATTTCGGCAACAGTGAGCCGTGCATATTGAATGCGCCTCGCGATGCCGCCGCTAACAGCGCTGGCTTTAACATCATCCGGTAGTAAAACGAAAACAGAAAATCGGCTTTGAGCGCCGCAATGGCAGCGATGAACTCTGACGTATTCGGGTCTTCCGGCTTCATGACTGGAATACGATGAAGCTCAGCTAATTTCTCCACGCTTTCAAACCAGATATTTTCGGCGGGGCTGTTGTTATGTGTGATGACGGCGGCGATTTCCACACCGTGCGCGAGCAGTACCTGCAAGCAACGAACGCCGACATTGTGATAAGCGAAAACAATGGCCCGCGTTGGAGCGTCGCCTGTCACTCGTGTTTATCCTGGTCGTGGTCCAGTTTTTCCAGTACCGCCTCAATCATAAAGCGAGGCCGCAAGCGCACTTGCTCATAAATGCGGCCCACGTATTCGCCCAGCAAACCAATGCCAAACAAGGTAATACCGATCAGGAAAAACGCAATGCCGAACAATGTGAATAAGCCTTCGGCTTCCGGGCCCACGATCAAACGACGAATCGCCAAAAACACCACAAAGACAATCGACAATAACGAAATACCGATGCCCACGAATGAAAAAATCTGCAATGGCGCGGTGGAAAAACCGGTCATCAAATCAAAATTCAATTGAATCAATTTATAAAGAGAATATTTTGATTCACCGGCAAATCGCTCTTCATGCGCGACTTCAATTTCTGTTGGGCGATGCGCAAACGAATACGCGAGCGCCGGAATATAGGTGCTGATATCGCGCGTTTGATTGATCGCCTGCACAATGCTGCGGCTGTATGCACGCAGCATGCAGCCTTGATCGGTCATCTTGATGTGGGTAATGCGTTCACGCGTTTTGTTCATTGCACGAGACGCTACGCGCCGCCACAGCGAATCCTGACGCAGCTTGCGAATGCTGCCGACGTAATCGTGGCCTTCGTCCATGGCCGCCAGCAAGTTGCCAATTTCTTCCGGCGGGTTTTGCAGGTCAGAATCAAGCGTGACAATGCGCTCACCTCGGCAATGTTCAAACCCCGCCATGATCGCCATGTGCTGCCCATAGTTGCCTTTGAACAGCACCACGCGCGTGACATCAGGCCGTGCCTGGAATTGTTCGCGTAATAACGCCGCAGAACGATCAGACGAACCATCATTGATGAAAATAATTTCGTAGGAAATTTTTAAGCGGTCAAGTGCAGGATACAAGCGCGAGAATAATTGTGCCAGGCCCGGCTCTTCGTTGTAGACCGGGATGACGACAGATAAGGTGATTGAAGGCATGGTGACACTCATGTTTTATGCCGGTTGTTCTCAAGCAGCGATCGAACAAGTGCGGTGCACATGCACACGTCAGCCAGTGTCACGCCTGCATGCAAGGGCAATGTGACGGTCTCGCGCGAAATGCGTTCGGCGTTCGGGAATTCGCCCTCGTGATGGCCCTTCGCTCTGAACAACGTCGTCAAATGCATGGCTTCATAAGAAACGCCGATGCCGATATTTTCCTTGTGCATCGCTTCAATAAATTGTTTTCGTGTAATCGTCATTTTCGACAGCGGCAGCAGCACGCAAAACATATTCCAGCTGTGCCCGCTTTCTTCACCCGGATAGGCGCGCGCAGGAAGATCGAGCCCTAACGACTCTGCTATCGGTTCCAGCAGAGCAAAATAATGTGCCGCCAATTTTTGGCGATGGGCGCACCACGCGTCAAGGTGAGCCAGTTGATCCAGGCCTAAGCGCGCCGATACGTCACTCATATTAAATTTGCCGCCCGCCACGGTGACGTCACGTGTGCCATCAGGCAAGCGTGAAATGCCGTGAAAACGATGTACTTCGGCGCGCTTGGCCTCGGCTTCGTCAGCAAACATCGCAGCACCGCCTTCGATGGTGGTTATGTTTTTATTCGGGTGAAAGCTGAAGGTGGCGAT
Organism: Burkholderiales bacterium; assembly: GCA_031370625.1. Classification (GTDB taxonomy): domain Bacteria; phylum Pseudomonadota; class Gammaproteobacteria; order Burkholderiales; family Usitatibacteraceae; genus UKL13-2. The sequence continues at coordinate 10,821 of JANMQR010000224.1, read as the reverse complement.
GTCGCCGAAAGCGCCTACTGGCGCGCTTTTCCAGCTAGATCCAATAGCTAGTGCTGCGTCCTCAATCACCCGCAATTTATGCTTTTTTGCAATGGCGTAGAGACGATCCATATCGCAAGGCAGCCCGGAAAAATGCGTTGGCACAATCGCTTTGGTTTTGGCCGTAATTGCGCGCTCAACCTGATCGAGATTGATGTTGCGCGTTTTCAAATCGCAATCGACGAACACGGTTTTTGCGCCGACTTTTTCGATCATATTGCCGACTGAAAAAAATGTCATCGCCGACGTGATGACTTCATCTCCCGCGCCAATACCGCACACTTCAAACGCGACTTCCATCGCTGCGGTAGCAGAAGTAAAAACGCGAGTCGGGCGACCGCCGTGGTATGCAGACAATGCGGCTTCAAACTCCGCCACCCGCGGCCCGCTCGTCAGCCAACCCGAGAGCAGTGTCTGTTTGACAGCTTCCGCCATCGCTTCATCAATAATCGGGCCAGCAAATTTTAGGTAGGTCATGTTCTTACGATGCGGAGCGTGCAACCAGATAAACACCAATAACAATCACGCCAATACCGATCAGTTTTTGCGCGTTCAACGATTCACCAAACAGCCAATACGCGGCGAAAGCATTGACGATATAGCCAATCGACAACATCGGATAGGCCACGCTCACCGGCACGCGCGAAAGCGCCATGATCCATACCACCACGCTGATGCCGTAGCAGGCGAGGCCGCCGATGATGGGCCACTGCGAAAGTAGCTTGAACCCCATCGGCGCTGCGTTATCGAGCGAGAATTGAAATTCGCCCACGCGCGTGACCCCTGCCTTCAGCAACAACTGTGCGGCAGCATTGAGCAGCACGCCGGTCAAGATCAGGGAGAAGCTGGTTAGATTCACGTTTAACTATTTCTTTTCGATTGTTTTCTTGATAGCAACACGGCGCGGATCTCGATGAATGACATCGAAGTCGAGACCCAGTGCTTTCATCTCGTTCATCGCATTGGGTTGAATTATAGCGATGGCGGCACCGGGTGCGTTCCAAGCGGCAGGAAAATCCTTGAGATTCGCGATAAATTTTTCGGGTTCGCGTTTTTGCCCCATTTCGAATTCGTCAACATATTCGACCAGCGTGAGCGTGCGTTTCAGATAAAACGGCGCGGATTGGTCGTATGTTTTGACCGAATAGAGCCGCGTATCGGGGGTCACGTATTTATTAACCGATTGTGCCAGTCCGTAACCAGATTGAAGCGGTGAAATCTGCTCATAACCTCGTTCAATTAATTCGATGCCAATCATTACTGCAACGGACAGCGCGAGCACAGCCGTCCATTTGCGATGCATGCGAAACAGGAAAAATGAAAGCAAGGCACCGGCTGCAATTGCCGCCGCCGCAATCATCACCCACATGCTTAATTCGTCGTAAAGCGGGCGGCTAAAATCGTTGGTGGCGCGCTTCATCGGCGCTTGCCACGCGGCGTAAATTCCCCATAGCGCAAATGGAGAAATCGGCAGTACCAGCCAAGCGAGACGCTTGGGGTCTGCGGCGCGTATGTAGGCACCGATGAGCAATGCCATTACCGGGAAAAACGGCAAAATATAAGCGGTCAGTTTTGAGCCGGATCGTGAGAAAAACAGGAAGATGAATACGCTATACAACAACACAAATCGGAGGGGACGAAAGCCTTGGTTACCCGACATGCTTATGTTGGTGCCATTCATTGGCCCCGGCTGCTGCCAGCCCCACCACATGGCAGGTATGAGCGCTACCGCCCAAGGCAAAAAGCCACCGAACAATATTGGCAGAAAGAACCACCACGCTTGCTCACGCCGATGCGTGGTCGAAAGAAAACGCTCGAAGTGTTCGTGAATGAAAAAGAACTGCAGAAACTCCGGATTTTCTAGCGACACCAACACAAACCACGGCGTGGTGAGTGCAAAAAAAATCAACAGTCCTGCAAGCCATTCAAGCTTGAATAGCGGACGAAAATTTCGCTGCACCAGGCAGTATAAAAATAACGCCGCAGCCGGAAACACGATGCCAATCAATCCCTTCGACAGCACCGCGCCCGCCATGCCTACCCAGGCAAGCCATAGCCAGTTTCGCCGTGGCTTTGCATCCTCCGCGACTTGCGCGAGCATAAAGCTGGCGATGCTGAGCGTCATCCAAAAAGTGAGCCCCATGTCAAGCGTCACGACTTCGGTCATCCCCGCGAAATACGGGGCGGAAAGCAGCACCAGGGCCGCGAGAAGCCCGGTTTCAGCGTCGAACACTTTCCAACCCACATAAGCCATCAGCAACACGCAGGCAAGGCCGCAAAGCGCGGTGTACAAACGCGCACTGAATTCGCTTTCGCCAAGCAACTTGAAGCTGATTGCCGTCGCCCAATATTGCAGCGGTGGCTTCTCAAAATACTTGAGACCGTTCAAGCGCGGTGTAATGAAATCGTTGGACGCGGCCATTTCGCGCGCGATTTCAGAGTATCGGCCTTCATCAGGGTTGGCGAGTTTGCGTCCGCCCAATGAATCCATCGTCAAAAACGATACCAACAAGATGAGCAAAACAAGAATCGAGCGAGGAAGTGAAAGCGAAGCGGAATTCATGAACTATCGATATTTTTATAATGCATTATTTTATCGTTAAAGATGTCGCAGGGCATTGATTTCGATTGGTTTTCTGCATCTAATTTCAATCGCATCCGCGCGATTTTGTGCTAGCTCGATTTCAACAAAACCAGCACCGCCCCTGCGCCGCCATCACCCGGCCCGGCATCACAAAACGCCAGCACCTCATCGCGTTGCGAAAGCGACAGGCGGACTTTGTTGCGTAGCAGCGGGATGTTGTTGACCGAACGCGTGCCGCGTCCGTGGATGATCCGCACACAGCGCAGGCCGTTGTGCCGCGCGTGTGCCATAAAGCGCGCCAACTCATCGCGCGCCGCTAGCGTCGTGTGGCCGTGCAGGTCAAGCTCGGATTGAATCGCCCAGTGCCCGCGTTTTAATTTCTTCAACACGTCACGCCCGAGGCCGTTGCGTAAAAACGTGATGTTGTCACCGGTATCGACATCGCCGTCCCAGCCGGACGTATCTTTGAGCAATTCACTAGGCACAGCTGCCTCGTCAGCCATGCGTTGTGCAGCGATTGGCTTGGGGCGTGGTTTTTGCAATTCAGCGCGAGCTTCCAACTTGATTTCCACCACGCCATCTGCCGCCATTTCTGCGCGAAACAGCGCATCCTCTGACGGAGTTTGCGCAGCGGTGGTGAGCTTCGGAAGTTTAGGCGGCATGTCGAAAGAACTATAAAAGCAAGACGGGGCGGGTGTTTCGAGACAATTTCACCTAGAAATGCCCGTGGATACTGGTGTTTCGGATATTAGCGATCAATATTGCTGAAGTTGCGCGGCACGCTTGTTTGCCAAGGATGTAAGCGATTTTCCCCCGCGCTGGTGTCACATGTTACGGCATCAATCAGAAGTTGTTCCCGGCTCAACGATTAATCTTGCCGCGATTCGCGGGGTTTTTCAGGTGGCTCCTCAGGCGGTTTGACGGACGCAACAAATTCATCGAGCGACGCAAAGATATTTTCGCTGCCAATGTCGTTGACCAGCCGTGCGCGAGAAAGTTTTACGGCAACATTGGCGCGAACTTCGCAGACGACCAGTCGTACGCTGCGCTTTGCGAATTGCACGTGCAGGTCGTTCAACGCGGCGATGCCAGTGGCGTCAACAAACGGGACTCTACCCATGCGCAAGACCACTGTGTCGATATGTTGTTGAACGCTGGTCAACACATATTCGAGCTTGCTCGCCGCGCCGAAAAAGAACGGCCCGTCTATGCTGTAGACCAGCGTATTGGTGGGAAGTGAACGGTTTGTGGTGCCATCACCATTTGCGGATGACGAATCCGGTTCCTGCTGAACCAGCACTGTTTGCGCCATGCGGCGCATGAATAGCAGCGCTGCCAGCACCACGCCGGTGTTCACTGCAACCACCAAATCCGCGAATACGGTCAAGGCAAAAGTGATTAGCAGAATTGCTACATCTGGCCGTGGCATGGTGCGAATCAATCGAAAAAAACGCGGCACCTCGCTCATGTTGTAGGCGACCATAAACAGAATCGCGGCCAATACTGCGAGCGGAATGTACGACGCCAGCGGCGCTGCCAATACGATGATCAACACCAGCGTGATGACGTGAACAATGCCCGCGATCGGGCTGGTCGCCCCGTTGCGGATATTGGTGGCGGTACGTGCGATCGCGCCAGTGGAAGCAAAACCGCCGAACAGCGGCGAGACGATATTGGCAACACCTTGCCCAACCAGCTCCTGATTGGAATTGTGTTTCGTGCCCGACATGCCATCGGCCACGACTGCCGACAGCAGGCTCTCTATCGCACCCAGCAGCGCGATTGTGAACGCTGGGCCGATTAGTTTGATGATGTCGCCATACGAAATTGACGGCATGTGAAAGCTGGGCAGGCTTTGCGGAATGCCGCCAAAAGCGCTGCCAATCGTTGCCACGCCGTTGAACTTGAAATAGCTTTGAATGGCCGTGATCCCAATCAACGCGAGCAACGGTGCGGGAAAGCGTTTGAAAATTTTGGGGCTGACGATCAGTACCAGCAAACTCAAGAGCGCAAGCCCGGTAGTGGCGAGGTGCAGGGTCGGGAACGATGACAAAAGGTGGCCAAGTTTGGCGAGGAAATGTTCACCAGCTGCGTCCGGTTTAAGGCCAAAAAAATCTTTCCATTGACCCACCCAGATGATCACGCCAATACCGGTGGTGAACCCCACGATCACCGGATCAGGAATGAATTTGATCACCGCACCGAGTTTGGCCAAGCCCATCGCCAGCAACATGAATCCCGCCATCAGGGTAGCGATTTGCAAGCCTTCAATGCCGTATTGCGCGGTAATGCCCGACAAGATCACGATAAACGCGCCAGTGGGTCCCGCGATCTGCAATCGGCTTCCGCCAAAGAGCGAGGTGGCAAGCCCGGCGACAATCGCGGTGTATAGGCCTTGTTCAGGCTTGGCGCCGGAAGCAATTGCAAATGCCATTGCCAGTGGCAGCGCGACTACGCCAACGATCACGCCAGCGATTATGTTTTGGAGCAAGTCTTTGGAGCCGAGAACGCCGGCGCGCTTTGCTTCGAGAATCGCAATCATCGGGGCCGCGCTCTCCAATAAGTTTCGTCGGGAGCGAAATCACAGCAATGAATTGCTCCACTGCTCTGCATTATAGGTGGCGACGCGCGATGTGAACTGCGGACGCTAATCCATACCGAGCCTGATCACGAGTGAACGCTCAAACTCCAGAACCGGCGAGGGTTTCCAGCCAGAAGTGGTCAGAAATGGTCAGAAATGGCCGAAAATGGCGGCGGGTGAATTTGCTGGTGTCAGGCGGCGACCCATCAACGAATCAGCTTCCCCTGCTTACTCATTAGCGTGATTTCGACATGGTTCGCCTCAGCGCGTGGGCTATCGCCGCTACGTGAATTGGCGGATCTGGTTTCGCGCCGCAGTCCGGTTGATTCGAAGCCGCTGGAATACGTGGCGGCATATGAGGAGACTGAGCCGATGGTGAGCGAAATAAATTCTCTGTTGCCCAAACTCAATACCACCCTCACGCGTGAGCCTAATTTTCTGGCGGACGCTGCACACGAATTGCGCACGCCGCTCGCGGTCATTCAGGCGCAGGCGCACGTGCTTCGCCATGCAGCATCAGAAGCGGAAAAAAATGTTGCGACCACCGAACTCAACATGGGTATCGGCCGCGCAGCTAGCCTGATTCAAAAACTGCTGCTCACGGCGCGCGTGAGCGTGGAAGATTTCGTGCCGCGCTTTGAGCCGGTTGATCTCACTGCCTTCGTACAGGAGCGCATCGCAACATTTTCCGTGCTGGCTGCCGAAAAGAAAATCGAAATGGAATTGCAGGCACCATCGCGTTGCGTGGTCAAGATTGATCGTGAAACCTTTATCTCCGCAGTTGATAACGTGCTCGACAATGCCATCCGCTACACGCCCAAAGAGGGCGCAATTGCCATTAGCATTACACAACTCGCCGAGGGCAGAGTGAGCTTGCGCATCGCCGACAACGGCACTGGCATTTCCCATGATTTGTACGAGCGTGTGTTTGAACGTTTCTATCGCGTTGCCGGCACTGAACAGCAAGGCAGTGGTTGTGGTTTGGGCTTGGCCATTGTTAAGCGTGTATTAGCGCTGCATGGCGGCGATGTGGCGCTTTCAACAGGGCTCGATCAGCGAGGTCTAGCTGTTAACCTCACAATGCCTGTTAATGTATAGAACGCCAATATCTGCACGCATCTCGACTCGCTCGACCCAGATGCACTACTGATGATGATTTTGTTGCTGGTGGTAGCGGGTGGCATGCTAACGACTTGGTCATATACAAAAAAGCATAAACCCTGATGTCTAGTACCAGCGAGCATTTCCGAGCGAAAATGCTTTGAAATGAGCGTATACGTTAGAGGCTGTCATCTGCTTGGTGCGTACCTTGAGGCTTGTCCACCGTCACGAAGCGGTAAATAGTTTTCCCTCCCCAACCTCCGCTAAACTCAAGTCACAAAAAATAGCGAGGGGGTATTGCAATGTCGGACGTCGTTCGTAGCCTGTTGGGTGTGGGGATTTTGGTGCTTATCGGTTTTGTGTTTTCGTATAACCGCGGCGCGATACGCTGGCGTACTGTGTTGGCTGCGCTGGCGGTGCAAATCGCGATTGGCGCATTTGTGCTGTTTGTCCCGGTCGGCAAAGTCATTCTCGGCGGCATTGCGAATGGCGTCACGCACGTGCTTGAATACGGCAATAAGGGCACCGAGTTTTTATTCGGCGGACTGGTTTCCGCGAAAATGTTTGAGGTGTTTGGCGGTGGCGGATTTGTATTCGCCATCCGCGTGTTGCCTGCAATTATTTTTGTCACGGCACTCATTGCCGTGCTGTATCACCTTGGTGTGATGCGCTGGATTATCGCGATCCTCGGCACGATTTTTCAGAAGCTATTGGGTGTGTCGAAAATTGAATCATTCTGCGCGGTGACGACAATTTTCCTCGGCCAAAACGAAATGGGTGCCGCCGCAAAGCCATTTGTCGCGCAACTAAAAAAGCAGGAATTATTTGCCATCATGACCAGCGGTATGGCGAGTGTTGCGGGTGCGGCGTTGGCGGGGTACGCGGGCCTGGGCGTGAAGGTGGAATATTTAATCGCCGCATCATTCATGGCGATTCCGGGTGGATTGTTGTTTGCAAAACTGATTTATCCGAGCACGGAAGAAAGCCAGATTCGTTTCGATAAATTTGAGTTTGAAGAAAAGCGTCCGGCCAATTTGATCGAGGCAGCGGCGAGCGGCGCGGCGCTTGGATTAAAAATCGCGGTGAGTGTGGGTGCGATGTTGTTGGCGTTTATCGGACTGATTGCGCTGTTGAACGGCATGGTTGGCGGCGTGGCGAATTGGATGGGTTTTGCCGGCGTGAATATGGAATCGTTGCTGGGTAAAGCGTTCGCGCCGCTAGCCTATATGCTCGGTGTGTCGTGGGATCACGCGGCATTCGCTGGTAATCTGATTGGGCAAAAATTGATCTTGAATGAGTTCGTGGCTTATGTTGGATTGGCCCCGTATTTGCAGCCTGATGCCGCAGTGATTGCGGCGGGTAAAACGGTGATTGATGCACGCACCCAGGCGATTCTTTCGTTCGCGCTATGCGGCTTTGCGAACATCACCTCGATCGCGATTTTGGCCGGATCATTCGGTAGTGTTGCGCCGCAATTACGAGGTGACGTGGCGCGATTTGGCTTGCGCGTGGTGGTGGCGGCGACGCTCTCGAACTTGATGAGTGCGACGATAGCCGGCATATTTTTAAGTTTGAAATATTGAGCGTTTAATTTATGGCTGATTTTTTACCGCAAGAAATCATTCGCAAAAAGCGCGACGGCTTGGCGCTGTCGGTTGCGGAAATTTCGGCGTTCATCAATGGCATCGCGCGCGATCAGGTCAGTGAAGGCCAAATCGCCGCGTTCGCGATGGCCGTCTATTTTCAGGGCATGAATCGCGATGAAGGCGTCGCACTTACCTGCGCAATGCGTGATTCAGGGCGTGTGCTGAATTGGAAATCGCTTAATTTGCCTGGCCCGATTGTGGACAAGCATTCCACCGGCGGCGTGGGCGATGTGGTGTCGCTGATGCTGGGGCCGATGGTGGCGGCGTGTGGCGGATTCGTGCCGATGATTTCCGGGCGCGGCCTCGGTCATACCGGCGGTACGCTGGATAAACTTGATTCGATTCCGGGCTATCGAACCAACATCACCAACGAGAAATTTCAAGCCGTGGTGCGCGATGTGGGGGTGGCGATTATCGGCCAGACGGCGGATCTCGCCCCCGCGGACAAGCGCATGTACGCAACACGCGATGTGACCGCAACCGTGGAATCCATCCCGCTGATTACGGCGTCGATCCTTTCCAAAAAACTAGCGGCTGGATTGGATGCGCTGGTGATGGATGTGAAAGCGGGTAGCGGTGCATTTATGTCAACCATGGCTCGCTCACAGGAGCTAGCTAAAAATATTGAAACAGTTGGCAATGGCGCGGGTGTGAAAACTTCTGCGCTAATTACGGATATGAATGAACCGTTAGCACCTTGTGCGGGAAACGCACTTGAAGTGCAGTGCGCGGTGGATTATTTGACCGGCAAATCGCGTCCTGCGCGACTGCATCAAGTGACGATGGCGCTGGCGGCAGAACTGCTTTTTTTGTCTGGATTGGCTAAAGATGTATCGGCTGGAGAGCAAGCACTGGTGCGGTGTTTGGAGGATGGCCGCGCAGCGGAGGTGTTTGCAAAAATGGTTTCAGCGTTGGGTGGGCCAAGTAACTTTATGGAGAATGCTGGCACGCATTTGCAGCGCGCTCCTTTGAGTATGCCGGTGCTCGCGACACGTGATGGCTTCATTTTCGAAATTGATACGCGAGCGTTGGGATTGGCGGTAGTTAGCTTGGGTGGTGGACGACGTCGTGCCAGCGATGCGATTGATTTCGCGGTGGGGTTGAGCGATTTTGCGGCGCTAGGGGCTGCTATAAAAGCGGGCGACACCATTGCGGTGGTTCACGCGCGAAGCGCGGATTCCGCTTCTGTAGCCGTGAACGAAGTGCAGCGCGCCTTCACGATTGTGAACACAGTGCCGGAGAAGCACATGATTATTTCCAAGTGCTGAAACAAAATAGCCAGTAATCTTATAAAACGTGCGTCACAAAACCGAAATCAAACCTCAGCTAGAATGTGTCAGTCTTGTTACTGCTTTCTGAACTAAAACAATAGCAAACATGCGGCAAAATTTTTGAGTCCCATTTCAGGAGAACACCATGTTAAAAAAAATCGCACTCGGCGCATTACTTGTTACGGCAGCAGTATCGGCGCAAGCGCAAACGGAAGTTCAATTCTGGCATTCCATGGCGGGTGCGCTCGGCGAGCGCGTGAGTGATCTCACGACGAAATTCAATGCCACGCAAAAAGATTACAAAATTGTGCCGATCTACAAAGGCACGTATCCTGAATCGATGACCGCTGCGACAGCGGCTTATCGTGCAGGCAACGCACCGCATATTTTGCAAGTTTTTGAAGTCGGCACGGCCACGATGATGGCCGCAAAAGGTGCCGTGGTGCCGGTTACAAAAATCATGAAGGATGCCGACGAACCGTTTGACCCGAAAGCTTATTTGCCTGCTGTGGCCGGCTATTACACGGATCGTCAGGGCAATATGCTGTCGTTCCCGTTCAATAGCTCCACGATCGTTTACTACATCAACAAAGACGCATTCAAAAAAGCCGGACTCGATCCCAACAAGGCACCGAAGACATGGAAGGAAGTGGTCGCCACAGCGGATAAACTAAAAGCTGCCGGCGAAAATTGTCCTTACACCACCGGCTGGCCATCGTGGATGAATATCGAGAATTTCAGCGCGTGGCATAACGTGCCGATGGGCAGCAAAGAAAACGGCATGGCGGGCTCGGACACGCAATATCAGTTCAACACCCCGTTGCATGTAAGACATCTGACGATGCTCGGAGACATGTCGAAGAAGGGCACGTTTGTTTACGCGGGCCGCACCAATCAGGCCGAAGCGAAGTTTTATACGGGTGAGTGCGCGATGCTGACGTCGAGCACGGGTGCGCAGGCGAACATCCGCAAGAATGCGAAATTTGATTGGTCGGTTAATTTCATTCCGTATCACGATGACGTGGCCGGTGCTCCGCAAAATTCGATTATTGGCGGTGCGTCACTTTGGGTGATGGGTGGCAAGACCAACAACGCCTACAAAGGCGTCGCGAAGTTTTTTGCCTACCTCTCAAAGCCCGAAGTACAAATGGATTGGCACACCTCCACCGGCTATGTGCCGATCACCATGGCCGCGTATGAAATGACGCGGAAATCCGGTTTCTACGATAAAAACCCGAGTGCCGATCTCGCGGTAAAACAACTCACCAACAAACCACCAACAGCGAATTCCAAAGGCCTGCGTTTCGGTAATTTTGTGCAGGGTCGCGAAGTGATTGAAGAGGAAATGGAAGCCGTGTTTTCGGGTAAGAAAGAAGCGAAGGCTGCGCTGGATGATGCGGTGCGGCGTGGGAACGAGATTTTAAGAAAGTTTGAAGCGGCGAATAAGGGGAGTTGAACGGAAATTTAGTCTTTGAATTCCATACAGATGAAGCCAATATTCATCGTCCTGTTTCTGACGCTCTTGAGTGCTCAGAATGCAAATGGCGCACCTGTCTGCAAAGTCGCGGATAAAAACTTTCAGGTGTTTTGGCAGCACTT
>JANMQR010000157.1:0-7403 GCA_031370625.1 Burkholderiales bacterium | reverse complement strand
CGCCACGCTGCTTGCAACCGAGTCGGGCGACAATCCGTTCGACGAAGCTTGCTCGCAAACGTGGTGGCAATTGGCAGAACGCTTTCCCAAACATCCGATTCCGCTCTCCTGCCTGTCTGTCACCGTTGAGCTGCGCGGTATGGCTGATGTTAATCATGCTGAAGCCATGACGGATGCAGATGCCATCATCTCTTTCCTGCAATACCGTGGCGTGATTTCCGGCACACCTGCTGCGTTACCGAAATTAGAATATCCTGCCACTCCACTCGCAGGCGCAGAATCAATCACCACACCGGTCAGCGGCGTCGTGGTTTTTTTACATAATGCAGGTGATCTGGTGAAGGCGGGCGACGCCGTTGCTGAAGTCATCAATCCCATCACCGGCCATGTTCATACGCTTGTCAGTGCAACCGAGGGCATCATCTATGCGCAAGAGAATCATCATTTTGCGACTGTCGGTATGTGGTTGGTTAAAGTGGCCGGCAGCACACCATTTCGCAGCGGAAAATTGCTGAGCGCATGATGGATAACATCAAAAATGAAAAACCGGATACAAAACTGCATGTCGAAAATTTGCACAAACGTTATGCAAGCAACGAAGTACTCAAGGGCGTTTCTTTAACGGCGAATGCGGGTGATGTAACCAGTATCATTGGCTCATCCGGCTCCGGTAAGAGTACCTTGTTGCGATGTATCAATTTGCTCGAACAGCCCAACCAGGGCCGCATCGCGCTCAATGGCGAAACCATTGAGCTCACACCAGATCGCGACGGCTGTCTGAAAGCGCGCGACCCCAAGCAGCTTCAACGCATGCGCTCCAAATTGGCGATGGTGTTTCAGCATTTTAATTTGTGGGCGCACATGACCGCACTTGAGAACGTTATCGAAGCGCCAATGCATGTGCTGGGTTTGAGCAAACGCGAGGCGGTGGCGCGCGCGGAAAATTATTTGGAGCGCGTTGGTGTGGCGCACCGCAAGGACATGTATCCCGCGCATCTTTCGGGCGGCGAACAGCAACGTGTGGCGATTGCGCGTGCGTTGGCGATGGAGCCGGAAGTGATGTTGTTCGACGAGCCCACCTCGGCGCTCGACCCTGAGCTGGTCGGTGAGGTGTTAAAGGTGATGCGTGATTTGGCGCTAGAGGGTCGCACCATGATTGTGGTGACGCATGAGATGGGCTTCGCCCGCGAGGTTTCCAACCGGCTCATTTTCCTGCACAAAGGCGTGATCGAGGAAACAGGTAATCCACGCGAGGTGCTGGCGAATCCACAAAGCGAGCGATTGCGGCAGTTTCTATCGGGTAGCTTAAAATAGAAATAGGTAAATCCTTTATGGAGCAAATCATGTCTGACTGTTCAAGCTTGCCCGCAAAAACTGTTTCAAGCCACGCCCCGATCACCCGTGCCACCTTTGATGAAGTGATGGTGCCCAATTACGCGCCAGCCGGATTTATTCCGGTCCGCGGCAAGGGCTCGCGCGTATGGGATCAGGCCGGTCGTGAATATATTGATTTCGCTGGTGGTATCGCGGTCAGCTCGGTCGGACACACGCATGAAAAAGTGGTGGCAGCGTTAATCGATCAAGCGCAAAAACTCTGGCACGTGGCAAACGTGGTGACCAACGAACCCACGCTCGCGTTTGCGCGATCATTGGTTGAGAAAACATTTGCCGAACGTGTGTTCTTTTGCAACTCGGGGGCTGAGGCCAACGAAGCTGCGCTCAAGCTCGCGCGAAAATGGGCATCCGATAAATTTCCGTCTGCTGGTGCCACGCACGGTGAAACTGAAAAATTTGAAATCGTGTCCTGCCTGAATTCTTTTCATGGCCGCACATTATTCACCGTGAGCGTCGGCGGCCAACCGAAGTACACGCAGGGCTTTGCACCCTTGCCGCCGGGCATCAAGCATGTGGCGTACAACGATATCGACGCCATGCGCGCAACGGTCAGCGACAAAACTTGTTGCGTGATTGTTGAACCGATTCAAGGCGAGGGTGGCGTCACGCCGGCGACCAAAGATTATTTGCATGCAATTCGCGAGCTTTGCGATAAACATAGCGCGCTGATGATTTTTGATGAAGTGCAAAGCGGCGCGGGGCGCACCGGCTCGTTGTATGCCTATATGAATTGCTGTGCTATGCCCGATATTTTGACCTCGGCGAAAGGCATTGGCGGCGGCTTCCCGCTGGGCGTGATGCTGACCACCGCTGAGATCGCAGCCCATCTGGGTGTTGGCTCGCACGGCACCACCTATGGCGGCAATCCGCTGGCCTGCGCGGTGGGATTGGCGGTGCTGGATATTGTGAGTGCGCCGGAAACATTGGCCAACGTGAAAGCGCGGCACGAACAATTCTTCGTGGGCTTGAATGAGATCGGCCGTAAATACAAAGTGTTTAAAGAGGTGCGTGGTCAAGGCCTCTTGATCGGCTGCGAGCTGACTGAAAAGTGGCAAGGCCGCGGTAAAGATTTTGTGAAAGCCAGCGAGAAGCAGGGATTGATGATTTTGATCGCCGGGCCAAATGTGATTCGTCTGGCGCCGTCATTGCTGATCACCGAATCTGATGTTGAACAAGGCCTGAAGCGCTTTGATGCTGCTGTGGCTGAGCTGATCGCAAGTGATATGAAAACAGAAGCAACAGCGGCAAAGCCTGCGCAAGTTGCTGCTTAGAATTTTTAAAGAAGTGCATAAAAAAGCAGAATAAAAAAACATGTTGAGCTTATGTTGATATTGCGCCCCGCGCGCCTTTCCGATTTGCCGGGCGTCGAGGCCATTGCAGCGGCCAGTGCGGTGGGTATTACGTCGCTGCCACCGGATCGCGACAAGCTGTACGAAAAAATCCGCGCCTCCACGCAATCATTTGCCGCCGAAGTGGATGTAAACGGCGAGGAGATTTATTTTTTCGTGCTCGAAGATACCGAAACCGGTGAAATTGTCGGCACCAGCGGCATTGTGGCGTCAGCGGGGTTTCATGATCGCTTCTACAGCTATCGCAACGAAATTATCGTGCACGCTTCGCAAGAATTAAAAGTCAGCAATAAAATTCACGCGCTGCATTTGTGCCACGACCTCACTGGCACGTCGCTGCTCACTTCGTTTTATATCGATCCAAAATGTCACGACACACAATGGCCGCAATTGCTGTCGCGCGCGAGGCTGCTGTTCATCGCCGAACATGCGCACCGGTTTGCAGATCGTCTTGCTGCCGAGAATCCGGGCCTCTGCGATGACGAGGGCAACGCGCCGTTTTGGAATGCCGTGGGTCGCCGTTTTTTCGGCATGGAATATCCGCAAGCCGAACAGCTTTCTGGCGGCCGCAGCAAAACGTTTATCGCAGAACTCATGCCGCAATATCCGATCTATGTGCCGTTACTTCCTGCCGATGCGCAATTGGCGATTGGCCAGCTTCATCCAGTCGCGCAGTTGCCGTTTTCAATGTTGCTGGAAGAAGGCTTTGAAGCCGACACCTACATCGATATTTTTGATGGTGGGCCGACAGTGGAAGCGCGCATTTCGACCTTGCGCAGCATTCAGGAAAATCGTCGTCTGCGGGTCAATCGCTCACTGCCCGTGGTGCTAAATTCTACCCGCAATGACAATGTTGAGCGCGCCGCCGGGCCGCCACAATTACCCTATATTGTTGCCACCACGTCGACTGAAGGCTTCCGCGCAACAATCGCAAATGCGGCCGTCGATGGTGGCGACTTGCTGCTCTCGCCAGCCGTTGCCAACGCACTTGAAGTAGCTCACAGCGATCCGGTTCGCGCGCTGCTGCTCGGCGGTGGGTGGGGCTCAGCGCTATGATGATCGTCCGCCCCATCGCCGCGAACGATTTGGAATCTCTGTTCGCATTGGCAAGTAAAACTGGCGTGGGAATTACCACGCTGCCTGCAGATCGCGGGCAATTGAAAAAACGTGTTGATGCCTCGCTTGCATCGTTCGCGGGTATCGCGGACAAGGCAGAGGAAATTTTTGTTTTTGTGCTGGAAGAGACTTCCACAAAGCGCATTGTCGGCACTTGCGCGATTGCGGCCGCAGTCGGTTTGCGGCAACCGTGGTATTCGTATCGCGTTGGCTTGGTGGTGCACGCGTCGCAGGAATTAAATATTTTTACGCAAACGCCGACCCTCTTTTTATCCAACGATCACACCGGGCATAGTGAACTTTGTTCGCTGTTTTTGGATCCCGAATACCGTGTCGGCAAAAACGGCAGCCTGCTGTCGAAATCGCGTTTTCTGTTCTTAGCTCATTGTCGTGAGCGGTTTTCAAAACGCATCATTGCTGAGCTGCGCGGTGTTTCCGATGCCGAAGGCAAATCGCCGTTTTGGGAAAGTTTGGGTCGCCACTTTTTCTCGATGGAGTTTTCGGAAGCCGATTATTTGACCGGCATTGGCAAAAAATCATTTGTCGCAGAACTGATGCCCAAGCATCCACTTTATAGCTCGTTTCTCACGCCAGAAGCGCAAGCCGTCATCGGCAAAACGCATGAGCTCACCGCGCCCGCGCGCGCGATGCTGGAGAGCGAAGGTTTTCGTTTCGAAGGTCATGTCGATATTTTTGATGCAGGCCCTGCAGTGGAATGCGATGTGGATGATATTGATGCGGTTGCTGCCAGTGCTGTTTTCACGGTGAAAATTGCAGGTGCAAACGTGGATGAGAATGGAACGATTTATCTCGTCTCCAATGTGCCCGCGAAAGATCATTTGACTGATTTTCGCGTCGCGCAATTGCGTGCAGCAGTTAGTAGCGAAACCATTATTTTTGCAGCTGACGAAGCGGCGGCATTTGGCGTTAAAGCGGGCGATGCGGTGCGCGCCGTGCCCTTGTCAGTGCGTGAACGTAATCCAATGCAGATGCGGCGCAGTGCGACGCGCACTTGACGATTAATTTGTTAACCCTAGTATTGTCGGGCAGTTTCAGGCAAAAATGCTCGTAAACACCTGCCAATGCTAGAGTTTGTATTTCAATACAGGTAAACATATGTCCCAGCTTTTCATTGAAGGTAATTGGCTTCAAGGCAGTGGTTCAACCTTCGAGTCACGCAATCCCATCACGCAAGAAATTGTGTGGCAAGGACATTCCGCAAGTGCTGCTGATGTTGATCGTGCCGTTGGTGTTGCGCGAAACGCATTCCCCGCATGGGCCGATCTTGCATTAGCGGAACGCGAAAATATCATCAAGGAATTCGCGCGACTGCTGGGCGAACACAAAACAGCGCTCGCAAACACCATTGGTCGCGAAACCGGTAAACCCATGTGGGAAGCGCTCACCGAAGTCGCCACCATGATTGGCAAGATCGATATTTCGATCAAGAGTTACCACGAACGCACCGGCACCAAATCTATCCCGCAGCCGGATGGTGCGGCCGTATTGCGCCATCGCCCGCATGGTGTGGTCGCCGTATTTGGCCCCTATAATTTTCCCGGCCATCTGCCGAATGGACACATCGTGCCGGCCTTGCTTGCAGGTAATACGGTGGTGTTCAAACCGAGTGAATTGGCGCCGGCCAGCGCTGAAGCAACTGTAAAAATTTGGGCGCAAGCGGGACTGCCGGCAGGCGTGTTGAATCTTGTGCAAGGTGCTCGCGAAACCGGTGTGGCGCTCGCGAATCATCATGAAATTGACGGCCTGTTTTTTACCGGCAGCTCCGCCACCGGCAACGCGATTCATCAACAGTTCTCCGGCCAGCCAAATAAAATTCTGGCGCTCGAAATGGGCGGTAACAATGCGCTAATCGTCGGCGATGTGGCAAATATCGATGCGGCGGTTCATCACATCATTCAATCAGCATTTATTTCTGCCGGGCAGCGTTGCACTTGTGCGCGGCGTTTGTTTGTACAGGCAGGGGACACGGGCGATAAATTACTTCGCCGTTTGGTGGATGTGGCATCGCGTTTGAAAGTCGGCGCGTTCGATGATGAGCCTCCGCCGTTCATGGGCGCTGTGGTCAGCGTTAATGCGGCGAATAAGCTATTGCTCGCGCAAACCGAATTGCTCAATCGCGGTGCGAAATCATTGCTGCCAATGACATTACTAAAACCCCAAACCGCATTGTTGTCGGCCGGAATTGTAGACATCACTGGCATTGACGACGTCGCTGATGAAGAACATTTCGGCCCGTTGTTGCAGGTGATTCGATATCACAAATTTGACGAGGCCATTTTGCTTAGCAACCGCACCCGCTATGGTTTGGCAGCCGGGTTGCTCTCTGATGATAAAGCGCAATATCAACAATTTGAACGCCATATTCGCGCGGGAATCGTGAACTGGAACCGCCCGCTCACCGGTGCATCAAGCGCCGCGCCATTCGGTGGTGTTGGTGCCAGCGGCAATCACCGCGCCAGTGCTTATTACGCAGCCGATTATTGCTCGTATCCGCAGGCCTCTCTTGAAAGTGAAACCATTGTGCTGCCTGAAAAATTAAGTCCTGGTCTATCAATATGAACGCGCATGAATTTAATTTCGATGGTCTCGTTGGGCCGACGCACAATTACAGCGGGCTCTCGTTCGGCAATATTGCATCAAAAAATAATTCGGGCGCGATTGCGAATCCAAAATTAGCCGCGCTGCAGGGCCTCGCCAAAATGAAAGCGCTGCATGATCGCGGCTTCAAGCAGGGCGTGTTGGCACCACATGAGCGGCCCAGTATCGCAACACTTCGTGCGCTCGGCTTTACTGGCACCGATGCCGCGGTGATTCAGGCCGCCGCAAAACATGCACCGATGTTGTTAAGCGGTGCTGCATCCGCCTCACCGATGTGGGCTGCAAATGCCGCAACGGTAAGCCCGAGTGCGAACACGAATGATGGCCGCGTGCATTTCACGGCCGCTAACTTGAATAACAAGTTTCATCGCTCGATTGAACATCCCACCACGAGCCGAATCTTGAAAGCGATGTTCGCAAGTGACACACACTTTGCGCATCATGCCGCGCTGCCTGGCTGCCCGCAGATGGGCGATGAAGGTGCGGCGAACCACACACGGTTTTGCTCGCGCTATGGCACGGCGGGCGTTGAGTTTTTTGTCTATGGCGCGTCGGGATTTGACATGGCTGCTCCCGCGCCAAAACGTTTCCCCGCGCGGCAAACGCTGGAAGCCTCTTTTGCCGTCGCGCGTTTGCATGGCCTGAGTGACGCGCACACCGTATTCGCCCAACAAAATCCTGACGTGATTGATGCCGGTGTTTTTCATAATGACGTGATCGCTGTCGGCAATGGCAATGTGCTGTTTTGCCATCAACTCGCATTCCTGAACCAGCAACAAGTCATCAGCGAAATTCGCGAGAAATTTGCTGGCGAGTTTGTTGCGGTGGAAGTTAGCAACGATGATGTGAGTGTTGCAGATGCGGTATCGTCATACCTTTTCAACAGCCAATTACTGACCCTCGCTGGCAATGAGATGGTGCTGG
>JANMQR010000105.1:0-2969 GCA_031370625.1 Burkholderiales bacterium | reverse complement strand
TTAGCGGCTTCTGCTTCTCCTTGGCTACCGTGATTGCCTCGCGTAGAACAGAATTGATAAGCGTTTGGTAGCCGGTGCCTGCACTTTCCGAGCGGATACGAAATGCCTCAATGATGTCGTCATCAAGCATGATGGTGATGCGAGTCTTGCCCGGCGAGGAAATAACAACACCTCGCTTGCCCTTGCTAAAGTCGTATTCGTCACGCATGGTATTGCTCCGATTCGCCGCGAGAGGCTTACGAGCGGAAATCATGCGCGTCCGCTCTCCGCGCTGGGTATGGACGACGACTAGCACTCGGCCCAGCGCATCCATGCCCAGCGTAATAAAACGCTGTTCGCCGACTGCATCAGGGTCTTCAACCGTCACCGCCATTTCGTCGCGCAACGCCTGCTCCGCATGCGCAAAGCTCACGCCATGCTTACGAATATTGCTGCGTGCTTTGGCGGGATCGAACTCCATTTTTTAATTATGCATATTTTATGCATATTGTCAACGGGCGAATAATCAAGCCGTCCGCTCGATTAATGGTGAGGTTAGGCGTCGCGCGGGAGTTGGTGCACAGGCTGAAGAACACGTGGCATATCTCGTGGAACTTGACCCCCGGTATTAGCGACCTCTTCCATTGCCGAAAGCCATTTTGAGTCTTCTTCACTTTTCAAGAGATCACGAAGTTGATGCAGGAGAGCTACGGCATGTGCCCATGAAACGTCGACCTGATTAATTGCCTGCCACTCGACCCTATTTCCTTCCCGAAATTCCAATCGCTCATAGACGACGGGATGTTCATAGCCAACACGCACCAGCTCACCCGCAGAGCCATCTTTTGAGATGAGTTTGAAGTGAAGGCAGTAGCTTGAGCCGTTGGTTCCAACGAATTCGGCTCGCAAAGAACCGCCGTCGCGTATCATCTCGATACTGGCGACGGCGGTGATTGGAGGCAGCATATGACGCTAACTTAATATAAGGAGCTGCGTGCGGTAGGCAAAGCAACGCGTGCCCACCAATGTGCTGCGATACATTCCGTGGGCAGATGAAACCTGCCCACCCTACCATCAAAAATGCGCTTCTTACTCATCTTCCAACTCCTCTTTCGCCATCTCAATATCCAACATTTCCATCGCATCCTTACCCTTCATCTTCGCAGCTTTTTCGTAGAGCTTGGTGGCTTTGTCCATTTCTTTATCGCCAAATAGCATCAGCAGTCCATTCGCATATTCGATGTGCGCAATCGGTGATTGAGGCGTGAGTTTTAACGCTTTTTCAAAATGTTCCACCGCCGCATCTTTGCTCGCGCCATACGTCAATTTGCCAACCATGCCGCCGACTTTGTCGATGATTTCGGCGTGATAAGCGCCCATTGCGGTATACGCTTCCGCATGTTTTGGGTCGAGCTTTATCACGGTTTCCAGTGCTGATTTAATCTTGCCGCCGTAGCCCTCTTTTAGCGCCTTGATGATCGAAATGGATTGCGAATAACGCCCGGCGGCATAGGCGAATTGATAATGTGCGTTGATGTTTTTGGGTTCTTTGGCGCGCAGCTTGTCGGCGATTTCCATGGCGGCTTGAAAGTGACCGACCTTGGCGGATTCTTTGGGCTCAAGATAGGTTGCATAAATCGCCATTGCTTTCGCCGCGACTACTGTGCCCTCGCCTCCTTCAACGGCTTCCGCAAAATTTCCCGCGTGATAGGCGCGCCAGGCATCAATCAAATTCGCCTCTTTCGGGAACGGCTCGTTATCGCCTTTATGCAGCGCATCCCAATTCTTCTTTAGCGCATCACCCGAGTATGCGATTGATTTTTGATCGTGCGGAAATTTTGCCCACTTTGCCATTTTTTGTTCTCCTCAGAATTTATTTTGAAAAATCATTCCAGATAGTTTGCCTTCAGATAATTCAAATGTTCACGCGCATCGCCAATCAAAAACGGAGCCACCAACGCCATCACCTGATACACGCCGCGCGTAAGATGTTTTTCCGTATCGTTGGCTTCACTCGCCCGCGCCCGCAGATGCTCATAATTCAACCAATAGCTCGCCACCACAATCACATTTTCTGCCAGCGCTTTTATCTCGTCATCCGCCGCACGCATCGCTTTTGCTTCCACCAACCCATGACAAAGCCCAATCACCGCCTCGCGTTTGTGCGTCACGATAATATTGAAATGCGATTTTAATTTTGGGTCACGCGACAGCAGATCATCAAGGTTGCGATACAAAAATCGATACGCCCAAATCCGCTCAAACGTTACATGCAGATAAAGCCACAAATCTTCCATCGCGCTCGCCGCATCCGACACACCCGCGGGTGCGACATCAATCTGCTTTTCAAAATCGGCAAATAAATGATGAATGATTTCGTCTTTATTGCGAAAGTGATAATACAAATTGCCAGGGCTGATATTGAGCTCATCCGCGATATGTCCAGTAGTGACATTCGATTCGCCGTGCGCATTAAAAAGATCCAGACTCGTTTTTAAAATGCGTTCGCGTGTGCGGGCCGAGCGTGAGACGTTGGTGCCAGGTATGGCAACTGAGGTGGCAACGTCGGGTGGTATTTTCTGGGTGGTGCCGAAAAATTTTGGTGGTGGATTTGACGATGTAGGCATGGCTGAATGTTACTATGCGCGCCAATCAAATGTGGAACAATTTAAAAACAAAGCCCTAGTGTGGGTGCGGCGTTTGGAGCATTTTTGACTCGTAGAGCACGCTGGATATAGCGTTTAGATATTGTTCATCAAAGCACCATTGACTGCCAGCCAGCACCAGAAGTTTTGCAAAGTCCGCCGGGAAATTCTCATCAAGCAGTATGCGCATCAGCTGCTACCGTTTCATAGGCTGCATCAAGGACAGCAATAGCCTGTTCACGCTTTACAGACGGGAACTGACGCAAGAATTCCGGCAAAGTATCACCGCCTTCCAAGTAATCGAAGAGCGATCAAGCAGGAATACGAGTGCCAAAAAAACAGGCG
>JANMQR010000126.1:0-3565 GCA_031370625.1 Burkholderiales bacterium | reverse complement strand
TCAAAACCGGGCGCTTCGCGGATGCGACGCTGGCGAATCAAACGGCACTTGCCGCCGATGACAAGCGCGAGGAAATTGTGACGGCGCAAGGTTTTGAAGCGAGACCGAGCTGGCGGCCGCATCATCTGCATTTTCTGCAATATGCCGCGATGATGGATGGCCGCAGCGAAATTTCGATTAACGCAGCAACCAAACTCGCGGTGCTGTCGAGTGGAAAAAGCGCACGCGGCGGCGAGCGTAGTGGCGTCTATTCGCAATACATGCATTCGTTGGCGGGTTTGAATCAAGCTCGATTCCAGCAATGGGACGCCATCATCGCAGCGCCTGCTGCGAGCGTGAAAGGTGGCATCGAGGAAGGCATCGCGCGCTACACACTTGGGCTCGCGCAAGTCGCGCGCGGTGCCATTGCAGAAGCAGAAGTTGAGCTGACGGAAATTCGTCGACTCGCCGCGGCTGATAAAAATCGCAAAGTAAAATTATTTGGCGAGTATGAAATTTCATCACTGCTGCAAATTGCCGCCGAAGCACTCGATGGACAACTCAAACTCAAATTGCAAAAAACTGAGGATGGTATTGCCGCCCTGCAGCGCGCGGTAAAACTTGAATCGGCTATAGACGCAGATGATCCGCCCTTGTTGGGCGCGCATACGCGCCTGATGCTCGCGCGAGCGCTGCTCGCGGCGGGGCGCAATGCTGAAGCCGAGATCGTTGCGCGCGATGATCTGAAAGCGGTTCCCGGCAGCGGTTGGGCACTCAGCGTGCTACGCGATGCGCTGCGCGCACAAAATAAAACAACCGAAGCCAACGAGGTTGAAAAGAAACTGAATGAGGTATGGGCACGAGCGGATGCCGCGCTAAAGTCATAGCGTTTACCCTATATAGGGTACGTCCTAGATGTAACAAAGTTCATCTGCGCGTTAAATACGGTCAAGACGAAATATATTGCAGCCAGCGCAGCAACCAAGATCGTCCTAACTTCCAATTTTTTATCAGGAGATGACCATGAATTTTGGCTCAATTTCAGCAGGCCACACCCCCGATTCGTTAATGTTTGGCGGACAGGAAAATACGGACGAAGCGAAAATCACACAGGAGCAGGGCTTCTTTGGCCAGCCCGGCAAGACGGTTATCGATGCAGGCAAGGGCAACGACATGATTAATATTCACACCAACGCCAACGGTTCGGTTGATGTGACGATTAACGGCGAAAAACATTCATTCAGCGAAGCCGAAGCGAAAAATTTGGAAGTGCGTGGCGGCAAAGGCAACGACACAATCGTCTGCACCGGCGAGGCTGACGAGCGCACCTTTTTCGGTATTCCGATTGGCGACAATAATCCCAATCTCACCATCGATGGTGGCAAAGGTGATGACTTCATCATGGGTTCATCTGGTGATGATGTGATCAAGGGCGGTAAAGGTAACGACTTCATCATGGGTGGCAACGGCAACGACCAGATCCACGGCGGTCGTGGCAACGATTTTGTCCACGGCGGCGACGGTAACGATAAAGTCTACGGCGACAAAGGGCGTGACAATGTTTACGGCGGTCAAGGTAAAGATTGGGTGCAGGGCGGCAGCAAAGAGCAGAATTTTATTGAGAAGATTTTTGATATGCCAAGCAAGAAAGATAGTGTGAATGAGCGGAGCTTTCTGGATGCGCTGATGCGGGGTTTGCGCGGGTAATTGGCGCGGGATTAGACGGCAGAAAAAAGCCTGGCGCGTGCTGGGCTTTTTTATTTTTGATTTTTAAACCCTAATATTGGTGCGGTTTTTGGAGCATAAATGCTTGAAACGCCGCACTGGTGCTATGGTTTCGATTTTGTATTGTGCACGGGGTAAAGCGATTTGCGCCGTCTGTAGATTTTGCAACGATGATTTCGTAACCGAGCCGGGGGTTGCCCGGCGACAACTCACTTTCGTAGCGATGCCAAAGAAAGTAAGCAAAGAAAGGCGACCCGCGTAGTTGGCAAACGCAGCGCCCCTTCGGGGTTCCCAACATTTTGGAAAAGCGTCGGGCCACGAAAACAACTCGGCTGGCGGAGACGATTTTTATTTTAAGGATGCTTTATCTCGCCATCCTCAAACAATTTTCGTGGAAACCCCCAACCCTTTTCCAAAATGTTGGCGCGGCAACACGGGAATTCTCGAATGCAACGTTTTGTATTCAAGACGCATTGTTAATTTATTTTGGTTTGATTCCTCGCTGCTTATCGCACAAACTGTAGGGTGGGCAGGACTCATCTGCCCACGCGCACGTCGCGATGCATCCGTGGGCACGCTTCGCTTTGCCCACCCTACGGTTCTGCTAATTCCATCGTCTTATAGATCAACTCAAAAGCAGGAGGGCCCCGTGAGAGTCGCCGAGCAACGCAGAAGCGACAGGGGCATTCCGCGAGAGTGAGCGGGGAATTCGAGCCGCGTGCGGCGAGCCCGCGAACGCCATTGCCCATGCAGGGGCAATGGCAATGTGAAAGAGGAGGAAGGGGTTCCGCAGCGGCCTGTCGCTTCGAGTAGCGCAGGGAGCCCCGCGTTTTTTGCGGGGCGACGAACCCGGGTCGCCTTTTCTTTGGTTCCTTTCTTTTGGCGAAGCAGAGGAATTAGCCGCCGGACTACCCCCCGGCCTCGTGAATAAATTACCGATGGCAGAATATGCGGCGCTACGTGGGCTTGCGGCACGCACGACATAAAACGGCAACTGCATCTATATTGCCTTGGCGGTCTTCATACCAATGGCGCTGCGCATCAGTCGTCCAAACCTCTGCTTTGCCACATTTTTTGCAGTTGAATGGTCTGTCTTTGTAGTAGTACCGGACATGACCAAGGGTATTCGTTGCTTACTTTGTTGTGTTGGCAAGTTCCGCTCCAAGCGGAAGTTTCAGCCGCCGCATTTCTTCTGTTGAAATCTTGGAACCAGTCGGGCGGTCGTGCTTGTTCTGTGACATAGGGCAAGTAGACGTTTGATTAGTGTGAGTAGCGAAACCCGCCCCCTTAATCCAAATCAAAACTATACCCACCCCCTCGATTCGCATATCCCTTCTCCGCCTTCTTAAACGGAAAAGCAATATCATGCAGCGCACTCAAAAACACCAGTTCTGACATCACATCCGGCGAAAATCCGTCCCGGTCGCCGCGATCATCGAGGGTGAGGCTTTCAAAAAAAGTGATTATTTCGGGATATCCCCACATCAGCACGACTTTGTCGGCGATGCGGGGGAATTTTTCTTCCAGGGCGGAGCGATAGTAGGGATTCGTCATGTGCTTGAGCGGGACTCGTGTTGTGGGGCCGATCTCTTTGGATCGACTCTAATATGTGACGAAATTTTAACATTTCGGGGAGCCTGCCGATGTGATATTGCGCACGTTTTACAGCGTTTCCGGCTAAAAATTACAGCTGAAATTGCGATCACAAAACGCACGTATTTACGTGCTAAACCTACATGCCAACGCCTCTGTCCTGTATGCTTCGCACTCGCTTAAAACCCTGAAACACAAACCTGAAAAGCACGATCATGGCTCAATACGTATATACGATGAATCGCGTGGGCAAAATTGTTCCGCCCAA
>JANMQR010000117.1:0-4033 GCA_031370625.1 Burkholderiales bacterium | reverse complement strand
TGATAAATGTGGTGTTACAAAATGTCACGCCGGTTGCGCTTAGGTTCTCGAGCTGCCAGCTGCTCACGGGTACCGCAACACCGATGATGCCAACGGTTGCATTCGGAATATTGATGGTGAGCCGTGTACCGCTAATGGCAGTAACGCGACCATAGCGGATCACATCCGGGGTGATCTGGGTGAGTTTAATCTGATCACCGATGCGAGCCGAGATCGATGACGTGACAAAATAATTTGTTGCCGTCGCCATCGCGGTTACGGTTGGAAGAGTCGCTGTGGTGCTTGCATATGTCGTTCCTGGGGCGGTCGCGGTGAACGTACCCAAAACTGAGTCCGGTACCAACTTGTTCAAATCGGCCCCGTTGTAAAATTTTGCCCATGAGTGCGCGTCCATGGTGAGAAAGTTTCGCTCCAACACGGTCTCAGTAGTCGAGTCTGTGGATCGCTTGCCACCGTAAAGAATTTTGCGAACGGAATCCATCCGCGACGTGGCAACCCAATTCAAAAAATTACCGCTCCAGCCGGTGCCAGCGCAATATTTATCTGCCGAGTACCCTGTGGGCGCGTAGAAGCCATTATTAGAGCTTTTGTACTCGTAACACTTCTGAGAATCCCAGTAACCATAATAGTTAAATGAGTGTTTGTATGTGAGTTCCGGTATGCCGTCATCGTCAAGATCTGAATAGTCGGTATATGCCTTGAAATGCAGCTGATTGTCTTTCGTCAGGTTTAACATGACGATCGGTTTTTGCTGAAAGCCATAAAAGAGAGGCGATTGCGCGAGATCCAACGGGCCTGGCGGCGCTGCGAGCACACTTGAGATGAACCAACTAGATTGGAACAGCATAAGTGCGTAAGTGGCGATTTTCTGAGAAGTTTTCATTGGTAACCCTGTGAATATTTTTTCAAACTAATTAACTAAGTCTGCGGAAATCAAAAGCCGCCAGCTGACAATGCATTCGTGAAGATTTCTTGTGCGACAGCTCGCGAATTGGGATCGGCACCAAATCCCCGTGCGGTGATACGGTATACAACAGGCACACTCTGCTGTGGGACGGATACCGTATTTGTGCCCGGTCTCTTGTCGATGATTGCTTCAATGAGGTATGTTGGTTGCTGCCAAACGCCTGTTACGGCAGACGTCTCCGTTACATTGCTAAAGCGGTTTACAGCGGCGCCGTCTTCGTCCTTTGCGCTGGTTGCGCTGCTACCCACATTTCCAGACATTGGCAGAGGCGACCTTCGTGAGTAGGTTCCATATGGCACACTATTAGCCCACCGTGGGTCGTTCGTCAGCCACGGCGGCGATGTCTCAAGAGGGTCATATTCACAAAGACCGAAAAGACAACTTCGGAAAAACCCCTCCGCACCTTTAACTCTTGACGAGCCCCTCGCGGCGCTCGGTGCCAGGACGGCATCCGTGGCTAATGCTCCACCGATGTCGTCGCGCGCATCTCGTAAAGCCGCTTCGCTTGCTTGGAATGCAGTATTGTATTCTCGCAAATAACGTGATTGCCTTTCTTCGCTCGTCACCATTCTCGACGCCGCAACCCCAAGAAGTGTTAAGACGATCAAGAATAAGAGTGAGACAAGAAGCACTACGCCTTGCTGCCGAGACACTGGATGCCTCTGATCAAAATAATTACGGCGCGTTAGCGAAGACGGAGTATTCATTTTATGCGGCTCGGTTGCGAAGATTGATAGTTGAAGTGATTAGCCGAAAGGTTCTGCGTTGGTCAGCACCAGCGATTGTATAAATAGCGCCATCTGGATCGCCGTTACTACCGGTATACGTGGCGCCGAATGGTCTCAAAGTTGTTACTGCGGTTGCTGCGTCAAGTGTCGCCGTTTCAGAGCCGCGTAAAACAATCGCGACTTGCACGCCCAACACCGAATTAAATTGCGCACCAGTTAGGTTATTGGCTGAAGTTATATAGTCGGCTGCGAAGTTGCGTCTGCCAGCGCCGCCTGTTGGTGACGGGATGACCGCATCTACCGCGTAAAGAACTTGAAAACTTTCAACGCCCGTAATGAGCTCAAACGGTGGCCCGACTGAAGCGCCGGCAACAGTTACACCGCACCATAAGGAAAACCCCACGCCAGAATCAGCGGGCGCGACAAAGAAAGTGTTTGTTATGGGCGGGGGAAGCGTTGTAGGTGCCGTACCTAACGCGACTAGCGCCGCGCCGCGTTGTGTCCCGGAGCAGTCAACAATATTTGCGTCTTGAGCGCCGAAGAAAGCAACGGTCAAGCTATCTGAATTGTTTGATCCTGTTCCGTTCGTACCAGCCACGAACTTGGCACCAGGAAATCCCATCAAGTCAGGATATGCGTCATTCTGTGTCGCAACGAGCTGCGATACATCTACAGGAACGAAGCCTGCTTGTCTTGCGATTCGCGAAACCGTTTGTAACGCAAACCGTCCATTTTCTTGAAGCCGAGACGCGTCGTCAACGGCGCGGAACGTATTGGTGTTTGCTAAAAACAGCCCACCTACTACCGCAATTACTATCGAGCCAATCAGAAGCGCAACTAGCAACTCAAGCAGCGTAAAGCCGGCTTGCCTCCGATTGATCCCGCTAGCCGTCCCCCGAAAATCATGTGGGAAAACTTCCATATGCTGCTTTCTCATCATGTTCCGCCTAACATCATTGAAAAACGTTGCACGTTGGGTGGTGTAGCATTCGTCGTAATCGCATCTTCGCCGCGAACCACCCAAAAAATCTTAATCACCCAAGGCGAAAATTGGTCGTTATCACACCCATTAGTGGCCGCGTTGGCGTTTGAGCCGTCATCTTGCATAAGATCTTTGCAGACCACGCCACTGCCCCCTGGCAGACTTGCTGCGATTTGTTGGCGCCATAAAAATAAATCCCTTTCGGCTACACCTTGAGGTGTTGAACATGGCCCGGCGGGCCCTGTTCCATAACAGTTTCGATACACCCCGGCTGAGTTAAGGTAATGAACTGTCTGCGGATTGTTGTTCGCGTCGTACGGTTTTGTGGCATTGATATTCTGTCGGATGCGATCCGCCATGTCCTGCGCCAGAAATGTCGCTGTGGTACGTTGGGAGGCGATAGTGTTGTTTTGAACCGTGGCTAGTAGTAAACCGGCTACCCCCAGTAGTCCAAAGCTGAGCACTAAAACCGCAACAAGTACTTCGAGAAGCGTGAATCCACTGTGAATAGTTTTTGTGTGATTGATCATAATTAACCTGTTACTTTCTGCACAAATGGGCGTCCAACTGGCGTTACCGAGATATCCCGTTGGGTTGGATTTGTCAGGCCCGAGCGATCATCGCGGATTTGAATCACTGTGCCAGCCACTGCAGATCCACTTGGAAAAAACGTAATGGGCGCGTTTGGGCCGGGGCCGGTAAACCACTTTGCTGCCTCTCGCGCCCCAGAAGGCTCTTTGGTGTATTTAACAACGCGCTGAACGCCTGTCGAATCTGGAGCCAAAATAATCCAACCATTAACCCATTCAGGGGGGGTAGTGGTATCGCAATTTGCGCCATCGGAACTAGCACAAATTTGTACACGACGCCCGCGTCGTTGAGCCTCCTGCCGCGCAACACCAATATCACCGACTAACTCGTTCACGATGCTGTTCATGCGCGCATTTTTGATAAATGTGGTCACATTCGGAATCGCCCAAGCCAGCAAAATACCGAGCAAGGCAACAGTAATCACAAGTTCAATAAGCGTAAAGCCGGTATGCCGAAATTTCATGGTCTGTTCCCAAGTGGCGACTTTTATTAGTTGATCGGAGAATAGAGGACTCATTTGGTGGGGATCGATTTTTCCGGACAAGCGGTTTCGCTTGCCGAATCAATGGCGCGGCGACATTGCCAATTAACACCAGTTAACAAATGAGCCGCTCGGTGCTTCGTTGCGCCGTTTTGCTTGGCTTCCCACGCCCAAACCGCTACAATATTGGGCTTCGGTCGTTTTTGTGCTGTTGTAGCTCAGTTGGTAGAGCAACTGATTCGTAATCAGTAGGTCGGAGGTTCGATTCCTCTCAACAGCACCAC
>JANMQR010000107.1:0-7253 GCA_031370625.1 Burkholderiales bacterium | reverse complement strand
GGCACCAACGGGCCGAGGTAGCGCGAGATCGGCCCCATATCGCGGTGCGTGAGCTTGAACCACGCGCGGGCAAACGCATCGGCGAATTCCTGCGGATTCGCCATGTAGCGGCGCGAGATTTTTTCGTAGGCCGGGTCCATCCGCATCGCCATGTCTGCTGTGGTCATCATCGGCGCGTGCCGCTTGCCGGGATCATGGGCGTCGGGCACGGTGTTCTCCCCAGTCGCGCCGACCGGCTTCCACTGGTGCGCGCCCGCCGGGCTCTTGGCCAGCTCCCATTCGTAGCCGAATAAATTTTCGAAGTAGCCGTTATCCCACTTGATCGGATTTTTCGTCCAGGCACCTTCAATGCCGCTGGTAAACGCATGCACACCGTGGCCGGTTTCGAAGCCGTTGATCCAGCCCAGACCCATGTTCTCAATGCCCGCCCGCTCAGGCTCCACGCCGATGTGCTTAACATCCACCGCACCGTGGCACTTGCCGAAAGTATGACCGCCCGCCGTGAGCGCCACGGTCTCTTCATCATTCATCGCCATGCGCGCGAAAGTCTCGCGGATGTCGCGGGCTGAGCCAAGTGGGTCGGGTTTGCCATTTGGCCCTTCTGGATTCACATAGATCAAGCCCATCTGCACCGCCGCGAGCGGATTGGCAAGCTCACGCTCGCCGCTGTAGCGTTCGTCGGCAAGCCACGTGCTTTCCGGGCCCCAGTAGATGTCTTCTTCCGGCTCCCACACATCCGGCCTGCCGCCGCCGAAGCCGAAGGTTTTGAAACCCATTGATTCCAAGGCGACATTGCCGGTCAGGATGAACAAATCTGCCCACGAAAGCTTGCGACCGTATTTCGCCTTGATCGGCCATAGCAATCGGCGCGCCTTGTCGAGATTGCCATTGTCGGGCCAGCTGTTTAGCGGCGCGAAACGTTGCTCGCCACTGCCGCTACCACCACGACCATCGTAGGTGCGATACGTGCCGGCGGCATGCCAGGCCATGCGTATAAAGAAAGGGCCGTAGTGACCATAATCTGCGGGCCACCACGATTGCGAATCCGTCATCAAGGCATGCAGATCTTTGATGACCGCATCAAGATCAAGCGTCTTGAATTCCGCGGCGTAGTTGAAGTCCTCACCCATCGGGTTCGACAGCGACGATTGCTGATGCAGGATTTTCAGATTCAGTTGTTCGGGCCACCAAGCGGCGTTGGTTCGTGTTCCCGCTACCGCGTGTTTGCTGGTGGCGTGAGCGAAAGGGCAATGTGCTTCGTTTGACATAGCTGTCTCCTTGGGTTGATTGCAATTACTAACCTAACCAGTGTGGAGCGATGTTTGCGATTGATCAAATCGTTTGTTTTGATGAAATCTATAGGGCTTGCCTATAACCCTTATTGACCGCAGTTGAAGTCGGGTGAATGAGATCCAGCATACGCCGTTTCATCTGGACTGATTTGGGACCGCGCACGGGTAGGAGTTCGGCCAGCGCTCGGGTCGGTGCGCGAATCGGGTGGAAATCAGATACGTTCGGTCTGAATACTGTCCGCTAATTTGAGAAAACAGCGGAGTTTCAGCGGCTGGACGCGTGTTCGACCGCTCGCGCGTCATCGGATGCATTCAAAATACGTGAAAAACGGTGTTTGAAATTCCCACACCCTATCCCACTCTAGCCATCAAATCACCGGCTCAAGTTACTTCGCACACCACTAAATTCTCGCCCTCAAGCATTGACCCTTGGTCGCTCGCTGCGCCACTAAATTCGCGCGTCAATGCTATTGCTGTTAACTTAAATCCCCGCGCCGCGAGAAAACCGTGCATCGCTTCGGGCTCGAGTGACCACAAAAATGGCTCGCTGCGCCATGAAAGCCAGCGCTCAATGAGCCAGCTTTGCGGGCGAAACCCGCAGCCACCATCAGGCCATGTTGACATGAAGCTAAACATCACCTGTAGACGCCCGTGTGCCTCTGCGCGTAGCGTCTCAAATAGCCGCGCCACCTCTGTGGGCGGCAGGTACATCAACACCCCTTCGATAATCACCATGCACGGCTGACCATCGTCAAACAACGCGGGCGGCAATGGTTCTACGGCCAAAGCGCAGGCGATGAAGCGCAGGTTTTTTGGCACAGCTTCGGCAGCGTGAGCAAGTGCGCTTACCTTCGCGGTTTGGGTGGCGGGGTGATCAATTTCAATGGCTTCAAGTGTCGGCATCTCTCGGGCTAGCCGCAGTGCCAGCGTGTCAAAGCCTGCGCCGATGATGATAATGCGCACAACACCATCGGCAATGGCTTGGCGGCAACGCGCTTCTATGGCGCGTTTACGATACCAGTAATGCCGCATGATGCCGGGTAGCGTAAGGCGTTCCACCATGCGCCAAATTGCGCGTGTAAATGGCAACGTAGCACTGGCTGCCAGCCAGCGATCCATCCGGCTGCCCGATAAAAATACCCGACAAAGCACCGCAGCATGTGGTGCTACCAACGCCGATGTACGCGCATCACTCGCAAGCAATATCGTGCTCGCAGCGATTACCTTGGCTGTATTGCTGGCTTGCGACGATTTCACTTCGTCACGCTGGGCGCGGCGGTAGCGGCGAACGCTTCGCGGTAATGCGCATACCAACCGCTGCTAAACAAGCTATCAGGATCGTACTGCTTTTTCAGCGCCAACCATTGTCGAAACCGTGGGTAAGCGGTTTCAACTTGTGCGACCGATGCATAGCGATGGTAGGTAAGAAAAAAACTCCCGCCCAGCGCGTTACTTGTATCAATAAGGGCGCGAAAAGTATCGGCCGTTCGCTGCAGACCAACCTCGTTATGCGGTGCTCGCAAGTTAAAAATAACACAAGCAAAATCATCTTTTGCTCAAGGCAAAAATGACACCGTATCGCGTGTAATGGCGCGGATGGTGCCATAAATAACTTCCGTTTCAAAGGCACGCAATATCTCGGCCGCACGGAGCATAAATGCCAATATCTGATCGCGCGGAACATAGTGTTCACCAATGACCAAAGTTTCTTTAGCCACCGTCTTGGCGACTGAGTTGGCCACCAAGTTGTTCGTAGTAGTTGTAGCCACGTCAGACGTTGCGCGCGCCTTTTCCAGAAATTCAGCGTAGCTCGGAATATAGGTGCTCAGTTGCATAGAGTCTGCCCAGTAACGATTACCGTCCGTGGACAAATAGTGCTGCGAGTAAAGACGAAACGCTTGGCGTTTGTCGTCATGGGCAAGCTTTAGTAACTTTAACCACGCGTCTGGCGGAAGATCGGATGTTGAATCTGACGCAACCGAATCTTCGGTGTCAGGGTAAGCTGGTTTATAACAAGCGAATACGCCACGGCGCAAAAAACATCATCTGCGGTATCAATAACAAACTGAAAATCACCGTACACACAGCCCTCACTGGCGCGACGAAATACGGCGTTCATCGCATCATCAAGATCAATAATATCGACCACGCGGGTGACGCGCTGGCGCGGCGTTAATCGCAACTTTGCAGAATAAATTACGCCGAACAAGCCATAACCACCAATAGCCAGCGAAAATAATTCCGCATTTTGCGCACGACTACACACCACTAGTTCGCCATGCGCGTCGATCAGTGTGAGCTCTTCAATATCATCGCCAATAGGCTGCATTAACAAGCCGCGCCCATGCGCATTGGCCGAAATAGAACCGCCCAGCGTCACTGCATCTACACCAGTTTGCTTTTGCCGAATGGCCCAGCTTTGCGCAGGGCTAAAAGCCATCGTATGGCTGGCCGCGATGATAACGGGCCAATCTGCTCCGGCTTCAATATGCAACAGACCTTGGATCAAATCCGTTGCCAGCACACGATTCAACGCAGTCATATCAATGTGTGTGGAACCATCAGAAAACTGCTGTCCGCCCATCGCGTGACGCCCGCCAGCGATGGAAATATGACCCGTAGCGCGATTACCTTTGTTACCCACACGCTGTACAACAGCGATTAGCTCGGCCAGTGAAGTAGGCCGTTCAATGCGTGCAACGGCTGTAAGATTGAGTTGCGAATGAACATCATTTAATTCGTGTGACATATTTAGCTTCACTCCTTAACCGCTGTTTGAACGCGATAGAACCGAGCGCTTCCTACCGATGCACCACTATCATTGTTACCCGTCGACCTCAGCGTGTTCAGGCAAATTGTACGGAAGCAAATGCCGCATCATATTGTGTGACGAGACGAAAACCCGGCGACGATACCGGGACCGTGGCGACTATTGATGAGGTCGATATCGATTCCATACAGCGCTGTTAGCGATACTGCATTCAACACCGTGCCGGTCGCGCCGATCTGCACGCTTCCATCGCGCGCAATCGTCAGCGTACGATCCGCAATTCGCAATGCGTGGTCGGGATGATGAGTAGTAAAAATCACCGCCACGCCGCGCGCCTTTAGCTTCGCAATTTCATCGAGAATCAGAAATTGATTACCGAAATCAAGACTCGCTGTGGGCTCATCCATTAACAGAATTTTTGCTTCCGAGGCGAGTGCGCGCGCGATCATTACGAGCTGTCGCTCGCCGCCGGAAAGTTCGGCAAATTCGCGCTCGGCAAAATCGCTGATATTTAATTCTGCCAAGGCGTTTGCGGCAATGACGCGGTCTTTCGTGCCGGGCGATGCGTACCAGGCGAGGTGCGGCGCACGCGCCATCTGCACCACCTCGATCACGCTGAAATTGGCAAAGTTTGCGGACACCTGCGGCACATAGGCGACCGCGCGTGCGATAGCGCTTGGCGCGAGCACTCCGATCACATGATCGTCCAACAACACTGCCCCTTTTAGCGGAGACAGGAGGCCAAGCAGAGTGCGAAACAAGGTGGTTTTGCCGCTGCCATTTGGGCCTAGGATCGCGATCACTTCGCCTTCAGCTAATGTGAACGAAATCTCTGACGCGAGCGCCCGGGTAGCGTAACCAATACCCAGATTTTGTGCGGTGAGCTTCATCCGCGCTGCCGCTTGAACGTCACCGCCATCAACGCAATAAACGCGGGCGCACCGATCAGCGCAGTCAGCACGCCCGGCGGAATTTCGGTTTGCGCGATGCTGCGGCCGAGCGTATCCACCGCCAGCATAAACGTGCCGCCAATCAACATAGACAGTGGCAGCAAGCGCGAAAATTCCGCGCCCACCATCAGCCGCACCGCATGCGGAATCACCAAGCCGACCCAGCCGATAATGCCGCAAATCGCGACCGATGCAGCGGTCATTAAGGTCGCTGCGGCAATCACAATCAAACGCATGCGCACCACATTGAGCCCCAATGCTTTCGCCTCATCGTCAGGCAACGCGAGAAGATTGATGCGCCATCGCAACAGAAACAGCGGGACGCTCGCCACGAAGATGATGACGAAGGCAATAAAAATATCGCGCTGTGTGACGCTCGCGAAACTGCCGAGCAGCCAATAAGTGATGGCGGGAAGCTGATTAAATGGGTCGGCCAAATATTTCAGCAACGCCACGCCCGAGGCCAGTAATGATCCAATCACCACACCACTTAACACCAGCGTGAGCACCGGATCGTGACCGCGAATTTTATTGCCGACCCAAAAGATGATGGCGACGGCGACGAGCCCGCCCGCAAAAGCAAAACCCTGAATCGCGATCAGCGGCAGCGATAAAAAAATACCTGCGACGGCACCCAGCGCTGCGCCGCTTGAAACACCGAGAATATCGGGAGACACCAATGGATTTCGAAACAGGTTTTGAAACGTGGCCCCCGCAGCCGCGAGTGCAGCACCCACCATGAACGCAGCGGCAATGCGCGGGCCGCGAATCTCAAAAAGTACGATGTCGGCGTTGGGTGGGGCCTGGCTAATTGTGCCGAATAGTTTTGAGCAAATGAGCGAGACGATCTCGGCAATCGAAATCGGGAATTGGCCAACCGCGAAGGCGAGTGAAATGATGACGAAGGCAGCAATAACTGCGATCACAAAAATGATGTTGCTGCGGGCGCGGGTTTTCAATTTTGTAGATTGTAGGTGTGGCAACTACATTTGTTCGATTTAGTCTCAGCGCACACCCCCTCTCCCTCGATCCCTCCCCCGCGAGGGGGGAGGGAGGTAAAGCCTCTCCCCCTTGACGGGGGAGAGCTTGGAGAGAGGGTGGTGGTCAAATTGTCACCGCACTTATCAATGAATCTCAATTCAAGCATTCCATACCACCTTCCCCAATTCACTCACATCGTAGCCCGACAACTCGCGAGCATATTGGCGGAAGGTGGGCGTACGCGTAAACGCGAGCAGCGCCTGCATCGGCGCTTCAAAATACGCGCGCCGACTGACAATGAGATCAAGTTCCTCCGTGGCGAGCGGCACAAAATCAAGGTGGAACTGGCGCGCCACCGCGCGTATGGCCAAGCCTGCATCGGCTTTGCCGTCGAGAATCGCTGAAGCAATATCGCTCTCGCTTAACGCTGCGAACTTGACTACATTCAAATCCGTTAACTTCATTTTTGCCTGCCCCAACAATTCCAGCAGCAACAAATAACTCCCCGCATGCGGCTGACGCGGAATGACGCGGGCTTTTTTCTTCTGCAATTCCGGTAACGATTTAATCTTGAACGGATTGCCGCTCGCGACGACCAGACCCTGATCGCGACTGGCCCATTTTACAAGCACCACATCGAGATGGCCCAACCGCTCGCTGGTCATGCTCATGTTGCGATCCGAGCCTTTGGTCGGTGGCAAGTGAATCGCGGCGGCCGATGCTTCGCCCGACAACATGCGATCAATCCCATCCAGGCTGCCGTAGGTCAGCGCCGCCAGCCCGCAGCGCGATTCACGCACCGCCCAATCGAGCAGCGGATCGTGACTGCCCGCAATCACCGGCGCGGAACGGGTGATGCTGCGCTGAGGCGCGCCGCCCATATTGCGGCTAACCCAGTCATCAATCTGGGCGCGTGGAAAAAGCAGTTTGCCGGAAACCCTTGAGTGCGGGATTTCGTTACGGCTGACGAGATCGTAGATTTTTCGCTCTTTCAAGCGCAAATATTCAGCGATCTCTTTGGTGCTCATTAATTGGCGCATTGGCTGCATTCTACTGCATTAACACGCATTAATTCCGCTTTTGGGAATGACGGCGGGTGCGCACTTATACTCGCGCCATGTCAGAAATTTCACAAGGATTTGTTACCGCATTTCAGCTGCTTGGCACCGCGAATAACGAACTGCTTTCCATCGTTTGGTTGAGTCTCAAGGTGAGCGGCGTTGCCGTTATCGTTGCGACGTCACTCGCGCTGCCATTCGG
>JANMQR010000094.1:0-2559 GCA_031370625.1 Burkholderiales bacterium | reverse complement strand
GTTCTGCATACGGCGCTTCGCATACCCAGTCGATTTCGATGCCGGGGAACGCGCGCGCCAGATCGGTGACCACCGGTAAGTTGTGGATCACATCACCCATTGAGGAGAGTTTTACTAGCAAAATGCGCACGCTGCATTTTAACGGAAGCCCGGTCTAGCGGCCTGTCGGACTTAAAGAATCGATGCGAAAAATGAGCTGGGCGAGGGCAGATTTCCCCGCTTTTCAAGCCAATGGTTGTTCCCTTGGCGCAGAAAAGTGGGGAAATATGCACCGCCCAGCTCATTTTGCAGCCGATTCCCTTTAAGTCCGACAGGCTGCTAAGCTTTACAATTGGTACTAAATCAAATTAGCTCAACGACACACGTGCCCGATAAAAAAATCCCCTTATCCGTTGTCATCATTGCCAAAGACGCGGCTAGCCAAATTGGCGAGTGCATCGACAGCGTGAAATTTGCCGATGAAGTGTTGGTCGTTGATTCAGGCTCAAACGATGCCACCCGTGCCATTGCAGATGTTGCGGGCTGCCGGGTGATCGAAAAAGAATGGCTTGGTTTTGGTCGCCAAAAACAATTTGCAGTGAGCGAGGCCAAGCATGATTGGGTGCTGTGCCTGGATATTGATGAGCGTGTATCGCCTGCCCTCGAAGCCAGTATCCGCGCGGTGTTTTCGACGGATACACCCGAACGGGTGGCAGCATCGCCCATGAGTCATCACGCCTATCGCATGCCGCGGCGCAATCGTTTTCTGGGCCGCTGGTTAACGCATGGCGAGGGCTATCCCGACTGGTCGTTGCGCTTGTTTGACCGCAACCACGCAAGCTGGAGCAATGATGAAGTACACGAAACGGTGATTACGACGGTGGAGGTGGGGCAACTGAAAGGCGATCTGCTGCATGATTCCGCTGAGGATGTCACCATGTATTTGGCCAAACAAAATCGCTACTCGAGCCTGCATGCGCAAGCGCTTTACGGGCAGGGCGTGCGTGCCGGATATCTGAAATTGTTTTTGAGCCCGCTGGCGAGATTTATTAAATTCTATTTTTTGCGTCAAGGCTTTTTGGATGGTGGCCCAGGATTTGCGCATGTGGCGATTGGCTGTTTTGCCGCATTTGCGAAATATGCAAAATTGATTGAATTGTCGAAGAAAGCGAATGAAGATACGCCGCAGGTAAAATAGTGGATTCATCTTTCAGCGCTCGGCAACAAGCGCGCAAATTTCATGATTATCGTTACCGGCGGTGCAGGTTTTATTGGCTCAAATTTTATTCGGCAGTGGTTGGCTGAGGAAAAAGAAAGCGTTGTAAATCTCGACAAACTTACCTATGCAGGCAATTTGGTATCGCTCGCGGATTTGGCGAGTCACGCCAACTATAAATTTCAACGTGGCGATATCGGCGACCGCTCGCTAACCGGAAAATTGCTTGCAGAAGCCCAGCCACGGGCCATCGTCAACTTTGCTGCTGAAAGCCACGTTGATCGCTCCATTCAAGGCGCGGCTGAATTCATCGAAACCAATATCGTCGGCACGTTTAATTTGCTTGAAGAAGTGCGCGCGTATTTTTCGGCCTTGTCTGAAGAAAAAAAATCTGCGTTCCGATTTTTGCATATCTCCACCGATGAAGTGTACGGCTCTCTCGATGATGTGGCCCCCGCGTTTACCGAGACGCATCGCTACGAACCGAACAGTCCTTACTCCGCATCAAAGGCAGCGTCCGATCATCTGGTACGCGCCGCGCATCACACCTACAAGTTGCCGGTATTGACGACTAATTGCTCGAACAATTACGGGCCCTATCATTTCCCGGAAAAGCTTATCCCGCTGATGATTCTAAATGCGCTAAGCGGCAAGTCGCTGCCGGTTTATGGCGATGGCAAAAATGTGCGTGACTGGTTGTATGTGACTGACCATTGCACAGCAATTCGCGCAGTACTCGCGCGTGGGCGTGTCGGTGAGGTGTACAACGTCGGTGGTAAAAACGAGCGCACCAATATGCAGGTGGTCACTACTATTTGCGCGTTGCTTGATGAGCTAAAACCACGCTCAGATGGCAAACCCTACACAACCCAAATCGCCTTCGTTAAAGATCGCCCGGGCCATGATCAACGTTACGCGATTGACGCGACCAAACTCGAAACCGAATTGGGTTGGCGCGCCACTGAAACGTTTGATTCCGGCATTCGCAAAACGGTGGAGTGGTACCTCGCCAACGATCAGTGGGTGCAATCAGTGGTGAGCGGCGAATATCGCCAATGGGTTGAAAAACAATATCAAGGCACCGAGGCCGCGCAATGAATCAGGCAAATCGTAAAGGAATAATCCTGGCCGGCGGCAGCGGTACGCGCCTCTATCCAGTCACACAGGTGGTGTCGAAACAATTGCTGCCGATTTACGATAAACCGATGGTGTATTACCCGCTGTCAACGCTTATGCTCGCGGGCATTCGCGACATTTTGATTATTTCCACGCCCGAAGATACGCCCCGCTTTCAGCAACTGTTGGGTGATGGAACCAAGTGGGGTATGAATTTATCGTATGCGGTGCAGCCGTCTCCTGATGGC
>JANMQR010000072.1:0-3194 GCA_031370625.1 Burkholderiales bacterium | reverse complement strand
TGCCTGGGCTACAGCATCAGCAAAACTCACTACACCAATTGGCTCGCTTTCGGGGCCGAGCAATCGAACCTCAGTGACACCAGTAATCTCACTGTTGATCCGAACATCTTTATCAGTAGCGATAAAACTCTCCTAAACATTGATAACTATCTTGGGCGATTCCTAAAACCGCCTCAAGGGCTTTGATACAGATCTGCACTTCGCAAAAGTACTAGATTACCGCGCTACTTCTTCGCGGCAATTTCATCTTTTACGCGGGAAATAAATTCATTTAATGACATTGCAGGCAGATTTTCGCCACCGCCTTTGCCATCGCGTACCCGAGCTGTAACGCTACCAGCTGCCTTTTCCTTATCGCCGAGAACCAGCAAATAAGGTATTTTTTGCACGCTATGTTCGCGGATTTTATAGGAAATCTTCTCATTTCGCAAATCGGCGTGGACGCGGATGCCAGCGGCTTTCAGCGCATTCACCACCTCGGTCACGTAAGCAGCCTGATTTTCAGTAACGTTCATCGCTACAACTTGAAGAGGTGCCAGCCAAAGTGGCAGCGATCCGGCATGGCTTTCGATCAAGATACCGATAAATCTTTCGAGTGAGCCGACGATTGCTCGGTGCAGCATCGCCGGCGCGACGCGATTGCTGTGCGCATCCACATATTCAGCACCCAACCTCACCGGCATGTTGTAGTCCACCTGCATTGTTCCACATTGCCACGATCGGCCAATCGAGTCCTTTAGGTGAT
Source organism: Burkholderiales bacterium (assembly GCA_031370625.1). GTDB lineage: Bacteria > Pseudomonadota > Gammaproteobacteria > Burkholderiales > Usitatibacteraceae > UKL13-2. The sequence continues at coordinate 2,449 of JANMQR010000072.1, read as the reverse complement.
ATTCAATCTTTGGGCCATAAAACGCCCCTTCTCCCGGCAACTCTTCCCATTCCACATCGCAAGCCCTAAGCGCTTCGCGTAGTGCATTCTCAGCGCGATCCCATGTTTCATCGCTGCCTATGCGCTTGTCGGGGCGTAGCGCAATCTTGATCGCAATTTCTTTAAAGCCAAAGTGTTTATATACCGAAAGTGCCAGCCGATTGAAATCCGTACACTCGGATTGAATCTGCTCTTCGGTACAGAAAATATGACCGTCATCCTGCACAAACCCGCGCACGCGCATGATGCCGTGCAGCGCGCCCGAGGGCTCGTTACGATGACACGAGCCAAATTCACCGTAGCGCAGCGGCAAATCACGATACGATCGCAAGTCTGAATTAAATACCAACACATGTCCCGGACAATTCATCGGCTTGATGCCGTAGTCATGTTTCTCCGATTGGGTCGTAAACATATTGTCCTGATAATTATCCCAATGCCCGGTTTTCTCCCAGAGCGAGCGATCCAGAATTTGCGGACAGCGGATTTCCTGATAGCCGTTATCAACATAGACCTGACGCAAATATTGCTCAACCTGCTGCCAAATTGTCCAGCCTTTCGGATGCCAGAACACCATGCCCGGTGCTTCTTCCTGCATGTGGAATAAATCGAGCAGTTTGCCGAGCTTGCGATGGTCGCGTTTTTCGGCTTCTTCCAGCATGTTGAGATACGCTTCCTGATCTTCTTTTTTTGTCCAGGCCGTGCCGTAAATGCGTGTCAGCATTTCGTTTTTGCTGTCGCCGCGCCAGTACGCGCCCGCGACCTTCATCAGCTTGAATACTTTCAATTTGCCCGTCGACGGCACATGCGGGCCGCGGCACAAATCCGTAAACGCGCCTTCGGTGTAAAGCGATACATCCTGATCGGCCGGAATCGATTCGATGATTTCCGCTTTATACGCCTCGCCGATACCTTTGAAATATTTCACCGCTTCATCTCGTGGCAGCACTTTACGCGTGACCGGAATATCCTGCTTCGCAAGCTCGCCCATCTTCTTTTCAATGGCCACCAAATCTTCTGGCGTGAACGGACGCTTGTATGAAAAATCATAGTAAAAACCGTTCTCGATCACCGGGCCAATCGTGACCTGCGCATCAGGAAATAATTCTTTCACCGCATGCGCCAGCAAATGCGCGCTGGAATGGCGAATGACGTCGAGTCCCTCCGCGTCTTTATCGGTCACGATGGCAAGTGCCGAATCTTGCGAAATGACGTAGCTGGTATCGACCAATTTGCCGTCTACGCGCCCCGCGAGCGCGGCTTTGGCGAGACCCGCGCCAATGCTTAACGCAACTTCAGCGACTAAAACGGGATGATCGAATTGACGAACGGATTTGTCCGGTAGTGTGATGGAAACCATATTGAAACCTCTTAAAAATAAAAACAAAAAAGCGCGGACTAGCCGCGCTTTTTAAATGCTGTTGGATTTTGTGTTCAAAAAAGTTAAACAAAAAATCCAAGCGAAAAGAATCGACTAGGAATTAAATAACCTCGTTGTTGTAGTCGGCGGTCTCATAACCATTGTCTTGCCCGTGTTGTTACGCACGGCCCTTTCACTTTTCGTTGAACGCTGTTCGTTGATCCTAACCGATTATACCTATTTGATGTCATAAGAAACAGTCAATCCATATTGGCGCAAACGCGGCAGAAAGTCGACTGCGGTACGGCGGAATGCGCTTGGATCAAGATAGCGGAAACCGTTTAGTGCCGTCTTTTGCTTTTGCGTCGGTGTACGCATACTTGCCGCTCAAGGTAAGCCACGAAGATGGCGTGATGACGGCATCCGTTCCAAATCCACGCGCGCGAGCTTTACCGACGTTATTAACTTCGGCGACTTGTTCGTAACTTAGCGCTGCGGATCGCCGTGCGAATCGATACGCGCAATCAGCCATTCAATTCGATCTATCGGATCATTCATGGAAGCAATTCGATTCACGTAGGTAGCGATTCTGCCGCGCAAAGTTTGATTGATTGACCATTATTCTGTGAGCCGGTAGCTCGCAACAAGGTGTTTGCCTTAATCTCGATACCGTGTTGCGACACCAGTAATTCAAGATCGCCTTTCGCATCGCTTCGCAGATGTTCAATCGCACATGCGCGCCGTGGCGGCGCAGAACCGCTTGCGTGAGCGCATTTGATTCTTCAATTTTTATTCACTGCCATAACGCCGCGAAATTTGTTCGCACAAATGTTGCGGTATCAAAATACTTGAACTGCGGCGCACCGCTGTATTCGCCACCACCAACGATGAACCGCTGCCCTATTACCAGACCAATTACTACAGTCGGGCCGACGGCAAGAAAGAGGTGCGTGATTTTCCGGACAACTATAAAGATGCCCAATTGGTATTCGATAACGCGTTGATCAAAGGCTGGGCGGCTGAGGTTCGGCTTGATGATTTCAACCGCTC
>JANMQR010000058.1:0-8981 GCA_031370625.1 Burkholderiales bacterium | reverse complement strand
TGCCACTCGAATCCAGCACGGGGCTTGGGCCCGTCTTGACCATCGCGGTCATGCGAAGCTGGTCACAGCTGCTAATTGGCGAACTCAGCCCTTTCAGGTCGCCAATCGCCAGGCGGCCTTGCACGGTTGCGACGCGGGCGGGGACGGGTAACTCGCGCACGCCAAACAGTACCGTCAACTTGTCATTGCGAGCCCATACGCGCAAGCGTGCATACTGCGCCGGCACTTTTGCTTGGGCATTGATGGCAACCAGCGCTGTGTTCAGTTCCTGCTTAATCGTGTCGTTCAGTTGTTTATATTCTTTGCGCTGTGGGTTGTTGATTTCGTCAGTCATCCACTTCCAAAAGTCGCGCCCGGCAAACAATTTTGCGACATCGCTGGCAAGAAACTTCGCGATATCACAAGGGGCGTTTTGCGAATCAGCCTTGAAATCTTTCACCAGTACTGGCGCGTCGTTTGGTGCATTTCGCGCCTCCAATAGTCGCGCCTTATCGTCGGTCACCGCCATCTTGAGCGTGAGTTCGAGCGAAAAGCGGATGCTGCATCGGGGGTCTGCGTACGAGCCCAAGCCGATGCCGAACGCAATGTCGGGCGTCGTTGAAGTCGCTTCGAGGTAGGTGTCGCGCACCAGCAGCTTCGCGACGAAGCCAGCATTGCCATCGGGCGCAATGCTTAATTCAGGTGTGTTGATATTGAGCTTTACGTCATAAAGTGAAACCCCTTCAGCTAACAAATTTGGCGTTTGAAGCCGCGCTTTAATGCTGTCGATTAATTTCGGTTTGACTCTAGTCCAAGTACCGGTAATTGATCGCGTAATGACATCGTTGCTATCGTAGATAGTGTTGACCGAATCATCGTCGGTGATTGGATTCCAAGGTTGCACGAGTAGTTTCACGCCTACAGGCGGTGCGCCTTCTGCCATTTGAACGCTTGACGCAAGTGCTGCAACAATCAATGCACCGATGTATATGCTTTGACGTGCAGCAGATCCTCTAACGCCACTAGCAAAACTTGTAAAGGGTTTCATAGCTTTCTCCAATTTGTTAAACGGTTGGTTAAAGAGCAAAGCGCCGTGACAACTCGATCACCGCCTCGTCAATCGCAGCCCGAAGTGCGCTATCCAGGCTCTCTTTACGCTGCTGTTGCAGCTGAACGTCGGGAACATAGGCTGTGTTTTTGCCCTTGCGTGACAGCACGGCACCAATTAAATTGCCGAGACCCGACATATTCGATGAATCGCTGTTGACTGTTTTTTTCACGGTCACAACACCAACGACTTCGCTGGTGCCAACATCGACCACGCGTACATCGATGCCGATCACATCACGATTGCTGCTGCCACCAATTTCAGCACCGGCAATGCGGATCGCACCCGCGCGCTGCGTCTCGCCTGCATTGGCTTCGGTGATTGCGCCTTCGAAAATGTATTTGGCGGCGGTCAACACTTCGGTGCCGCTCTTGCCGGAAGTCAGCCCGGATGCATTGAGTTGTTTTTCGCGAATCACACCCTCGTTCAAGCGTGATCGCTCAACAACGCGAAATTGCCCGCTCTGGACAAGAGCAGTTTTAAAAAAATCGGTTGCGCCACGGGCGGCAATTTCGTTAACGGTCGAGCGAAACTCGTAAATGGATACGGCCACCAACTCGCCTTGCTTTCGCGGGAGCTGCTTCAAAAGCTGTGTACTAGCTGACGCATCTACGCGCGGCGCTTCATATGAAGGTGTATTCGCACACGCGGTCAGGATTGCAACAGTGGCAGGTGCGATACCGTAAATTGTAAATTTTCTAAAAGTTTTCATAGTGATCTCTCAGTATTAATTTGCTGGTGAATCTGCCGCACGTCCATTCTCCGAATTGCACTGAGGTTTGGAATCACAGTGCTTTGTTGAGCAGATTTAAGCAGCGCAACCGAAAGGCGAGAAGATGTTTGGTACGGCATCCTGATGCCAACTGCGCATCACACTCACGGCCATTGCGATTAAAAATCATGGCTCCTTGTCTACTGTTACGAGGTCTGCACCGTATCCCGGACATCGACATCGAAAATAGTTCATGCGCAAACGTCAAGCCGATAACAAACAATTGCGCGCAGCATATTTCTCGATCACCACTTCATTCACCAGAACCATGGGTTGAATGTCGGTGTAGTTCCTCATATCAGCTTGCAGCCGGTTAGCATGGGCCGCATACGCGGTATTGAAGTCTTTGACTGAGTCAAATGTGAAGTGGCAAAGCGCGAGATAGGTGACATCCACGTCTGCACTTATTCCCCTCACGCCGCGTTCGACTACCACCGTTCGAAAACCGACTTGCCTGCTCATCAGATGGATTGCAAGCGGCATATGAGTGCCCAGGTAGTAATCCATATCAAACTTCGCGCCAGGTTTGTTCGGAAACAAGAAACTAATAGTGGGCATACGGACCTCCCAGAAAGTAAGAATAAAAGTTCATAGTAATTTTTTGCCGCGACACAAAATCACTGAGCCTTACTCACTATTACGAGGGTGGCAGGAATAGGCGGACATCGACACTGAAATCGCTTTGTGCGCCAACGCCAGATCGATTGCTGACTAACTATTCGTACCTTGATCGAGGGTATGCGGCCAAGGTGTTTGGGCGTAACATCGGGTGAGAGCATGTCGGCCAGTCATTTAATGGGAGCTTTATGGGTGACATCACCAGCTTGATCATGCGGGCTCGTGAAGGCGACGGCGCTGCGCTCGATAGATTGTTCGCGACGATGTATCCAGATCTGCGCCGCATAGCGCACGCTCGCCTTAGGCGCGGATTTCCTGACCCGGATGTGGGCACCACCGCGCTGGTAAATGAATGCTATTTGAAGCTGCGCGACGCCGAACGCCTCGAAGCTACTGACCGCGCGCACTTCTTTGCGTACACGGCTTCCGCCATGCGATCCATCATTGTCGATATCGCTCGCGCGAAAGCCACGGAACGCCACGGCGGCCATGCCGTACATGAGATCCTGGATGACGAGTTAATCGGCGGCGATCCCGCTGCAGAAGAAGAAATCCTGCACGTCCATGAAGCCCTTGAACAGATCGCTTGTCTCGAACAACGGCTGGTTCAAATTGTCGAGATGCGCTATTTCGGCGGGATGACTGATTTGGAGATTGCGTCCGCGCTGGGCATTACGGATCGCACCGTGCGTCGTGACTGGCAAAAGGCACGATTGCTGCTCGCGACAGCATTGCGCTAGGCAGACTACTTTCAAGTTTATGGTTGCTGCGCGTGTCCGTTATCGATGCCGGCTCTCGTAAAAGTGTTTGAGCAGCAAACGATTGAATCTGAAAGGGACGCAATGGCGGATCTCCAATTTCTCGCAGAAGAATGGCCGACCATCAGCCGTCGGCTGGATGAAGCGCTATCGATTGCGCCGAGAGAACGCGATAGTTGGCTCGACTCACTTCACGAAACTGATTCCGTTAAATCGAAGCTCCGTAACTTGTTGTCTGACGCGGCGGGCGTCGAGACCGCTGATTTTTTAGGGTCGCTCCCCAAACTAACGTTAAGTTTGGACGAGAAAGCAGTCGACAGTGGCGCGCACGGCGCGGTCACCGGCGCTTTGATTGGCCCATATCGACTGATCCGCGAACTGGGTGTCGGTGGAATGGGTGCCGTGTGGCTGGCCGAACGCTTCGATGGCGGTCTAAAGCGCCAGATCGCACTCAAGCTGCCGCGAATGACGTGGTCACGTGGGCTGGCTGAGCGTATGGGCCGCGAGCGCGACATCCTCGCGAGCCTCGATCATCCAAACATCGCGCGTATTTACGATGCGGGTGTCGATGAGCATGGTCGTCCCTACCTTGCACTTGAATATGTTGAAGGCGAGCCGATCTATGTTTTTTGCAAAAAACACACCTTGTCTGTGCGCGCGCGTTTGTTGCTGGTGCTGCAAGTATCACGCGCAGTCGCGCACGCGCATGCGCGGCTGGTGGTGCATCGCGACTTGAAGCCCGCGAACATTTTAGTAAACGCTGAGGGCCAAGTTCGCCTACTGGATTTCGGCATCGCCAAGTTAATGGAAGGTGAATTGACGCAGGAAACACAACTCACCCAACAATCCGGCCGAGCGCTGACGCTGGATTACGCGAGCCCGGAACAGATTCGCGGCGAGCCGATTGGCACCGCAAGCGACGTCTACAGCTTGGGCATCGTCGCCTACGAGTTGTTGACCGAAGCCAAGCCGTATCAATTAAAGCGCCAGAGTGCGGCAGCCCTTGAAGACGCCATTGCATCGGTTGATGTGCGGCTTGCAAGTAGCGCCTGTTCCAACAAAACGTTGAGCAAAGACTTGCGGGGCGATCTGGATGCGATTCTTAACAAGGCGCTCAAGAAAAATATTCCGGAGCGTTATCCAAGTGTTGATGCTTTTGCGCAGGACATTGGGCGGCATCTTGCCAATTTGCCGGTGCAGGCGCAGCCGGATCGGTGGGGCTATCGTGCAGCTAAGTTTCTGCGTCGCCGCCGTCTGCCCTTGGCTCTGGCTTCTGCGACGGCAATAGTGCTGCTAGTCAGCGCGTCGTTTGCTGCATGGCAAGCGCATATTGCCTCGGGCCAACGAGACCGAGCGCTGGAGCTTTTGTATCGAAACAACGCCATCACCGAATTTCTGCAAATGTTTGTCACGGATGCCCCCCAATCGGACCGTCCCATTAGCATCGGCGGTATTCTGGAGCGCAGCGAGATCATTGTCGAAAAGCAGTTTCGCGATGCACCCGAAGATCGAGCAGTGGTTTTGGCCATGTTGAGCGCCCACCACCGAACGCTGAGCGAATTCGATAAAGCTGAAGCGTTGGCTAAGCGCGCGCTCGATAGTGCGCGCGATTCAACCGACGTCTCATTAAAAGCGAGCCTGACTTGCCAATACGCCGATATTATCGGATCACTTGGCAAAGTTGATGAGGCTCGCCTCACCCTTGGCGCAACGGCAGGCCGAAATGATATCGATGCGCAGACGTCGGCACATTGCTTTTCTTATCTGGCCAGACTATCGACAAACATCAATGACGGTGCCGGCGCGGTGGATAGCGCGCGGCAGGCTCTGGCACGTCTGCAAACGCTGAAGCGCTATTCTCGAGCAACGCTTGCAGCATACACAGGCGATCTGGCTTACGGGCTGCATCTAACCGGTCGCAACAAAGACGCCAACCGGGAATTTGCCAAGTCCATTCAGATGTTCAATGAACTCGGTCGCGATGCAGATCCTGTAGCTATTTCGATTCGAAACAACTGGGGGATCGTCAGCCTGGGCGCTGGCGATACGAAAACAGCAATCGATCAATACGACGCGATCATCAAATTGTTATTGCAGGCAGGCAACACACAGCCACCTACCTATGTTCTCGCAAACAGGGCACGCGCGCTTGAGTTAGTAGGTCGCTTTAGCGATGCTGCCAGCGCCTACTCTACCGCTTTAACCGTGGCGCAAAAATCCGGGAACCTGACCTCTCAGGCCTATTGCCTGCTTGGCATGGGATCGAACGCCATTCAGCAAGGCGACTTGTCAACCGCACAAGCATACTTGAAGCAGGTGGAGCTCATGGACACTTCCGCGTTCCCAAAAGGTGGGCCGGTTTCTCGCGCAAAGCACATCTTGCGCGGACGAATCGCGTTGTCGAGTGGCAGCCTAGTGTTGGCGCGTACTGAGTTCACGTCAGTGCTCGAAAATAAGCAGCCCAATCGATCTACAACCAACGCACTGATTGATCGCGCAGAAGTTGCTTTGATGGAAAATCAAGTGGAAGCGGGATTGGTAGATATCGAAGATGCTTTGCGACTATCCCAATCGATGCAGGGTGGCATAGCATTTTCAGAAACCACCGGACGCGCCTGGATTGTTGAAGGCGAACTCCGTGCGCGGACCGGTAACACTACTGCAGCACAAACCGCCTTCGCAACCGCAGTCGACCACCTTAGTCACACTGTCGACGCGTCCCATCCTGCATTGAAACGTGCACAGATTCTGGCCGCTGGGTCAGCGCCTACTTCCTTAAAGTAAGTTTTCAATTCAATCTACGCTAGCATTTTTTCCGTCCCGACGGCACCAGTGAGGGTTTGATTGAGTTGGACGCGGCGCTCCTAAGCGATCCTGCTCCGCAGTTTTTTATGGATTCATCACCCGTCGAGTCAAGCTTCGCCGCACTTTGTTTAAGCCAATTTTTTTCAAAATATTTAAGCGCAAGACGCTATATGCAGAGCGGGTTTCTGAATGTTTTCGCGGTGAACGCCCCGTCCACGCTAGAGTTTAGTTATTGGGTAGCGTAAAGTCGGCTGAGCTACCTGATTTCACGAAGCAGCAATACGTCATACTGATAATCATTCCGCATTACCACCGGAGGCTTATGCGATTGCAAAGCATTGAACAATTTATCGCTGTTGTTGACGCGGGCAGCATTCGAGGAGCGGCGCGACTGATTGGCATGTCTCAGCCTGCGCTTACCCGTGCTTTACAGCAGCTTGAGGAAGAGCTGGGCGTGCAACTGATTCTGCGGAGTGGCCGCGGGGTATTGGTCACGCCTGCAGGCAGTGCATTCCTTGCGCGTGCGCGTGTGGCCGAGGCGGAGCTTCGCAAAGCCGCTGATGAAGCCAAGCGCGCGGTTGATGGGGGCGGCGCATTTTTATCGATCGGCGTTTCGCCGGTTGGCGCGAGCTTGTTGCTTCCGGAGCTTGCCATCACACTGCGACATCAGCGACCCAACACGCGACTCAGATTGTTGGAAATGTCGCCCAGTACATTGCTGCCTTTGGTGCGCGACGAAGTAGTCGATATGGCCGTTACCCAGCGCACAAGAATTCATCTCGACGGTGGTTTGGACTATCGCCCGCTAGCCGAAATCAATATGCGAATCGCGGTTCGTCCGGGCCACCCGTTACTTGATCTCGCATCATGCGGCCTTGCTGATCTCGTCAATTCCTCCTGGTTGTACATGACCGCGCATGACAGTACCGATGACATCGTCAGTCGGTCATTTGCTGCGGAAAATTTACCGATCCCGATGCCGGCCGTACACTGTGGTTCCTACTTTGTGGCGCTTGATTTGATTGCGGCGACCGACATGCTGGGTGTGTTGCCGCCCGCTTTATTGCGAAGCTGTATTCAGGCTGGGAAGCTTGTCGAGCTGGTGCTCGCAAAACCATTGATACCGATTCACTTGGGGCTCTACACGCGCGCCGACTCGCCGCCGACGCCTGCGGCTAAAGTGGCCGCAGATGAAATCATTGTGATCGCGTCCCGAATCGCTTCGTCGGGTGAACTGCGAAACACGGAACCACTCGCGCGTACTATTCCAGTGAAGCGTCGTCGCGACGCTATAAACGGATGACAAGAAATGATGGCTTGGGAGCGCTTCTACGGTAACCCACCCTCGTCATTTTTTTGTATCCGGCGGCGCGACCGCAGAACACAGCAGTAATTCGTTGGGCCCCTCCCAACCGGAAGCGGTGTTGAACACATTCAACTGTTTCTCTATATCGTTCCACGCATTGATCTGCGCCTCTGCCGACAGTGATGCCAACATCTCCATAATGGGTGACGCTGAGCATCGCAAAAAATCGACATATTGCGCGCTGCTGGATAATCGGAACGGTGCGGACAATGGATGCACATTTATATCGATGAAGCCAGCCGCGCGCAGCAATCGATCCAGCAACCCTTGCTCACCAAGACTCAATAAGGTGCCAGACCTCATCATCGATTTCTTCGCGATGCCTGCATGCTTGCGCGCGGTGTCTATGGTGATGCGGAGGCAAGGATTTTTTTCAGCCGTTGAAAACACCAGCGCACTAAGTCGTCCGCCCGGTTTTAGCGCCATCCGTGCCTGAGCCAGCGCTTCAAGCGGATCGACACAAAACATGAGCCCAAGTCGGCAGATGGCAGCATCAAAATTAGCACCTGCCAGTCCCAGCGCTTGTGCATCAGCCACGCGAGTGTGAACGTGATGCAGCCCCGCAGTACGGAAATTTTCCCGCGCCAGCGCAAGGATGCTGGCGGAAATATCTGTAGCCAGCAGGTGTCCCTGCGTGCCGATGCAACGTGCGATATCGAGCGTTTGATCACCAGAACCCGCAGCGATGTCCAGCACTCGCGAGCCCGGCACAATACACACTGCATCGAGCATCGCCGCCGTCGCTTCTTTCAGCCATGCGCGGGTTAACGCCGCGTGACGATTCCATCCGTTCGCAGCCTCGTCCCAAGGCTGACGATGGCTGATGGTGGCTTCGTGGGGGGCGCTGGGCAGCACTAGTCGGCTCGAATGCCAGCAGCTTGAATAATCGGTTGCCAATAGCGCTGTTCGCTAGCGATGCGAGCCGTCATCGCGGCGGGCGTGCTGGTGGCAGATGTCATCGCCGAATCCGCAAACGCCTTCACAAGTGCGGGCTGCGCAATAGCAACGCGCATCGCTTGCGATGCGGTTTCAATCACTGTCGCCGGAACTCGTGCGGGCATGAAAAAACCGAACCACTCGCGCACCACGCATTCTCGATAGCCCTGGTCGATGAACGAAGCCACATCGGGAAGATAAGCGCTGCGCTTGGCGCCTGATGTGCCAAGCACGCGGAGCTTACCCGCCGCCTTATGCTGGCGTAAAAGGCCTTCGGGCAATACCAGCGCCGCAATCTGACCCCCCATCAGATCGACCAAAGCCGCTGGCCCGCCGGTATACACCACATGCTGCCATTCGACGCCTGCCGCGCGGAACAGCATTGCTTCTAATAGGTGCGGCAAGGTGCCCGTGCCGGGCGAAGCAACGTTGGCGAGTTTGGGGTTGCGTCGCATCCACACAACGAGTTCGCGGATATTGCCAACGTTGTCTGGCACGGCCGGGCCTACTGCCAGCGCTAGCGTCATCTCGCCAACGGTAGAAACCGGCTGCAAATCGGCAACGGGATCGTACGCTAGCTTGGTATAAAGATAAGGGTAAGTGGTGGCAATCGCACCCTGCGCTAACAACATTGTTGAT
>JANMQR010000041.1:0-3614 GCA_031370625.1 Burkholderiales bacterium | reverse complement strand
CCGCACGCATCAGCGTCAGCTCGCCGCGCAAGCCATCGGTGCCCAGCTTCATGCAGAGTTGTGCGGCTAATCGCAACGCCGCATCGGGCACGACCACTGAGGCCAATCGCCCACGTGCCGCGACAATTTTTCGCTTTAGTTTGTCATCTTCCTTGTGCCACTTTTCCTGAAACGCAATCGGATCGCGATCAAATTCATCGCGCCGCCGCACCACATCAATGCGCTCATCCAGATTCGTTGGCGTTTTCACTTCAACGGATAATCCAAAACGATCCAGCAATTGCGGACGCAGTTCGCCCTCTTCCGGATTGCCACTGCCGACGAGCACGAAGCGCGCCGGATGCCGCACACTCAAGCCCTCACGCTCAATCACGTTTTCGCCGGAAGCTGCCACATCGATCAGCAAATCCACCAGATGATCTTCCAGCAAATTCACTTCATCCACATACAAAAACCCACGATTCGCGCGCGCCAATAATCCCGGCTCGAAAACTTTTTTTCCCTTGGTTAAAGCACTTTCCAAATCCAGCGCACCGATCACGCGATCTTCAGTCGCACCGAGTGGCAAATCAACAACCGGCACCGGAATCAAGTGACTTTTTATCGCGCCGCCGTTAGCTTTCAGCGCCGCACATTGTTCACACGACGCAGCCCCAACAGCCGGGTCACATCCATAACTGCAACCCATCACCGCGCGCATTTTCGGCAGCAGCGTCGCCAGCGCCCGCACCGCTGTAGATTTCCCGGTTCCTCGATCCCCAAACACCAGCACCCCGCCGATCGTCGGATCAACTGCCGCAATCGTCAAAGCAAGTTTCATTTCGTCCTGACCGACGATTGCTGAAAAGGGAAAAGGTTGCGCCATGCGAATGATCCTGAAGAAACGAATTTCTGATATCGAAAAATAGATGTTTTTTATCAGCACGCAGTCATGAACATGACTGCCTTGCGTGGAGAGAAATATACCGTAGTTAATCGTTGTGGAATTACCGCAATATCACATTTGCACACAAAATATCAGCAGCAGTGCGCTTCTCCAGCATGTTTTGCTCGAAACGCCAGACCAGAGCTGGAGACTATCGAGAGCATCAGATAAGGCGCATTTATTGCCAAACGGTTTAGCGGCACATGTGCTGATTAACGCATCAACTCCGCCACAAAATCCGCCGAAAGTAATGCAACCATTTTCACGTTGCTCTTCAACGCTTCATCACCCAAAGCGCCGGTCAATTTCGGGTTGGCAAAACCATGATTGCCACCGACAATCGCGACTCGTGTTGAGCCGCCTGCTTGCGCAACGTACTGATACAGCACGGGTGCTGCACAAAGCGGATCAGCCTCTCCGGCAATAAAGGCCAATGGTCGCTTTTCATTGCCAATGCCCGGATAGTTTCCAGCGGCGACAGAGGAGGGAATCGCGTAACCGCTTTGCGTTTCGCTACAAACCGGCGTGAGAAATAAACCGCCTTTCAGGTCTTTGTTCTTAGCAAGCACTTGCCATGCAACAAGTGAGCCGAGTGATTTCCCGGCGACGGCAACTTTATCTTTCGCAATGCGTGGATCGCTGCGGGCTTTGTTCAGCACAGTCGTCATGTCTTCAATTTCTGCAACGTAATCTTTCGCGGGCTGACCGCTTTTCGCATCATTCGAAAAATAGGCCCAATTGAAACGATAGACGGCAATACGCTGCGCGACCATTTCTTTCGCGGTCGCCTCCATTGCAGGCAACCCCATGTGATAGCCCTGCCCCGGTGCCAACACCAATGCTGGAAATGGGCCATCGCCCGCAGGAAATTCCACCATCACCTCAAGCTGTGCGCCGCGTGGTGTTTTCAGCTTGATCGACTGCGCAAAACATGACGTTGAAACTACGCAACACATTAGCGCGAGAGCGATGCGCTCAAATGATTTCATTCTTCTTCCAGTTTGCCTTCGCTGGTGCTGACCAAAAGCGAAAAAATAGTTATCTAAATATTGTTTGCATCGATTTGCACACCCAAAGTAAATCATTGTTTTCCACTTGCGCCAAACCCCAGCATTGACAAGCATCCTCAGCCACTTTTGCTTTGAGGCGCGCACTGATATTAGCGTTTCAACCCGTTCACCCAGCGTTAAGACACTCGATTTTGCATTCAAGCTGCGTGCTATTCTTGCCGTAAACGTATACCTCTAAAAAATCAATTTCACCATATGAACACCCCTGCAGTTGCGTCCACCACGACCCCGCCGCATCCCCTGCTTCGCGACCCCGCACTACGCAAACTCGCCAAGATCGCACCGCCGTTATTTTTTGAATTAGTACTCGGTATTGGCGTGGGGCTGATTGGCACGGTGCTCGCAGCGCGTGTATCGGATAACGCGGCGGCGGCATTTGCGCTCGCCAATCAAGTAGCCGCGATGCTATTTATTTTATTTCGCATTGTTGGCGCTGGCGTGACGGTAGTCATCACGCAAAATCTTGGCGCACAACGCAGAGCCGCCGCTGACGCAGCTTCGCGGGCGGTACTGGGGGCGAGCACCTGGCTTGGGATATTCAGCGCGGCGATGGCGGTGATTTTCGCGAAGCAGTTCATGCAGTTGCTGAACGCGCCGCCTGACGTGCTCGTTATCGCCGCACCGTTTTTGCAAATGATCGGGCTGCCGTTATTGTTCGATGCGTGGATCGCCTCGCAGGCGGCGGTGTTGCGTGCGCATATGTTCAATCGCGAAACATTAGCGGTGGTGCTGGTGATGCATGTTCTGCATCTCTCGCTCGCGGTGCTGCTGATGTATGGCGCGGGGCCGATTCCAGCGCTGGGGCTGGTGGGGTTCGCGATTGCAGCAGGTGTGAGCCGATTCGTGGCGCTGATGTTGTTTTTATGGCTGTGGAAAGTGCGACTCAATATCGCGCCACAGCGGGAGGACTGGTGGCGCATTCACCGAGACCGGCTGGCACCCGTATTGCATATCGGGCTGCCCGGTGCTGCTGAAAATATTGGCTACCGTTTGGCGTTTGTTGTGAGCGTTGCGGCAGTCGGCACGATGGGCGGTACCGCGCTGGCGACGCAAGCTCATGTTCTGCAATTCAATTACATAACGCTCATGTTCGGTCTGGCGATTGGCTTCTCGGTGGAGATCATCGTCGGCCACATGATCGGCGCGCGAAAATTGCGTGACGCACAACATCTGGTGCGCGCAGCACTTGCATTAAGTCTTGGCGTGAGTCTGGCTGTGGCGATACTGGCCGCTCTGGCAGGCCCGTGGACATTACGACAATTTAGCGGCGATGCCGCCATCATCAGCAAGGGCGTGACGTTGTTGTGGCTCTCGGTCATTTTAGAACTCGGCCGCACCTTCAACTTGGTCGTGATCAACGCGCTACGTGCAACCGGCGATGCGCGCTATCCGGTGCTGGCGGGAAGTACTTCGATGTTGATTGTGCTCGCGGGCGGAAGCTGGTTGCTTGGCGTTTATTTCGGCATGGGATTGATCGGTGTGTGGATTGCGTATGCCGCCGACGAATGGATTCGCGGCCTCATCATGTGGCGTCGGTGGGTGAGTTATGCTTGGCTTCCATATGCGAAGATGTCGCGGCGGCGCGCCAGGTGCGAAGATGTCGCGACGCCGCGCCCGTC
>JANMQR010000040.1:0-3866 GCA_031370625.1 Burkholderiales bacterium | reverse complement strand
GCGGTGCGTTTGGCGATGCCGTTTTTTGTCCATCGCATCCGCCCCTGGACTATGTTGGCGCTGTCGCTTGGCACTGCCGCCGTAAGTTATGCGTTGGTGCCGTTTACGCAAAACGTGGCGGTGTTGATGGCGCTGATGTTTTTGCTGGGGCTGGGTCTGGGTGCGCCGCAGCCGATGATTTTGACGCTGCTGCACGAATCCGCGCCAGCAGGCCGGGCGGGCGAAGCGCTGGGCCTGCGCACGACCATGATCAATACCAGCCAAACGGTGATGCCGCTGATTTTTGGTGCGGCCGGCGCGGCGCTGGGTATTGCGCCGTTGTTTTGGGCCATGGCGACCGCCCTGGTCGCTGGCGGGATTTTTGCCAATCGCCTTCGCAAGTAACCTTTCGCCGCGTGTTACGGTTTGAATCCGTTAAAAAGAGCCCGTAGTCACTTAGCGTAGAGCAGAACCAATAGCCTTGAAATTCGTCAAAACAACCGCATAATGGCTCTGAGTGAAAAAATTCAGGTTGAAGCAGGATCGATATAAAGCCGAGTAAAGATAAAGCCGAGTAATTAAAGCTCTGGCGCAGGCTGATTGAGACTTTATTGATATCCGGGTGTAACTTACTAATGGAGAATGTATGAAACGTGTTTTCTTGTTCTTGGCGACTAACCTGGCGGTGATGTTGGTGATTGGTGTCATCACCAGCGCGCTGGGTGTGAACCGATTTTTGACGGCTAACGGTCTTAATTTGCCAATGCTGCTGGCATTTTCAGCGGTGGTCGGTTTTGCCGGATCGATTTTTTCGCTGCTCATTTCAAAATGGATGGCGAAATTCAGCACTGGCGCACAGGTGATCGAAACGCCGGCCAATGAGACCGAGCGTTGGTTAGTGGCCACTGTTCAGCGCTTGGCGGCCAAAGGCAATATCGGCATGCCCGAAGTAGCGATTTACCAAGGCGCGCCAAATGCGTTCGCGACCGGCGCGTTCAAGAATTCTTCGCTGGTTGCGGTTTCAACGGGCTTGCTCGAATCGATGACCAAAGAAGAAGTAGAAGCCGTGCTCGCACACGAAGTTGCGCACATCGTGAACGGCGATATGGTTACCCTCACGCTTATTCAAGGCGTGGTGAATACGTTTGTGGTGTTCTTCGCAAAGATCGTAGGTTACTTTGTTGATCGCGTGTTACTCAAGAATGATCGCGATGGCCCGGGCATTGGTTACTACGTCACCGACATCGCCGCACAAATTGTGTTTGGCGTATTAGCATCGATTATCGTGGCGTGGTTTTCGCGCAAGCGCGAGTTCCGTGCTGATGCGGGCTCGGCGAATTTGATGGGCAGCCCGCAGCCGATGATCAAAGCGCTCGCGCGACTCGGTGGCCTGGCACCGGGCGAATTGCCAAAGTCGATGGCTGCATCCGGGATTTCCGATAAGCCGGGGTTTATGGCGTTATTTTCTACCCACCCGCCGATGGAAGAGCGCATCGCCGCGTTGCAGCAACATCGCCAAAGCTAAATCTAAGCTAAACATCACTGCTGTAAAAACAAAAGGCCGCATCAATCGATGCGGCCTTTTTTATTTGTCTGTTATGCCGGTGGGTTCACGTCTACTCAGATTCGCGCTTGAACACAGATTTAAGTGAGCCCAGCAATCCGCCTTTCTTCTCCTCGCGCGCGGGCTCTGGCGTTGCTGATTTGAGTGGCGTAGCCACATACAGAGGCACCTTCACGCCACTACGGCCGTATGGGCCGGGCATCGTGGCGCTTGGATTAAAACTAGCGCGGCGGTTGTAGTTACTGAAGGTGGACTCTTTGCCGATCAGTAACGTTGCAAGTGCTTCGAGCGCCTCGTCGGTAATGCTGTCCGGCTCCAGTGTATAAACAGTGGGTCCGAAATCTTCGACATTCTTTAGTTTGAAGCGAATAATGCCGCTTTCATAATCGCCAAGCACCTCCACGCCACAAATCACTTCGCAATTGATATTGAAAGTTTCGCTGACGGTGACACGACGCTCGTTCTTGATCGGGTCGGAGGTGAAGCGCATATTGTTTTGCCACAGCAGATCACGAAAGCGCTCAATATTCTCAGCGTCGCGCTTGACACTGATTTGCTCAGGTTTGCTGCGCTTGAAATTGACGGTCAGGTTTTCAAAATGCTCGCTGCCGTCACGATGGGCCGAGCGAAAATCAATCCGATAATCCGTCTGCGAAAGGCCGCTGATCTTGCCGACAGTTTGCAAATCGTATTCGCGCGGGCAGGGCGGTTTGACCACGTTAAGCTGCTTGAACAAATCGTTCAAATAGTAAAAGGTTTTACGTAGCGCACGATCCACTGTGGCAGCATTCGCTTTCAACGATTGCGTGCGAACAGCTTGTTCGTTCTTTAACGTGTCAGCTTCTTTTTTCAGATCATCAAGCAGACCCATGAGTTCTCCGGTGATTCATTGTGCGTATTGCTATTATGGTTTTGTTAATTAGCTGGCCGATGTTTGATGTTATCTAATGTTTTCACATGTTGTCTCATGTTGTCATATGCCGCTAAGTAACCTGTATCTTATCGCAGCAGACAAACAAAGTCAGCCGCATCAATCTAATCCTTATTTTACTGCCGTCACTCGAGTATTGCGATGAAAAAAGTCACAATTACGAATGCAATTTCTCGCTCACGCAACCGTTGCGCCGAGCGAACTTTTTGCGAGCTGCGTGCAAGCCAAGTCTTTCCCGTTAAATGCCTATTCCAATAAAACTTAAATGAATGTAATTCTTGCTCTCGATCAAGGCACCACCAGCTCGCGGGCGATGGTGTTTGATCATCATGCCCGTATCCTGACCTCCGCGCAGCACGAGTTTACGCAGCATTTTCCCCAGCCTGGCTGGGTGCAACATGACGCCGATGAAATCTGGGCCACGCAGCTTGCGGTGGCGCAGCAAGCGCTGGCGAAATTGCCGGACGCTACCATTGCCGCTATCGGCATCACCAATCAGCGCGAAACAACGGTGCTGTGGGATCGCGCCACACACAGCCCTGTGGCGGCCGCCATCGTTTGGCAGGATCGACGTACGGCAAATTTTTGTGAGGAATTGAAAGCAGCGGGTCATGAACAAATGATTCGGGAAAAAACCGGATTGGTGATTGATGCCTATTTTTCCGGTACGAAATTGAAATGGTTGCTGGATAACGTACCCGGCGCGCGCGAACGGGCGATGCGAGGCGAATTGGCGTTTGGAACGATCGATAGTTGGCTCATATTTAAACTAACCGAAGGCAAAGTCCATGCCACCGATGTGTCAAACGCATCACGAACGCTGCTTTTCGACATCCACGCTCTTGATTGGGACAACGAGCTGCTAACGCTGATGGATATTCCGCGCAATGTGCTGCCGCAGATCGTCAGCTCCAGCGCCGTATTAGGCCACACCGCGTGTGAGGGCTTGCCCAAAGGCATTCCGATCGCGGGCGTCGCGGGCGATCAGCAGGCAGCACTATTCGGGCAGGCGTGCCATCAACCAGGCATGGCAAAGAACACTTATGGCACGGGCTGTTTCATGTTAATGAACACCGGTGAAATCCCGGTTCAGTCACGCAATCGGCTGCTCACCACTGTCGCTTGGCGCATCGGTGACACCACGCATTACGCGTTGGAAGGCAGCGTGTTCATGGCCGGCGCGGCGGTACAGTGGCTGCGCGACGGCTTGGGAATTTTGGAAAAATCTGGCGATGTCGAAGCGCTCGCGTTGTCGGTCGCCGATAGCGACGGTGTGTATGTGGTGCCTGCGTTTGTGGGGCTCGGTGCGCCATATTGGGACGCGAATGCACGTGCCGCGATTCTCGGCCTCACGCGCGGCAGCACGCGCGCCCATATCGCGCGCGCCACCAT
>JANMQR010000012.1:0-33187 GCA_031370625.1 Burkholderiales bacterium | reverse complement strand
CTCATCACCGCCGAGATGGTGCAATCGATGAAGCCCGGCAGCGTGATTGTCGACATGGCCGCAGAGCAGGGCGGCAACTGCGAATTGACGGAGCCCGGCAAGGCGGTGGTAAAGCATGGCGTGACCATCGTCGGCTACACCGATCTCGCGAGCCGCCTCGCCAAGCAAGCCTCGACGCTTTACGGCACGAACTTGTTCCGCGTGAGTGAAGAACTTTGCAAGACTAAAGACGGCGTCATCAACGTCAATATGGAAGACGATGCCATTCGCGGCCTCACCGTGATCAAGGCGGGCGAAGTCACCTGGCCGGCACCGCCGCTGAAACTCATCGCAGCACCTGCCGCCGCGAAGCCCGCGATTGCTATGCCTCAAGCCAAAAAAGGCCACGGTGCGCCAAGCGAGCCGATGTCGGGCAGCAAGCTGGCGATCATGTTTGGTGTCGCGGCCGTTTTATTCTGGTTTATCGGTGCGAATGCGCCGACTGCATTCCTCGGCCATTTCACGGTATTTGTGCTCGGCTGTTTTGTCGGCTACCAAGTGGTGTGGAGCGTGACACCTGCGCTGCACACGCCGCTGATGAGCGTGACCAATGCGATCAGCAGCATTATCGCGATTGGTGCGCTGGTGCAAATCGCGCCGCCGCTGGTGGGGACGATCGCCAATCGGCCCGATGACGCGATTCGTTACCTCGCCATCGCTGGTATTGTGCTCACCGCGATCAATATGTTCGGCGGATTCGCCGTCACCCAGCGCATGCTGGCGATGTTTAGAAAATAGGGGAGGCGAACATGTCAGAAGGTCTAACAACAGTCGCCTACATCGGCGCAATTATTTTGTTTATTTTGAGTTTGGCGGGGCTATCGAATCCCGCGTCATCACGTCGCGGAAATTTGTTTGGCATGATCGGCATGACGTTGGCGGTCTTGGCGACCATCTTCGGGCCGCGCGTCACCGCAGCAGGCATCCCGTGGATCGTCGGTGCGATGGTGGTCGGTGGCGGCATTGGTGTTTTCGCGGCACGCAACGTGAAGATGACGCAGATGCCGGAGCTGGTCGCACTCATGCACAGCCTGGTTGGTTTGGCCGCATGTTTAGTGGGCTTCGCAAGTTTCATTGATCCGGCCGCAACCGCAGGCGCGACCGATGCGGAGAAGATGATTCACGAAGTTGAAATCTATATCGGCATCCTGATCGGCGCGGTCACGTTCGCAGGCTCGATCATCGCCTTCGGAAAATTATCTGGCAAGATCGGCGGCAAACCGCTGCTGTTGCCTGGACGACATTTGCTGAATTTGCTTGGGCTCTTGGTGGTGATTTTCTTCGGCTGGAAATTTATTCAAGCGCATTCGATTGCCGAAGGCATGACCCCGCTAATTGTGATGACGGTAATCGCGTTACTGTTTGGCGTACACATGGTGATGGCGATCGGTGGTGCCGATATGCCGGTAGTGGTGTCGATGTTGAATAGCTATTCCGGCTGGGCGGCAGCGGCGACTGGCTTTATGTTGTCGAATGATTTGCTGATCGTCACGGGTGCCTTGGTCGGCTCCAGCGGTGCGATTCTTTCCTACATCATGTGTCAGGCCATGAATCGAAATTTCATCAGCGTGATTGCGGGCGGATTTGGTGGTGGCGCACCTGCGCCGAAACCAGCGGCGGGCGGCGCGGCGGCAGAACCAGTCGGTGAAGTCACACCGATCAGCTCAGCCGAAACCGCCGAATTATTAAAGGACGCCAAGAGCGTCATCATCGTGCCCGGCTATGGCATGGCGGTCGCGCAAGCGCAGCACACGGTTTACGAAATCACGTCCACCTTGCGCGCAAAAGGCGTGAATGTCCGCTTCGGCATTCACCCCGTCGCAGGCCGCATGCCGGGTCACATGAACGTGCTGCTTGCGGAAGCGCGCGTGCCCTACGACATCGTGATGGAGATGGACGAGATCAACGAAGACTTCCCCGACACTGATGTAGTAATGGTGATCGGCGCAAACGATATCGTCAACCCCGCCGCGCAAGAAGATCCGACCAGCCCGATTGCCGGCATGCCGGTGCTCGAAGTGTGGAAGGGTAAAACTTCAATCGTGATGAAGCGCAGCATGGCTTCGGGCTACGCGGGTGTGGATAATCCGCTGTTCTACAAAGAGAACAATCGCATGCTGTTTGGTGACGCTAAAAAAATGTTGGATGAAGTGTTGACGGCGTTGAAGAGCTGATTATTTTTGTTATTGTGATGTTGTTGAAAAACGCAGTTTCAAGAAGAGCCTTCGCAGAAATGCAAGGCTCTTTTTGTTTCGTACTGCGCCGTAGTTGCATAGTTGGTAACGCTCAAACTCAGGCTGTCGTTCCGAGTCGCTTTTACGAGGAATCTGCTGTTGGGTTGCGCCATGCATAACGAAAAAACGAAAAGCAGATCCCTCGCAAAAGCATCTCGGGATGACAGCGTATTTGTGATGGCGAGGATTGGGTCGTTAGCGTAATGTCGCGAACAAAAATATTTCTTTTTATCGGCGCCTTGGCTGTCAGTTACGGCTTCGTAAATTGGTGGTCTGATCGCCCGGTTCATCAAGCGCCCGGCGTGCTCGCAAAAGCTGAGCCCGTACAAACGCCGATTGATCGCGCTGCGCCGTTGGAGAAAAACGGCTTCGCCATAAAGCCAATCGCGCGCTACGAAATCACCGCCCGCGTGCTATCAAAAGAATCCTATCGCTGGGACGTCGGCGCGAAACTTGTGCCGATAGATTTGACGATGGGTTGGGGGCCCATGTCGGATACGGCGGTGCTGAGCAAAATCGAAATTACCCAAGGCAGCCGCTGGTACAGCTCGTACATTCCAAACACCAAAGAATTCCCCATCAGCATGGAAGCGATCAATCGTCACACCGCCAACATGCATCTCATCGCCGCCGATGACGCCATCGCCAAAAAAATCCGCAACATCCGCCCCGGCAAGATTGTTAACCTGCGCGGCTACTTGGTTGAGGTCAGCGGCAAAGATGGATTTACGTGGCGAAGCTCGCTGTCGCGCGATGATACTGGCAGTGGCGCGTGTGAATTGATGTGGGTGGAATCGTTTAGTGTTGAATGATGTTTGATGTGCGAGTTGAATTTGAAACCCTAGTATCAGCGGACTTCACAGCATAAAAATGCCCTAAGAAGCTTGCCCCGCTTAGGGTTTGAAAATTCAGCGAAGGGTAAAATAGATAAATTTTTCCACTCAATACGTGCACGCTTTCTTGGTTCGCGAGCTACAGTTTGGGTGATAAATTTTTACACAAATGATCCAGCGGTCGGGTAGATGTGAAAATTAGTGTGCTGGTTTTTCCTGGGTTGTTATGGATTTCTATTTATACAAAAATTCTACAGCAAGCAATATTGCACGCGGCCTTGCGAAGATTAGGACTCTGGTGTCAGGGCGACAAAGTCTATGTTGCGACGATGCGGTGTGCCTCGCTATACTGAGTTAGGCGTCATACTTACCCCATGACAACATACCGCACAGCAACCGAGGCTCGTTCCGCGCTACAGACCAGCGCGTCGTCGAAGATTGAATCATCAATTAAGACCCTGCTGGAATCGAAGCATCTCTATCAGTCGGTTCTGGTTGATCCTACAGAGCTGATCAAATCCGTGCTCACCTTTATGCCTCAAGGCAATCAATTGGAAGCGCTCAAAACTGATTTTCAGCATGTAGCAACTTGGCCTTGGCAAATTCAAGACATGGAAAATATGGCTGAACGCTTGCCTGTGCCTGTCAAATCTACGCAGCTTCAACACTTCATCTGGTCGGCACCGGACATCAAGGCGTACTGCGGCAGATGCAAACGTGTCGAGCCCTTCAACTGCGATGCCACGCACTCTTTAATTCCAACCGAACAGTCTGGCTTTGCCAATGTGGTGGATCAAAAGGGATTAGTACAGGTCTTTGTCTTGCTCTATTTGTGCCAGTCCTGCAAAAAAGTTCCAGAGGTATTTCTCATTCGTAGAGTGGGCAATCGGCTTACTCTTTCTGGCCGCGCCCCAATGGAATCGGTTCAGGTTTCGACTGTGCTTCCCTCGCCGGTAGCACGTTATGTTTCGGATGCACAGATCGCCTATCAATCCGGACAAGTCCTCGCGGCTCTATTCCTTCTTCGAACATTCTGTGAGCAGTGGTGCCGCCCCTTTGCTCTCGAAACCGATAAGGCCGACGTCGCAATTGACAAGTATGGAGCCTCACTGCCCGACGACTTCAAAACGAGATTCCCATCCTTGAAAGCGATTTATAGCGACCTCAGTGCCGCCATCCACACTGCAACAGAAGACGCCCCACTCTTTGAGAGAACAAAAACCCAGATTGAAGAACATTTCGACGCGCGAAGACTATTCAAACTGCATTCACCGACCTCGACCACTGCCAAATGACGCCTCCCCATCAATCAAGGAGCCAGACCCTCCAGCTTACGTTCGTATCCAACATTTCACATCGCTGAAATAACTCAAACTGTATAGTTATCATCGCGACAATCAAGTCACACCCCCACCTCGAAAGGACACGCTATGAACACAATGGATATCGCAAACAAAATGGTCGAGCTTTGTCGGCAAGGCAAAAATATGGAGGCGCTCAGTACGCTGTTTGCTGATGACGTCGTGAGCGTCGAGGCGGGCGCGGCACCGGGAATGGAGCGCGAGGCACGCGGCCTTGCTGCCGTTAAGGCAAAGGGCGAGTGGTGGCTGGCTAATCACGAGATTCACTCAGCTTCGCTCACCGGCCCGTGGCCACACGATGATCGCTTTATCGTTGGCTTTCAATACGACGTGACGAACAAGCCTTCGGGCCAGCGCATGAAGTTGGATGAGGTTGGGTTATACGAAATCCGCAATGGGAAGATCGTGCGCGAAGAGTTTTTTTATCATATGGGAATGTAGCCAGCGCGATTAAAGAACGTTGCACCAGATGCGCCATCATCGAGTAGCCATAATTTATTTTCGTAGGAGTTGTTGATGTACGAAGATATTCTGAAATTCTGGTTCGAAGAAATAGAACCAAAAATGTGGTGGGTGTCTGATCAGCAATTTGATGATCGTGTCCGAAATAGATTTCACGCTATTCATGAGCAAGCGACGCGCGGAGAGCTTTTCGCGTGGCGCAAAGAGCCAAAGGGTCGTCTGGCGGAGATCATCGTGCTTGACCAGTTTTCACGAAATATTTATCGCGGTACGTCGGGTGCATTTGCGCAAGACTCAGTCGCACTGGTATTGGCGCAAGAGGCTGTGGCCGCAGGTGCGGAAACTCTCTCCGCGATTGAGCGAAGCTTTTTGTATCTGCCGTTTATGCACAGCGAGTCGCGACAGATTCACCAAGTCGCAGAAAGTTTGTATCGCGCAAACGGATTACAAAACAACTATGAATTTGAATTGAAGCACAAGGCCATTGTTGATCGATTCGGCCGTTATCCGCATCGTAACGAGATATTGGGCCGCGCTTCAAGCGCGGAAGAAATTGAGTTTCTGAAGCAGCCGAACTCGAGCTTCTGAACAAGGGCAAAACCAATCGTGCGATCAACCAATTTAATTTCGCGTCGCACCGGATGGATTTGGGTTGCATGTCAATTCCTGTTGATACTCGCATTGGTGCTAACGCCCGCATCGCCTGCACTACACGCTCCGCAAAAAATCGGCTGGCTCGTGTTCACTTCAGGCGTAATCATTTTTGTCGCCGCCTACGCCGCACTCGGTAAATCATTTACACCGAATCCCGTGCCACGAGCAGAGGCAGCGTTCGTGGCGCAAGGTATTTATCGATTCATTCGCCATCCCATGTATAGCGCCGTGCTGGTTTGCGCAATGGGTTGGGCGATTGCATTCGGTGGTGTGTGGCATTACGCACTTTGTTTTATTTTGTTGGTTTTTTTCTGGTCGAAATCGAATGTTGAAGAGCAATGGCTATTGAGCGCGCATCCGGAATACGCAAAATATCGATTGAGTGCGGGGCGGTTTTTGCCGAAATTTCGTCGTGGCGAGTGATGGTAATGCAGCCATGCGCCCCATTTTTTATTAACGCAGATCGCATTGCATTTCTAAAGACGACCCTAATATCGGCGGACTTCACAGCACAAAAATGCCCCAAGAAGCGCGCCCTGCTTAGGGTTTGCAAATACGGCTGTGCAATAATTGAAATAGAAAGTAGGATGGGTGGAGCCGCCGGAGTCGAAAATGCGCGTTACCCATCATCGGTGCGTGCAGATGATGGGTGTCGTAACGCATTATGAAGGAGCTATACGTCCCCTCAGCAGACCGGGGCATCGGGATTGGCGAAAAGTTGATGCAATGGCTGGCGAAATATGCCCTTGAAACTTGTTGCGCCCGGTTTGATTGGACTGTTGATGAATCCAATGAAGGAGCGCTACGTTTCTACCACCAGCTTGGTGCCACTCACATCAAAGACAAGTTGTACTTTCGCGTTGCCGGAGGGTCGTTGAGTACACTTGCTGCCGGAGATTCACCTGATGCTTAACCCTCAATCGAAAACATGTGCCCCTGAAAGCCGGGAAGTGCCGCTCATGGCAAGCCTTAAAGCGCCATGTTGACCCCATTCGATTAACTAAAAACGCATTTGCCCACTGCGCGCACAAATGTAGCTGACCCGCGAATCCTCCAGCAAGCTCGGCAAGAATTCACAATTGCGTAGCGCGCCCATGCCACGCTTTGTAGCCGATACGCATTGGAAAATCCAACATCCAATTCAACCCCCGCCTTCTGCATTTCATCGCTACTCAATTGTGCGAGCGCGCGCGTCACGCTAAAGTAAATCAGGAAAATAATGAATCGCAACCGACGCGAATGAGCATTCGCGTTGCTCACTTTGAAAAGGGCGTCTCTATGCTTGCTAACTCGTTGCTCACTCGAATTTGCAGCTCATATCGGCGAATCATGCTAATAGGTTTTACGACTATTGCGTTACTCACCGTCAACATCGCCAACGCAGGCCCGGTTGATTGGCTGATAAATACGGTAATGCCGGGATCAAGTCAGACGGTCATCTCGGACATTAGTCCGGATCGAAAATTTATGGTGCGGATCAAAGGCCAGATCAAGTTGAGCGATGATCTGGACGATGTGCTGGGCATTGGTTCGCGCGCGATTATCGAGGAGACGCGGGCGGGAACGACGCGTCGCATCGTGTTTTTGCCAAATGCGAACGGTGGCGTGAATGGTGGAGTAAAACGCAGCTATTACGTGAATGCTCGTGCGACGCCATTCGATGCGGAGGGCAAGCGTTGGCTGGCAGAGATGCTCAAAACGCTGGTGCGTGAATCCGCATTTGAGAGCGAAACACGCGTGAAAAATTTGTACGCAAAAGGTGGGGCCGAGGCAGTGATTGCCGAGATCGAACAAATTAATTCAGGCTTTGGTCGCGGCAAATACATCGAGGAGCTGTTAAAAATTAGCGCAATCGATGATAAACAATTTGAACGTTTGATGAAAACAGCCAAGCCCAAAGACTCATCTTTTGAGCGACGTCAGCAACTCGTTTCGCTGATGGGTAAACGCGCGTTGACCAGCGCGCAGCAGGTGGTCGTGCTCAATGCCGTTGCACAAATGGATTCTGCATTCGAGCAACGCGGTGTGCTGAATGCATTGACGCCATCACTCAGTCAGGAGCCAGCCGTCGCTGTCGCGTGGCTTGCCGTGGTCGGAAAAATGGATTCAGATTTTGAAGTGCAATCGATCATCGAAGAAGTGATGAGAGCGCCCATCGCGCGTGGGTACGTGGATGCGGCGTTGCAAGCCTCGTTGGGCCTGCGCGGTAACTTTGAGCGCGCCAACGCATTGAAGGTGATTCTCAAAAATTTGCCCAATCCCACCGATAGTCAGCTCACAGCATTTCTTAATATTGTCGAAAAAATCGACGGTGATTTCGAGCGCCAGAACGTGCTGATTGAACTGATCAATAAAACGTCACTCGACAAACGCGGCTACGCTGCCGTGCTGAAAGCCATCAATGGTATGCACGCCGATTTCGAAATCCGCAACGTGCTCGTTACACTCGCCAAAAAAATGCCTGCGGATAGCGAACTCGTTGCACGCTATCGCAAAGCCGCGCGCAATTTAAGCGATCACGAGCGCGGGCAAGCGGAGAAGGCGCTGGATCATTTGAATTTGTGAGCGCTGCAACAATGTAACAGGCGCGTAACAGGCGGATAACAGTCAAAACCCTTACTGGAGAAGTCTGGATGATGAGAATATTTATCATGATTCTTTTTGTCGCGTCGCTATTGCTCGGTGTGTCCAGGCAATCTCTCGCGCTAGACTCAGGAAGAAAATTGAGTGATCAATGCATCCCCGACCAGAATGGGCCGGCGGTGCTCAAATCAGTGTTTCCTGATTCCAAAAAGTCTCACTACATACTTCCATACGAGGCGAATACTTCTCATCTTGTGTGGCGAACGACCAGCCACCATAACGCGGGCAACGGTGGAGTGGGCCTATACGCAATCGATATTGAAATGCCAATCGGCACGCCACTGGTTGCTTCACGTGCAGGCCGAGTCGTTGCGGTGCGGGATCACTTTCCCGATGGCAACGACAAGGATTTAGAGGAAAATTATGTGATGGTGCAACACGACGACAAAACGGTTGCGCGGTATATCCATCTGACGCAGGGTGGGGCGTTGGTCAAGCTTAGTGATGCAGTGCGTCAAGGCCAGCGCATCGCGCTGAGCGGAAATTCGGGGCAGACCGGTGGGCCTCATTTGCATTTTGATGTGCAGACTTGCGGACCCAATCTGCCGCCTGCCTACAACGCATTACCTTGCGGAAAGACTATCCCGATAAATTTTCGCAATGCCGAGAAAAACCCGTGCGGATTAATTCCAAATCGAAAGTATCGCGCTCTGCCGGATCGTGAAATCACGGAGATTAAACGTAATGGTGGCTAGCTGGAAATCACGAACTTGCCATTAAGGAAACATGCCTTTTTGAGCGTCAAGACTCTGGATAAAATCATGCAAAAAATTTTCTTAAGCTTATGGATACTTTTTTTCTGCGGACTTCTCAGCGCCAATCCGCTGGGTCCAGAACGCAAAGTTGAATCAAATACGGTTTTCTCCGAGCGAGATCCGAAAATAAAAATAGAAGTGCCCAAAACAGCGCGCTACATCGGCGCAGATCGATGGAATTTATATGAGATCGCGGATTGCGAAATTCATGTATTCGTTGAGGCGGATGAGGAAAAAAATATAAAGAAATACTACTGGATACAGTTCGAAAGCTATCTACCGAGCAAGCCCGAATATTCCTACAATTACAGGGGCGGAAACGACATGTTGATCGCGGGTTTGGATTTCAACGTGCGTGCGAGATTCGGCTCGACCAGTGATCCGATCAAGTCAGGCTCGGACCTGGAACGTGTGGTCAATCTAATCAGCGCGAGCGGGTACAAACTCCCAGCCGACATCATGAACGTTCGTTTCATTCATCTTTTGGATAACACGAAGCGTAAAGAGCTCATGATTATCTACGGTGAAGACTTGTCGCCAACAGGATTGCGGACGACTGATCTCATTGGCGACGGAACGATTCATCCGAAATGGACTGCGATTGAAGCCGCGCTGCTTGACCGCGCGAAACAAAACATTAAATTTTATCCCCAGAAATGAGTTGTATGCTCATTACCGGTAGATCGCATCGCGCGGCTTTGTTGTATTGAGAATGCTGGCGCATCGAGACTCGTGCCGTTATTTCGCCGCGAAATAAACGTAATCAGTTTTGTAATACACGCGCGCTTGTTTGCCGATATCGCCCGCAGTGCATGCTGTTGCTGGTGCCACGCCGCCCACGGTGTTGACACGCTGCAAGCTCGCCACTTTGTCAAGTTTCCCCGCGCTGCCGGTCGATTTTGCACTGAGCAGTAACCACGGAATGGCACCCGGCGTGGTTGAGTTCGCGCGCTCCTTTACGGTGCCGACAATTTTGCTGCCGTCGTTTAATTCCCAAGTCGGCCCGGCATAGTGTTTGCCGACGCGGACGCCGGATTCATCAAACAAGTCGGCTTCGGGAGAGACAAATGCCCACGCAGCTGGCTTGCCGTCAACGATTTTGCATTCGTAGATTTGTACGCCGACAGCGGGCAGCCGCAAGACTTGCGCTTCATTTGCGGCGGGGGCAAGATTCGCGGGCGTGGTTGATGCGGATTTGGTTTCCGTTTGTGTAGCGCAGCCGCTGATGAGAAGTGCGGCCACAGCAGCACCAAAAATAGTGGGGCACTTGAGTTGAGGCGAGGTAATGCGATTCATTTCTGACTCCTGAAACGTAGATTGAATCACGATAGTAGTGATAAAGTTTGCATTTGTATAACGAATAATTAAAATACAAGTTATCGGATAATCAAATACAAGGAAAATGGTGAATCTTGATATTGATGCGCTGCGGGCGTTTGTGGCAATCGCAGAAACGAAAAGTTTTACCAGCGCGGCAGCCGTTGTGTCTCGTACTCAATCGACGGTTAGCATGCAAATAAAAAAACTCGAGGATCGGCTGGGCTTCACCTTGTTCGAGCGCTCGCGTCGCGCCTTGACGGTTACGCCGCGTGGCGTGGAACTGCTGGGCTATGCAAAAGATATTCTTAAGCTCAACGATGAAGGCGTGCGCGCGGTGACCGCGCCGCGCGTGGCGGGGCGCGTGAGATTGGGCATCACCGAATATTTTGTACCGGAACATTTGGCGCAATTGCTCGCCGAATTTCGTCGCGCCTATGCAGATGTTGAAATTGAATTCTCCACGGGGCTCACCGGTGGATTACTAGCCAGACAAAAAGCGGGCGAGCTCGATATTGTGATTGGCCGACGGGACGTGGGCAATAAACAGGGTGAGCTGATTCGCAAAGAGCGATTGCATTGGGTTGCTTCAGGCGATTACAAATTGAAGCAAGCCATGCCGCTGCAATTGGTGTTGTTGCCGATGGGCTGTGGCATTCGCGCACTCGCCACTGCTGCGCTTGATAAGCAGGGACGCTTGTGGCATGCCGCCTACTGCGGGCCGAGCGTGTTGGGTTTGCAGGCGGCGGTGAGCGCAGGCGTGGGGGTCGGCTGTCTGACGCAAAGTGCGATTAAAAGTGAATTCAAAATTCTTGGCTCGCGTGAAAAACTGCCTGCGTTGCCGATGTCCGAAATTGCGCTGTTCATGCCGCGCGGTAAAAAGGCGGCCAGTGCGCGACGTGAACTGGATGATCTCGCTGACGCAATCAAAGCGCATTTTGCTGGTGGGGCGGCAAATGCGATGTCGCTCAGTTAAACTTCGGCAACGCAATATTTATTCTTGTTTTCAACCAACTGTCAGGATTAAAAATGATCTCAACGCCCATTCTGCGCGCCAGCGCAATCGCCATCCTAAATATTTCCCTCGCTGTATTTGCCACGAGCGCACTCAACACGCAATCCGCTCACGCCGCCGCACCGATGGTAAAAAAACAAGCGCCCGGTTATTACCGCATGATGCTGGGTGAGTTCGAAGTGACGGCGCTATCCGACGGCACACTCGATTTGCCGATGGATAAGTTACTGACGAATACGACCGCGGCTGCAACAAACAAAGCATTGAACAGCTATTTTCTGAAGAGCCCGGTCGAGACTTCCGTGAACGCGTATCTCATCAACACCGGTAGCAAGCTGGTGATGATCGATGCCGGTGCCGCAAAACTATTCGGCCCAACGCTCGGTAATTTGCTCGCCAACCTGAAAGCATCAGGTTATCAACCAGAGCAGATTGATGAAATTTATATTACGCATATGCACGGCGATCATATCGGCGGCTTGATGGATGGTGACAAATTGGCGTTCCCAAATGCGGTGGTTCGTGCGGATAAACGCGATGCAGATTTTTGGTTAAGCCAGGCTAATATGGATAAGGCTCCCGCCGACGGCAAGGGCGGTTTTCAAGGTGCGATGGCATCGATCAATCCGTATGTGAAAGCGGGTAAATTTCAACCGTTTGAAGGTGCCACGGCGTTGGTGCCAGGTGTGAAAGCAACATCTGCCTACGGCCACACGCCCGGTCACACGACTTATGTGGTCGAAAGTAAAGGCGAAAAATTAGTATTGTGGGGTGATTTGATGCACGCGGCGGCGGTGCAGTTTGCCGCGCCAGGTGTGACGATCCAATTCGACAGCAACAGCAAAGCGGCTGCTACTGAACGCGCCAAAGCCTACGCCGCTGCGGCCAAAGAAGGCTACATGGTTGCGGCCACACATTTGTCTTTTCCGGGGATGGGTCATTTGCGTGCGGCGGGCAAGGGCTACACATGGGTGCCGGTGAATTACACGGCGCTACGCTGATTTAGTGCGGCTGGACTTGGCAAAAGTAATCTCGCTGCTGGTGGCCTGCGCGTCACCAACAGAGATTTTCAGTCTTCGGTAGCTTCACCACGCGAACAAAATCCCAGCGACAACGGCAACGGCCATGCCAATCGAAAGGCTGACTGCAGCACGTGACAACTGCGCCAGCGCGCCCGCCAAATAGCGCGAATATTTTTCCGCATCGGTGAGTTCGTCGCGAATTTTGTTGTTGGCCGCGTTGACAAAGCCGGACCCAAAACCCGCACGCGCTAACGTGCGCAATGAGAGCAACGCTTCGGTAAGTGACAGTGCCAAAATAACGCTCGATAAATTGATCGCCCAGTGACCGTATTGCATCAACGGTGCTCCTGTGCCGGTGAATGCGCGCCCCACGCTGACCACACCAATAATGGCGACCAACGAAGTTGACGCAATCACGCCTGCGCCCATGAGCGAATTACGAATTGTCTGAACCAACAAAATCTCGTAACCGTTTTGCTTTTCAATAGATTGCAGCCACGTGAGAATGCTTTTAGGGGTCATGATCGGTGTCCTCTAACGAAATTTCGTCGCCGCCCACATGCCGACGAGCATGGCGGGAATAAAGAACAGCATATCGCGAATGCCGGTGCCTACGGTTGCGCCGATGTTGGCAAATGCGGGCCCGGGACAATAGCCAGCGAGTCCCCAACCGATACCAAATAACGCTGCACCGATAATGAGGCGTCTGTCGATTGCGCTCGCCGTGGGCCATGCAAATTTATCGGCAAACATTGGGCGCGCGCGTCGCATCAGCCACGGGAAACCAATTGCTGTAACCAATACGCCACCACCCATGACAAACAGCAGCCGTGCATCCCACGTGCCTCTTGGAATCGCGGCGAGATCCAGAAAGTTAAGTACGTTGCCGGGGTTGCTCATGCCGGATACGACTAGGCCTGCGCCGAACAGCGCGCCAATGAGCAGAGCGATAAAAATTTTCATGTTGAACTCCTAACCGAGAACGTGACGCAGCAAGAAAACGGTGATGAACGCGGCACCCATAAACGTGAGGGTCGCCACCAGCGAGCGCACTGAGCGCCGCCCTAATCCGCACACACCGTGGCCGCTGGTGCAGCCGCTGCCGAGCACGCTGCCGAAACCTACATGCAGACCGGCGGCCAGTAACAAGGGTGGTGAAATCGATGGAAGAGTAGTGGTGGAGGCAAATGGTTTTAGCAAAAACCCGGCGAGTATCAAGCCTGCAACAAACGCGATGCGCCAGCCACGATTGTCCTTGCCTGCGCTGCCCATGATGCCGGCTGCGATCCCGCTGATGCCTGCGACCCGCCCAATTAGCCACATCATCAGAAAGGCCGACAAGCCGATCAGAATGCCGCCCACCGCTGCAGCAATAAACGGATTGGTATCTGCAAAATTCATCATTCACCTCTTGAAATAATATACTCCCACCAGTATATTGCAGTTACACATTATTTTTCAAGGACTATTCCATGAGTAAGCTAAGTGATGTTGATAAAAAACGTGCCTTGGTTCTACGCTTGAAGCGGGTAGAGGGTCAATTGCGCGGCATTCAGAATTTAATTGAAACTGAAGCCGACTGCGAAAAAATTGCGCAACAGCTTGCCGCCAGCCGTAAAGCGCTCGACAAAACATTCTTCGCGATGGTGGGCTGCATGCTTGAGCAGGAAGATTTTGGGAAATTCAAAAAATCCGCCAAGCGCGGCGAATATATTGCTCAAATGCTTTCCCGATTTGCATAAGGACAATCATGAAAAAATCAGAAGCAATCATTCAGCTTTTCGATAAGCCTTCGAGCACGTTCACCTATATTCTGGTGGACGAAGTAAGCCGTGAAGCAGCGATTGTTGATGCGGTCGATTCGCATATTGATCGTGATTTGGCGGAAATCGAAAGTCGGGATCTAAAACTAAAATGGATTATTGAAACTCACGCGCACGCGGATCACATCACCGCCGCAGGTGCTATTGCGCAGCGCACCGGTGCACGCACGGCGGCTCCGGCCCTCTGTGGCGTGACGCAGGCAAATCTCCAGCTCAACGATGGCGACCAGCTCGCCCTGGGCACAGATTTTATCCGCGCCATCCACACACCGGGACATACCGCTGGGAGTATGTGTTTTCAATGGCGTGATGCGGTGTTGACCGGCGATACGCTCTTGATTGGTGGCTGTGGGCGAACTGATTTTCAATCAGGCAGCGCGGATGCGATGTATGACAGCATCACGAATAAGCTGTTTACCTTACCTGACGACACGCGGGTACTTCCCGCGCATGATTATCGAGGCCGCACGGAAAGCATCATTGGCGAAGAGAAACGTACCAATCCGCGCATCGCGGGGAAGACCAAGCAGCAGTTTATCGACATCATGAACGCGCTTGATTTACCGCCGCCGAAAATGATCGACACCGCCGTGCCGGCCAATCAGCGGCTGGGGATGCTTACCGCGGCAGCGATTCGTCCTGGAGACGGCTATGCCGGCGATATTCCGCTTGTTCTCGCGCATGAGTGGTGGGTGAACGGGGACGCAGTGATTGTCGATATCCGTACCCAAGCCGAGCTGGATTGGGTGGGGCGCGTGCCCAATACCGAATGGATTCAGTGGAAACACTATCCACGCATGTCGATCAATCCGGATTTTGATCGTGAGTTGCTGGCCAAAATTTCACGAGATAAACCTGTGTTGTTTTTATGTCGTTCCGGCGTTCGCTCAATCGATAGCGCGCGACGCGCACAGGCGTTGGGCTATGCTGCGTACAACATTCTGGAAGGCTTTGAGGGTGATCCGGATGCGCATTTGCAACGCGGAAAATTGAACGGTTGGCGGCACGCGGGATATGAGTGGGTACAGGGCTAATATCCAAAGACGCCTATTAGCGGGCATCTTCGAGCAATAATGGTTCAAAGCGCTCGCTGGCACTGGTGTTTGGACATGAGTTGAAAGGCCATAATGATTTTATTGTTTTGCCGATTCGTCGTCGCAGCCACTGCGTTTTTCCTGCTAATCTCATTCATGCCTGCGCAAGCCCAAACCCTCACATTCAAAAATATTCTTGATCGCCCTGATCGTCCATCACCGGATCACAAGATTTCTTATGGCGAGCATGCGGATCAATACGGTGAATTGTGGCTACCCAAAAAAGCGCCGACGTCACCCATGCCCGTTGTTGTCTTGTTGCATGGCGGTTGCTGGCGCGCGGATCTGCCGGGGCCGGAGCTGGTGGCGTTTTTAGCGGATGGTTTGCGTAACGAAGGCGTCGCGGTCTGGAGCATCACGTATCGCCGAGTGGGAACCAAAGCGGAAAAGTTTTCGCCGTACCCCGATACGTTTCGTGACGCCATCGACGGCTTGGAAAAGTTGCACGAGTTCGCACCGAAACATGCGCTTGATCTTGATCGCGTGGTTACTAC
Source organism: Burkholderiales bacterium (assembly GCA_031370625.1). GTDB lineage: Bacteria > Pseudomonadota > Gammaproteobacteria > Burkholderiales > Usitatibacteraceae > UKL13-2. The sequence continues at coordinate 17,441 of JANMQR010000012.1, read as the reverse complement.
CGGCCATTCTGCGGGCGGTCATTTGGCGCTATGGCTGGCGGCACGGCCGAATTTGCCCACCGACAGTGTGCTCTATAGAAAAGATCCCATGCGCATCCACGCCACCGTGGGCATTGCCGCGATGCCGGATCTTGGGTATGCACGAGTGGCGTCTGCGCACGCGTGCGGTGCCGATACCATCGATAAACTCATCGATACAAAATCGCGCGGTGATACGGCCTATCGCGATACCTCGGTCTCGCTATTGCTGCCATTAAATGTGCCGCAAACATTGATCAGCGGTGTTTATGACGGCATCGCCGCGCCCGCGCATGCGCTGCGCTATCGGGAGCGTGCGAAGGAAAAAAATGAAACGGTGCAACTATTTACGATCGATAACGCCGCGCATTTTGAATTGATTGCGCCCTGGACTGAGCCAGGGCGCGAGGTGATTCGGCAAATAATTCGGGCAACGCGGGCGAGAAAATCGCCCGTTGAAGCGTGGCAGTAGTTTGCCTACTTTGCGTTTAGCTTGCGTAAATTGTCCGCGTAGTTTGACTCGATAAGCGGTATAAATCCTTCATATGCGGCCATCTTGCCCGCGCGTTCAGCTAGCCAAGTCATGAACGCCAGTGTTTGGCCGTCCTTCTCGGCCAGCGCGGATTTCGCAACATATATGTAAAGCGGACGTGCGAGAGTGCCGTAAGTATCGTTTAGTACAGAGTCTTTGCTCGGTACAACCGGACCTTTTCCAAAATTGACGGGGACTTTCCATACCGATGCCTTGTTTTCGGCGAGCGCACCCATTGATACGAAGCCAATCGCATTTGGATCCGCGGCAACGAACTTGATCGCTTCGCCATGATCGGCGGTAGTTTTTGCATCCGGTCTGACAAATCCATTCATGCCATATATCTTGCCGCCGAAGAAGGCGGTGGTTCCTGATTTGGTGTTGAGCGAAACCACGGTGAGCGGTGTATCTGCCACGCCGACGCGAACCTGCGACCAGCGAGTGACCTTGCCAGCATTGTCCGGGTTGAAAATCGTTTTAAGTTCGGCGAGGTTAATTTCGTTCATGCTGGCGTGTGAAGGATGCGCGATCACCACGACGGCGTCGTACGCGATCGCGAGCTCGATAGGCACGACGCGCGCTTGAGTGCAGCGCGCCAGTGCATCACCGTCCAGCTTTGTTGATGCGGCCGCGATGCCGACGCGCCCCTCACACAGATCCTTAAACCCGGCAGAAGTGCCCTTGAACTCACTCTTGGTGGCGACGCCGGTGCCTGGGCCCCGCGCATACTGCGACAGTGCGTTTTGAAAATATGCTTCGAGCGTATCGGAGCCACTTACTTTGATTTCTGCGGAGGCTGATCCGCTCATAAGGATACAAGCCGAAATACCAAGCCTTTTTAATTTTGTCTTCATGTCGTTCTCCGTTGATTTAATTTATTTGTTTTGTTTTGTGAGTGCGGGGACTTTTTTTAGTCTTAAGTGATTGCCATCGAGTGAACTGTAGCGTCCATACACGGGTTTTGCTAGCAAGTAGAGCGCATTACACAAGTTTTAACGTTCGTTGACAAATGTCGAGCGTAGACTGTGCTGTCTAAATTCCATTCAACAATAAACAAAATACTGGATCAAGCCGAGCAGCGTCTCTGCCTGGCAAAGATTTGAGGAGGAGATTGTCGTGAGTATAAAAAAAATGGCGCGTTTTGCCCTCGTTGCGGCTGCCGCAATGATCGCATCCACTGCGTTTGCACAGAAGGAGATTCGCGGCTCGGGTGCTACCTTCCCATCAATCATCTATTCCACTTGGGCCTTCGGCTACTCCAAGGACAAAGGGGTCGCGGTAAAGTATGCGTCGACCGGTTCGGGCGAGGGCGTTCGCAGCATCAGCGCGCGGGAAGTAGATTTTGGTGCCACCGACGTTCCGCTGTCTGAACAGGAATTGCAAAAGGCCGGCTTGATTCAATTTCCAACGGTCGCAGGCGGTATCGTGCCGGTGGTCAACTTGCCTGGCGCGAGCGGTAAACCATTGAAACTTACCGGTGCGGTATTGGCCGACATATTCAGCGGCAAAATCAAAGCATGGAATGACGCCAGAATTAGCGCATTAAACGACGGTGTCACGCTGCCTGCGCTCAAAATTACGCGTGTCGTTCGCGACGACTCGTCGGGTACCACGGAAGCTTTTACGACTTATTTGGCGGCGTCGTCACCTGATTGGGTCGGCAGCGTTGGTCGCAAAGTAACCTGGGGTGGCAGCGCGGTTGCGGTAAAAGGCAGCGACGCCGTGGCCGAGACGGTGAAGAGTACCAGCGGTGCGATCGGTTATGTGTCGTTTGATCGCGTGACCAAGTTTGGTCTCAGCGCGGTTGCACTTCGAAATAAAGCCGGAAAATTTGTCTCGGTCTCTGAAAACTCAATTATCGCCGCGGTTCGCGGTTCGGCGTTGCGCACGGATTTGCGTGCCTCTTTGATTGACGTTGGCGCAGCCGATGCGTGGCCACTGGTTGACGCAACCTACATTCTGGTCGACGCGAGCCCCAAGGCTGCAGCAGACGCCAGTCGCACCCTGAAGTTCTTTTACTGGGCGTTTCTGAAAGGCGACGACATTGTTCGCGGCACTGGCTTTGCACCGCTGCCTGCTGAAGTTCAGGCGCGCGTTGTGCGCCTGCTTGGCGACGTGAAATCTCAGGACCGTTTGCCGATTGATTACATTAGCGGTGCCCAGCAGCAAATAATTGTGGCGATGCGTTAAATAAAGGAAGGCACGCCAGTCCGGGCTAATGGGAGCGACGCAGGATGAATTTGGGCACCGTCAAAAATGGTGACGCAAAACAAACATTGATTCAGATTTAAGAAACGTCGATGGTGACCAATATTTTGGCGAGCTTGGTTGTCCCCCGCACCGTTTGGGGTTCCTTTACCTCAAAAGCCAAATCGGTCGACGGAAATTGTGTTGCGAGATGACTCACCCGCATCCAGCTTAGGAAATCACGCTTTACTTGTGATGGTAGTTTCGCTCGTGCCGACGCGATTGTTTTCATTTTTTGCGCACCCTTCGTTACGACCCTATTGCACGAGGGCACCGGACTTGCGGAGATACGCAAGATCGACAAATTTGGAACCACGATCATTTTCGGGTGTGAACGACAGTGTTATTCCGTCAAGATCAAACTGCTTGATGCCTGCAAGCGCTGCCGCAATATTAATTCGATTAACCGCGCGGCCGGTTCGCTCTTGGGCGCGTTCCAGTGCACGCACCAGCCCTTTTGCGGCCAGAAAGCCCTCAAGGGTAAGGTGAGATGGCGGCTCATCGCGAAATTTTTTCATCATGGCGCGATGTTCGGTTTGCACACGGGTATCGCTGGCTTGTGGATGGGGTACGACTTGGGTGAGCATCGTCCCCATAGCGAATTCAGGTTTGGCGATTTCGATCAGCGTGCGGTGGTTTACGGTGGAAAAGCCAACCACGTTGGTGCCGCGATCGAGCGCGCGGAACTTCTTTAAAAATTCCGCCATGGCGATGGTATCCGCAGCGACCACCACTACTTGCGGCTTCAGTTTTAAAACGTCACGCGCGACATTCTCCACGTTGTTCAGGCGCGCCGAGAGTGAAAATTTTCCTGCCGCTGTCAGCTGTCGAGCTTTGAGCTGGTCGGCCAACACCGTGCCTAGCGCGTCGCCGAACGAATCAAGTGAGTTAACGACCACGAACGTTTTATTCCCCAGAAGGCTGAAGTGTTGAAGAATATGGCTCACTTCATCGCGATAGGTTGGGCGCAGAAAAAACACGTGATCGGGTGATGTGGCGATACTTGATCCGCTCAGCGGCGCATAGAGGATGATTTTGGAGGCTTTGAAAACCGGATCTTTTGAAACTGCTTCAACGCTATCGTCGCCAACATAACCAAATAGTGCATCAACTCGGTCACCATCAATTAACTCGCGCGTAAGGCGTACCGTATTCGCTTTAACGCCTTCATCGTCTTTCACAATCAGATTAATTTTTCGCCCGTTAATGCCGCCCATTGAATTAATTTGATCAAAATAGGTACGCGCGCCCGCCAAGTAGTCGCGGCTCACATCGCCTTGTAGACCAGACTGATCGACCACACTGCCGATGCGAATATCGTTAGCGGTAGACGCAAAACCAGACTCTGATGAGAAAAGGCTTGATAGGGCAAGCAGCAAGATAAAGACATTTTTAGCAGAGCGCATAGATTTTTATGGTGATCAAGAATGAGAGAGAGTTCACCGTTATAGGGCTTAAATATTTCTATGTGATGAATTTGATCGCATCCATTTGTAAAGCCACTATTCGGCCTGAGCATCTTCAGCCGAAGTCGCGACGACATTTACGGGTTGAATTAATCGTATATACGGTATACATTACGATTTGCAGTTCTCGATAAACATCAATCTAAGGAGTAGCCATGGAGAAGAAGACAGTAAAGCCCGCGACCACATTGAAATTGCGTGCGAGCACAGCAAGTGCGAAGACCGTAAAGGCGCCAGCAGCAAAACGCGCGCCACCGAAAGTACCGGCAGTGCCAGCCGCTGCGCCATCGGTGGCAGCGAAGAAATCGAAAAGACCAAAAGTGGTTCGCGATAGTTTCACCATGCCCAAAGGGGAATACGCAAAAATTGACGAACTCAAAGCGCTGGGATTAACGGTTGGCGTGGCCGCGAAGAAAAGTGAATTGCTTCGCGCCGGGTTAATCGCGCTGGCAAAATTTAGCGCTTCCCAGCTGAAGGCGGCGCTTAACGCGCTCGACAATGTGAAGACGGGCCGACCTTCCTGAGCTTCTCAGGCCTCGTACACGGCCAGTCGTTAGCACAGATGAGATGCCCCATTTGCTATGGGGCGCCGAGCGGGTGTTACGACGAAACACCAGCCGTGGCGCGGGTGGATATTCTGTCAAGCGCCGCGATGTAAAGCTTGTCGCACGCGACGTGCCGTGAGCACTGGCAAGTAGTCGCGTAACTTCGCACCGGACTGCAGCCGGTCGAATTCGAGCTCGTAGGCCTGCTTTACTCGTTCGAATGGGGCGTGGAGTTCTTCCGCCAAGGAATACATCGCTTTAACGTGACTTGCTTGCTCTTTTGCGCTCGCGTATAGAGGCGTCATAATTTTTCCTTCGATGAAAATTACTTCCGACCCGATTATCGCTCAGAAAAATATTTTTTGCTGACGGCGGCGTACCTTAATGCTGTCTTTTAACGGTCATAAAAAGTTGGCACTATTGAAATATTTGCCGAGTGACTTTGCCGTGGTTGATCGTTTGCACGCATTTTTGCCGCCCTTTGCGACCGCGCCACGACAGGACTCACCATGTCCATAGCGGGTGCAAACATTTCGTACGGGTCTGATCAGAATGGCCTGGTTTGCGGCTATCAATTTTCGCAAGATGGTATAGGTCGGCTGATTAGCGCTGACGAGGCCGTGAAGCGGTTAAATGACGCCTCGGGTGAAGGTGCGGGTGACTTTATATGGCTGCATTACAGCTTGGCTAACTCGGCCTCAGAGCGCTGGCTAAAGCGCCATCTTGCGTTGCCGGAATTGTTTTACGAGACACTAAGAGAGGGCTCGCGATCCACCCGCGTCGAATTCGCGGATGATCAGTTGATAGCGGTGTTGAACGATGTGTTGTTCGATTTCTCGTTTGATGCATCGCATATTTCTACACTGGTTCTGAACGTTGCGCCCCGCCTGCTTGTGACGGCACGCATCAAACCGCTACGTTCCATTGATAAGCTGCGGGAGTCGGTGAAAAACGGTACGCAGTTTCGTACGACTGTTGAATTGTTGACGCATTTGCTTCACGACCAGGCCGACGTTCTCGTGTCAATTGTGCGCGGCTCGATTGCGAAAGTCGATGAGATTGAGGATCAGTTGCTCGCGGGCACAATCAAGCAGAAGCGCCTTAATTTGAGTCAGTTGCGCCGATTATTGGTCCGGCTGAAGCGCTTACTTGCCCCGGAGCCTGCTGCACTGTTTCGGTTGCTAAGCCGCCCGCCAATGTGGATGACGGAAAATGATTTAGCCGATCTGCGGCAATCCACTGAAGAGTTTTCAGTTTCTATTAGCGATATAGACACCCTTCAAGAACGCGTTAAGTTGCTTCAGGAAGAGATCTCGGCGCAAGTGCAGGAGCAAAATAATCGTAGCCTGTTTGTGCTGACAATATTTACTGTACTTGCGCTGCCCGTTAACATGATCGCAGGTCTGCTCGGCATGAACATCGGCGGCATCCCACTCAGTCAAGACCCGTCCGGATTTTGGACTATTGTGGCTATTGTCGCGAGCTTCACTATTGTTGCGGGATGGTGGGCATTTCGACGCCGTATTGATTAAACGTAGAACGATGACTCCGGCACTACACAATTCATAAATTTGAATATCTCGCCGGACGGGTCGGGTCTGTAAATTGGACGACTTATTTGCTGAAAGGTGCGCGCATGACTTGTTGGAAATCTGCGCCGGGGTGCGGCTCTTTAAAAACGCTGATCGCGTCAAACGCACATCGGGGCACCATGTCGTCCGTGAAAAGTTGTTCTGCTGCTTCACGAATCTGAGTAACGAATCGATCACCCATGCCACACAGGGAATTAGTCAGCGTGAAGTGAAAACGGTAGCTGTCAAAAACATGCGGGTAGCCCCAGCGAAGCAGCATTTCGTCTTGGTGCGTTGATAACTTTTTTGCGCGTCGCTGGGACAATTCTGCATCGGTGAGCGGCTGTCGATGATGGTCAAATTCAGCCACGCAGGTGCGCGCGATGAGCTCGATTTGGCGCGAATGCTCGGCGGGAACAAGTGCCAGAAAATCCTCTACCATCGCGACCTTTAGGCGGGGCAGCAAGAAGTGTGATTGGGTATTTGTAAATGCCACCACATGCTCGAGAAGTGAATCAACATTGCTATTTTCTGCAAGGTGAAACGGCGCTTTCAGGGTTGCATGAAAGCCATAGCGGCGCGGATGTTGGGTAATAGCGATTAGCGTATCGTTCGCAATACTTGCCAACAGGGGACGCGTAATCGGCGCATTCCTCGCTGCATCCCGACCAATCCATGCGCTACCAGTTTGCCAAAACTGGCTGTCGGCGGACGGCGTGAAATAGAGCGCATATCGTGGCAATGTCATCGGTCAGTTATCCGGTTCGATGATTAGTTGTACCAAATCACCCGCGAACCACGTTCGACCAAATTCGACTGGCGTGCCATCAAGATCAACGTTAATAGCCTCGACAAATAACACCGGTCGGCGCGCACTTTGTCGCAACGAGTCTGCGACCCTTCGACCCGGCAGGCGCGCACTAACGACGCTCCGGCTGCGCGTAAAATCAGTGACGCCATATGTTGCCAGTACGCTCGATACCGAACCCAGCTCGATAAATCTTGTTGGCAGATCCTTGAACCGTCGGGTTGGAAAGTAATGTTCTGCCAACGTGATTGGCCGGCCATTCGCTTCGCCCAAAGCGACCACCAAATGAACCTGTGTGCCGATGCGGATGGCGAGCCCGTTCGCGATTGCTTCACTGGCTTTAATGGTGGCGGATTCCAAAAATCGGTGAGCACCGCGGAAACCAGCCGCTGTTAAATTTTCTGTAAAACGCGTACGACGACCGAGCACATAATCCACCGCCACATCAGCAACAAAGGTTCCAAGTCCATGGCGCACGTGAACCAGCCCGTTAGCCGCGAGCTGCCCTATTGCTTGACGTACCGTATGTCGATTGACACCGAAGCGCGCGGCGAGTTGAAATTCTCCGTCGAGCTTGCTGCCCGGAAGTAGCTGCCCGCTCGCGATCTCATCAGCAAGCGCAGTTTCGATGCTTGACCAAACCGATGTCGACGTGCTCGCTGCGGCGGCGTCGAAATAACTATTGTCGGTATCAAGTTTGTCAGCGCTCATGACGATCATTGTCTTTTTTTGGTAATCAAAGCTTCATGTTTGCTCAGTACAGTCTGCGTCTGTGAGTTGTGATGTCTAGACAACCGTACTGCCTAACTAATTCTCTCGCGGAGTTGTGACAGATGCGTGACATGCAGGATGCCAATGCTGACCGCCGTGAATGGATGGGGTTGTCAGCGCGTGCGCCACTGGAAATGCTCGAATCTTGGGCCGCTGGTCGCGATGACGGCTTCATCTGGCTGCGGCGGCCCGAAGCCGGATTGGCGATGGTTCGTGCGCGGATTGGCGCAACCGGTGATCGATTTAACGTGGGCGAAGTAACCGTCACACGATGCACACTGCGATTGGCTAACGGGCAACATGGCGTGGCCTATGTGCAGGGGCGTTCGAGCCGCAAAGCAGAGCTGGCCGCACTCGCGGATGCGCTGCTGCAAGCGCCCGCGCAGAGAACCGAGCTGGAGCGAGACTTGTTGCAACCGCTGCGTGTGCGAAGTGCAAAAGTGCGTGCGGCTGCGGAACAAGAAGCAACGCTGACCCGAGTTGATTTCCTCACCGTTTCGCGCGGGGACGAATAAATGAATCCACCGGTGAGTCTGGAACAAATTGGCCCTGGCTTCGGAAACGCAATTGCTGCAAGCCAGTCAGTATTCCGCATTGGTCTCACGGCCTTATCACGGCCCGGTATTCTGATTAACGTCAACAGTGACGCGCATGCGCCGGTCGGCATTGGCGCTGCCGCTAACGCGCTCTTGTTAGCATTGTTAGACCAAGATGTTTCGTTGTATCTGACGCCGCGTCACGAAAATGCTGCCAACTACTTTCGCTTTCACACGGGCTGCGCACTGACAACTAATCCGCGCGATGCAGACTTTCTGCTTTTCGGCGCAGATGACGTATTGCTGAATCTTGCTGAACTGAAAAATGGTGATGAATATTCGCCAGATCATTCCGCAACCGTAATACGCGAAGTAAGCGGATTGGAAATTGGTCGCGGCTTGAAATTGCGCGGACCTGGTATTCAAGGGGAAGCGTGGCTATATGCATCGCAGTTGGATGCTGATTTTGTTGCCCAGTGGCACGAATTGAATAAACACCTGCCTCGCGGGGTCGATATTTTTCTTTCTTGCGCTGATCTCCTCTGCGGATTGCCGCGCACTACCCGGATCGAGAATTGACATGTATGTAGCCGTCAAAGGTGGGGAACGGGCCATCGCCAATTCACATGTGTTGCTAGCCGGAGCGCGACGCGGCGATCTGTCCACTCCTGAATTATCCATCGCGCAGATCGAGCAACAACTGCGACTCGCGGTAGATCGAGTGATGACCGAGGGCTCAGTCTATGATCGCGAACTTGCAGCGCTCGCGATTAAACAGGCAGCAGGCGATACGGTGGAGGCGATTTTTTTGCTGCGTGCCTATCGCGCCACTTTGCCTCGATTCGGATATACCGAAGCCATCAACACTGTTGCCATGCGGGTGCGCCGTCGCATTTCAGCGACCTTCAAGGACCTGCCGGGCGGTCAAGTGTTGGGACCAACCTATGATTACACGCAGCGCCTGCTGGATTTTACCTTGGCAGCGGAAGGCGCACCTGTTCCCGAAGCGCAGGAAAATGCGAGCTCACCCAACAAACCTTTCGTGAGCGTAATGGAGTTGCTGGGTCAAGAAGGCTTGATCGAACCTGAATTGCCCTCTGCGGGCGATCCGCCACCCGGTGACTGGACGCGTGAGCCGCCCAGCTTTCCCGCGTCGCGTGCAGAACGCTTACAGAATCTGGCGCGTGGTGACGAAGGTTATTTACTGGCGATGGGTTATTCCACCCAACGTGGTTATGCGAATAACCATCCGTTCGCAGGTGAAATTCGCTTCGGCACAGTGGAATTAGAAATGGTGCCTGAGGAATTGGGTTTTCCCATCGTTATTGGTGAGATCGAATTGACTGAATGCCAAATGGTGAATCAGTTCACCGGATCGAAAACCGCGCCGCCACAATTCACTCGCGGTTACGGTCTCGCGTTTGGTCACAGCGAGCGCAAAGCGATGGCAATGTCGCTGGTTGACCGAGCACTGCGTGCGGAAGAGCTTGGCGAGGCAATTGTGGCACCCGCGCAGATGCAGGAATTCGTTCTTTCACATTCGGACAACCTCGAGTCGTCGGGCTTCGTACAGCATTTGAAGCTGCCGCACTATGTCGATTTCCAATCTGAATTGGAACTGGTGCGCAAGATGCGCGCGAAGCACGTCAGCGATGAAGGGCAGGCGGCATGAACGCGCGTACCGAGCTGGGTACACCAGCGACGACTGAAAGCGGCTACAACTTCGCTTACCTTGATGAGCGTACCAAACGAATGATTCGCCGCGCCATCCTGAAGGCGGTTGCAATTCCTGGCTATCAAGTGCCATTCGGATCGCGCGAAATGCCGCTGCCGTATGGCTGGGGTACCGGCGGCATCCAGATCACCGCGTCAATTATCGGTGCTGATGATGTCTTGAAGGTAATCGATCAAGGCGCGGACGACACTGTTAATGCAGTCAATATCCGACGTTTTTTCCAACGCACGACCGGCGTTGCGACCACTGATCGCACGACTGAGGCCACGTTGATCCAAACGCGCCACCGTATCCCCGAAACGCCACTTCAGGCGCATCAGATCATGATCTATCAAGTGCCGATTCCAGAGCCGCTTGCCAAGCTGGAACCGCGTGAGGCCGAGACCAAGATGATGCATGGATTGTCAGAGTACGGTCTGATGCACGTGAAATTGTATGAAGACATCGCGCGTTACGGCCACATTGTCACCACCTATGACTACCCGGTCATGGTGGATGACCGATATCTCATGTCGCCCTCGCCGATCCCCAAGTTCGACAACCCAAAAATGAACATGAACCCGGCGCTGCAACTATTCGGTGCCGGTCGTGAGAAGCGCATTTATGCGGTGCCACCGTATACCAAAGTCGAAAGCCTCGGTTTCGAAGACCACCCGTTTGAAGTGCAGCGCTGGTCGCATCATTGCGCGCTGTGTGGTGCTGGCGAAAGTTTTCTCGATGAAGTGATCACTGACGATGCTGGCGGGCGCATGTTTCTTTGCTCCGATACTGATTATTGTGGTCAACGTCGCACCGAGCAAAAGCTGCCATGAGCGATCACGAGTTGCCGATTCTTAAAGTAGACAAGCTGAGCAAACGCTACGGCAACCGGCTGGCGGTCGATGACGTATCGTTCGACTTATGGCCCGGTGAAGTGCTGGCCGTTGTTGGCGAATCTGGTTCCGGCAAAACCACGCTGCTTAACTGCGTCTCGGCGCGGCTTGAGCCAGACCACGGGCAAGTTTCGTTTCGCACACGCCATGAAGGCACGGTGAATGTTTATCGCCTATCGCAGGCAGCGCGCCGGTTGTTAAGCCGCACTGACTGGGGCTATGTGCATCAAAATCCCGTGGATGGTCTGCGCATGGATGTTTCGGCCGGAGCCAACGTGGGCGAGCGACTGATGGCTCTTGGCGAACGCCATTACGGACGCATTCGCCAAGAGGCGGTGCAGTGGCTTACCCGTGTTGAGATGCAAGAGGATCGAATCGACGAATCCCCAATAACGTTTTCTGGCGGCATGCGACAGCGTCTGCAAATCGCGCGCAATCTGGTGACCCAGCCGCGCTTGGTGTTTATGGATGAGCCCACATCGGGTCTCGATGTATCGGTTCAAGCGAAATTACTCGACCTGTTGCGAAACCTGACGCAACAGCTGCATCTTGCCGCAATCGTGGTGACTCACGATCTTGCCGTCGCACGCCTGCTCGCGCATCGTATGTTGGTAATGAAAGATGGTCGCATCGTCGAGCAAGGCCTCACCGATCAGTTGCTGGACGATCCGCAGCATCCCTATACCCAATTGCTTGTTTCTTCGGTGCTGCAACCATGACAACTGATCCTGCGATCCAAATCCGTGATTTGGCCAAGACATTCGTACTGCACAATCAGGGCGGTGCAGAGCTGGCAGTGTTGCGGCGGGTGACCTTCGATGTGCATCCTGGCGAATGCGTGGCGCTGGATGGGCCATCAGGCGCAGGTAAAAGCACATTGCTCAAATGTATTTATGCCAATTATCGCGCGACTGAAGGCACGATTGTCGTGAGCGATGGCAAAGATGCTGTAGAGGTCACGACCGCTGCGCCGCGCACGAAGCTAATGATGCGCAAGACCACGGTCGGCTATGTCAGCCAGTTCTTGCGTGCGATTCCACGTGTGCCATCGCTGGATATTGTTGCGGAGCCGTTGATGGATGGTGCAGAGGGAGATCCCAAACGGCTCGCCGATGCGCGGCGCACCGCAGAAACGCTGTTGTTACGCCTGCGTATACCGGTTCGTTTGTGGAGCGTGCCGCCTGCGACGTTTTCAGGAGGTGAACAGCAACGAATCAATATCGCGAAAGGTCTTATTCGACCCCGCCCGGTGCTGTTGCTTGATGAGCCTACCGCCTCACTCGATGCCGACAATCGCATCACCGTGACGGCGATGATTAATGAAGCGCGCCAGGCTGGCGCTGCGATTGTCGGCATTTTCCACGATCAACGTGTCCGCGAAAGTGTCGCCACCCGCGTAATCAATATGGCGGAGTTCCGATGAATGATCAACTTATTCTGCGCAACGCGCGACTGGTGCTGGCGAACGAAGTGGTGAGCGGGTCGGTTGCTGTCCATTCCGGAAATATTCACTCCGTCGGCAGTAACGGTTCAGCACTCTCCGAAGGCACCGATCTCGAGGGCGACTATCTGTTGCCCGGATTTGTTGAGTTGCACACTGATAATTTTGAACGCCACCTGATGCCGCGACCCAAAGTGTTGTGGCCAGCTCTGCCTGCGCTGATGGCACACGATGCAGAGTGCGCATCATCCGGCATCACCACGGTATACGACGCGCTGGGCGTCGGCGACAGCGATCCCGATGCGATGCGCGGCCAGAACATGCAGCCAATTTTGACCGCGATTAATCACGCGCGCGCCGCCAATTTGTTGCGCGCTGATCACCTGTTGCATATCCGTTGTGAACTGCCCGCGCCCAATGTCTTGTCGCTATTCGAGTCGTTTCGCAATGACCCGCTGGTGCGTCTGATTTCGTTGATGGATCACACACCTGGGCAACGTCAATGGGAAAATATCGAGCAGGCGCGCATCTATTACACCGGCAAGAAAGGCTGGTCGAACGAGAAGTTTGATCGCTCAGTAGAGGAGTCGACTGAATTGCAGGCGCGCTATGCGTTGCCACACCGGCGCTACTTTACCGAGTACGCGCGGCAGCACGGTATTGCGCTAGCGAGTCACGATGACACCCTCACCGCGCATGTTGAACAGGCGCACCTGGAAGGTGTGACGATATGCGAATTTCCGACCCGTATTGAGGCGGCTCAAGCGGCGCGTGCGCGCGGCTTGACCACCGTGATGGGCGCGCCAAATGTGGTGCGCGGTGGCTCACATTCGGGCAATGTAGCGGCCGTGGAATTGGCGCGCCTAGGTCTGCTCGACACGCTCTCTTCAGACTACGTTCCGGCAAGTTTGATGGGTGCCGCATTCCAACTCACTCGCGATGCCGACTTTTCGATTCCGGCTGCCATTGCCACTATCTCGCGCAATCCGGCGCGCGTACTTGGTTTAAATGACCGTGGCGAGATCAAATCCGGCTTACGCGCGGATCTTGTGCGTGTGCGAGTAGTCGATGATCAGCCAATCGTGCGCGCGGTCTGGCGTTGCGGTGAACGGGTGATCTGAATGTCAACAAATTGTCACCACCTCACCGTACACTTTTTTCAGTGATCTAGACAACCAGGCACACACCATGCTACCTGCCATCCGCGTTACCAGCCTCATCAAATCTTTCGGAGCCCAGACCGCGTTGCAGAGCGTCACCCTTGAGGTCATGCCAGGGGAGATGGTCGCGCTGATCGGCGCATCCGGGTCGGGCAAGTCGACTCTGCTACGGCACATGGCGGGCTTGCTGGTTGCCGATAAAGGTAGCCAAAGCGAAATCACCGTACACGGCCGGGTGGTGCAACGTAGTGGGCGTCTGGCCAGCGATATTCGTCGCGTACGCGCTGATATCGGCGTCGTGTTCCAGCAATTCAATCTCGTGGGTAGATTGCCGGTCATCACCAATGTCATGGCCGGAATGTTATCGAGGGTGCCATTCGTGCGCGGCATGTTACGGCTGTTTCGCAAGTCCGAGTATGTGCAAGGAATCGAGGCACTTGCGCGCGTTGGGATTGCGGAACGCGCCATGCAACGTGCATCCACGCTTTCGGGTGGCCAGCAGCAGCGCGCCGCTATTGCGCGCACGTTGGTGCAGCGGGCCAAAGTGGTGTTGGCCGACGAGCCGATTGCGTCGCTCGATCCGGAGTCATCGCGACGCGTGATGGAGATTCTCGCCACGATCAATCGCGAAGATCGTTGCACGGTGGTGGTGTCATTGCATCAGGTGAACGTGGCGATTAAATATTGCCCTCGCACGATTGCACTGCGGCGCGGTCAGGTGGTTTACGACGGCCCATCAATTCGTCTGACACCCGCATTGCTGCGTGATCTTTACGGTGCCGAGGCCGACGAAATCCTTGCCCTGCCAGATCACATCTCGTTGCTGCAAGAAAAAGCTTCAAACGTGTTGCCAATGAACACCCAGCACGCCCAGCCTTCTCCCGTCACTCAGGCCGCGCAAGCAGGCTGAAATTTTTTCAATCCACTATCAGGAGTTCTTTATGTTCAAAAAATTCATCGCATCCTTATTCGCTGTGGGCACGCTTGCCATCGCCCACGCTGATCCATCCAAAGAAATCGTGTTCGGCATTATCTCGACAGAATCTTCGCAAAATTTGAAGGAAGATTGGCAACCGATTATTGCTGGCCTCAGCAGTTCCACAGGTCTCAAAGTCAACGCCTTTTTCGCGCCCGATTACGCCGGCATTATCGAGGGCATGCGCTTCAACAAAGTTCATATGGCATGGTATGGCAACAAATCTGCCATCGAGGCAGTGGATCGCGCCAATGGTGAAGTGTTCGCGCAAATGGTTAACGCGGATGGTACCCAAGGCTACTACTCACATCTGATTGTGCATAAAGACAGCCCAATCAAAAACCTTGACGATGTCCTCAAGAGTGGCAAGAACTACACGTTTTCAAACGGTGATCCTAATTCCACATCGGGGTTTCTAGTCCCATCTTATTATGTGTTCGCCCAGAACAACATTGACGCTAGAACGCATTTCAAAGTAACGCGCAGCGCCAACCATGAAACCAATGCGTTGGCAGTGGCCAACAAGCAAGTGGATATCGCCACCAACAATAGCGAAAACCTTGACAAGCTCAAGCAGCGTTTCCCGGATAAATTTAACGATATTCGCATCATCTGGAATTCACCCTTGATTCCGCTTGATCCGCTGGTGATGCGGAAAGATTTGCCGGAAGCTACCAAAGCGAAGGTAAAAGAATTCTTCTACACCTACGGCAAAAATGAACAGGAAAAAGCGGCGCTGATGAAGCTTTCAAAGCTGTCCGGTTTCCGCCAGTCGTCGAACGCGCAACTGGTGCCGATTCGTCAGCTTGAGCTGTACCGCGACAAAACCCGTCTGGCCGCCGATGCCAAACTTTCTGAAAGCGCAAAGCAGGCGAAGATTGCTGAGATTGATAAAAAATTGGCTGATCTGAATCAGTTGGTGGCAGTCGCAAAGTAGGCTGCGAATCAATATGTCCGCCAACGCGCCACCAGCCACTACACCACCAGTAAACCCGCGAGCAAGCCTCGCTACGCTACTCATCTGGGGCGTAGTGCTGGGGCTGCTGGCGGCGTCATGGAAGGGTGCCGACATGCGCCCGGCTGAGTTGTGGCGCGATTCGGGAAACATGGCCAAGTACGCGGCGGATTTTTTCCCGCCCAATTTTTCAAACTGGCGCATGTATCTTGCGGAGATGATCGTCACGTTGCAGATCGCGGTCTGGGGTACTGCGCTAGCTGTGGTTTGCTCCATTCCCCTGGGCTTATTGGCCGCTGGGAATCTGGCACCATGGTGGATCTATCAGCCGGTGCGGCGGGTGTTGGATTCGTTTCGAGCCATCAACGAAATGGTGTTTGCGATGCTATTTGTGGTGGCCGTAGGGCTCGGTCCGTTTGCGGGTGTGCTGGCGCTATGGGTACACACTACCGGCACGCTGGCAAAGCTGTTCTCGGAGGCGGTCGAGGCAATTGACCCACAACCGGTCGAGGGAATCCGCGCAACGGGTGCAAACAAGTTGGAAGAAATTGCCTTTGGCGTCATTCCGCAGGTGATGCCGCTGTGGGTGTCGTATACCTTGTATCGCTTTGAAGCCAACGTTCGTTCGGCGTCAGTGGTGGGCATGGTGGGCGCGGGTGGCATTGGCGTGGTGCTGTGGGAAATCATTCGTGGTTTTTATTACGCTGAAACTTGCGCGTTACTCATCATTATTATCGTCACGGTGACGATGATCGATTTTGTATCCGCCAGATTGCGCAAGACATTCATCTGAGAAACGCCGATGAATACTATTGATGACGTTCTGAATCTGCTGGCATCACATGGAGCATCAATGTACGGTGGCGAAGCGGTAACGCAACTAGAACACGCGCTGCAATGCGCCACGCTGGCGGAAGAGTCCGGTGCCAGCGAGTCGCTTGTTGGTGCCTGTTTGTTGCATGACCTGGGACATCTCATCGAGCGCGATTTCACCCCACGGGCAGGTTATGGGGGGGACGATTTGCATCAATATATTGCTATCCCGTTCCTGCGTTCGCTATTCGGCGAAGCGGTGCTGGCGCCGATTCGAATGCATGTCGATGCCAAGCGCTATCTGTGTTTCTCAAACCCTGATTATTGGGCAACCCTCTCGCCGCTCTCGCAGCAGAGTTTGACGTTGCAGGGCGGCATTTTTTCGGCAAATGAAGCAGCGGCATTTATTAACCAGCCTCATGCGAAGGATGCGGTGCAGCTGCGACATTGGGATGATCGCGCTAAATCGCCCGGCCGAGCGACGCGAAGGATTGAACATTTTGCGCGGGTGTTGTGGATCTGTGCATTACGGGATAGAAGGCGCGATTCATTGCATGAGGCCGACACACCGTTATTTGATCGCCGAACCGTTTTACGGACTTGATGATCAACGACTGAAACGGAAGGGTCACTCGGATCGGTATTTGAATAAGACGAACAACATACAACTTAAATTCGTCGAGCAGAAATAATGCGGGCATATGGAGGCGCATCGTTTCCGCTCTAATGGCTCGAATCAATTAACCGTAGGTGGTGGTTCCTGCTTGATCGACCGTAATAGTGCGGCCCACCACGGTGGTGTAGCTGGCTGATTTCACGGTGCTAAGGTAAACGTATTCGCCTTTAACCGCGCTTGATGTGACGGTCATCAGCAAGTAGCCACGCTTGATGGTGTCGGAATAATTTAAGTCATCAATCAGCCCAAGGCCTGCGCCAATAGCGGCGCTGCCAAGTTGTGGCACCAGCGCGCTGCCGTCAAGCGAGGTGCCGAGCCC
>JANMQR010000011.1:0-25036 GCA_031370625.1 Burkholderiales bacterium | reverse complement strand
TAACCCGGCAGGCCTGGTCAAAACGATAACGGTTGGCCTCGTTAATCTGCGACAGCACGCTGGCAGCCGCCTCACCGTTGGGGCCGCGCACCAACGCCTCATGGGCGAATATCTCGCGCGTTTGCACATCGACAATCGGCTGAAACGCGTAACTGAATTTGAACGGCAGATGCTCGCTGCTAGTGCAGTTCGCGCAATTGGCGGGCGGCAAATCATCGTCACCTAAAGCAAATTCTGTGGTTCGTATTTTTATATTTTTAACCAGGAGTGGCCTCACGTATTCATCGAGCGCTCTAGTTGCGCTGTTGTCATCATACTGCGTTCGTGTTGGCCGAAATTGTATTGCCTTGGCGTCGATTAAACACAACGATTCAGATGACCGATGTCAATGCTGCCATCAACCATGCAACTCACTTTTTAATCTCGCTTTTATTTTTACAGCACACGCGGGTGGTCATGCTGAGAAGCATGCCTTTCGCCATCGCAAACTACTATCCTCAGCCCTTCAAAACACGTGGCCTGCGGGTTTTCTTTGCTGTTGTTTCAGCAGGCAAAATACTGGTGTATTGCTGATAAAGCGTGAATAAAAACGCCACCCGTTCCGCGTCGTTTTTAAACGTCTTTTTTCCATATGCGGCATCAACCGCCGCATCAAGTTTTTGATGCGCTTTCACCAACGCAGGCGGCATCGTCAGTGGATCGTAAAGATCGGCTAAGGATGAATCGGGGAATGCGGCGCGTGCATCGAGAACGACTTGGGCAGCGGTTTCGATGGTTTGTTTTTGAGTGGCTGTGGGAGAGTCCGGCCAGGGGAAGTTGTTGTAGACGATGCCTGCAGAATATCGGAAATCACTTTTTAGGCGACCACACACAAAGCGAACCCAAGCCATGTGCATAGAGGAGGTCAGCGCCCCGAATTCGAACAAGCCTGAACCTACAATCGTGAAAAGCTCGCTCGCAACTACTACCTCACGTTTCATGAAACTGATTGGAATATATGTGCGCCGCTCTGAGGAGGTTTTAGGAATGGCAAGGTAATCAAATTTTGGCTGGCGATCTTCTGCAAACTGTGTAGGCCTAAGCGCATCGCGCCGAGTTGTCTCCTTCGTACTCGCCTGCCGAAACGCTTTGACGGCGGCAACACGCTCCAAAACAGCGGGCATTTTAGATAAAACATTCGGTGGACACTTTTCAAGCCACAGACAGTAGCGAGGCTTATTGGCGATAAAATCTTCGGCGCTCAGATACTCGCGAATATAAGGCGCTGCGGTCGGTTCTCGCCGAAGTAGTGACTCTTTTTCTTCGCGCGAAAATATCAAATTTCCACCGTCAGTCGGCTTGCTCCCAAACACGATGTGCGGTACGTCGCAGACCGGTAACGTTCGAGACGGCAGAGCAATTTCAGGAGCATCAACCAAATACGGATTAATGTTCATTGCGATAGCTGGATGTGGTTCTCCACGAATATCATCGTATTCGTAGATCGTTTTATTTGCGCCATCTTGCACCGCAAATCCGACAATAACGCAATGCACCGCCGCTTTGCCACGCGCTTCGTTGCTCCATGCAAAGGTGCGATGTGCGAATTGAATCTTGATGCCTTGCGCTAGCAGCCAACTCCATAGCACGCCGACTTGTTCGCCCTGTGTGATGGAATTGGTGGAGACGAAGGCGCAGCGGGTGACAGCGACACCCTCTCCCCATCCCTCTCCCGTGAAGGGAGAGGGAGCCTTGATGTACTTCGTGGCGAGCACATACCATGCGCAAACAAAATCTAGTACGCCTGCGCCCTTGATGCCGTGCATGACGATTTCCATATCAGCTTTCTGCGCAGCAGATTGATAAGTTTTCCCCACAAACGGCGGATTCCCCATCACATAACTACATCGCGCTGACGGCAAAACGTCCTGCCAATCAATGCGCAGCGCATTGCCGTGAACGATATGCGGCGATGATTTGAGTGGGATGCGGGCGAAGTACATGCCGAATTCTTCGCCAACTTTGACGTTCATTTGATGGTCGATTAGCCACATCGCGACTTGGGCAATCTGCGCGGGAAACTCTTCAATCTCGATACCGTAAAACTGGTCAACGTCGAGTTTGATTTCCGCATGCACATCAAGAAACCTGGAGCCCACGGCGTCATGCACCACGCGCAGCACGGCTAATTCCAGCAGCCGCAATTCGCGATAGGTGATGACCAGAAAATTACCGCAGCCGCAGGCGGGATCAAAAAACGTCAGGCTGCGTAATTTTTTGTGGAATTCAAACAGCTTGTTTTTATTCGATTTAACTTTTTCAAATTCCGCCCACAGCTCATCGAGAAAAAGCGGCTTGATAACTTTAAGAATATTTTCTTCCGAGGTGTAATGCGCGCCCAGATTGCGCCGCGCCTTGTCGTTCATGATGCTCTGGAAAAGCGCGCCGAATATGGCGGGTGAGATGGTGCTCCAATCGAGCGCGCAGCAATCGAGCAGCGTCTCGCGCATTTTGGTGTCGAAAGACGCCATCGGCAGTGTTTCTGCAAACAATTTGCCGTTCACATACGGGAACGCTTTGATTTGTTCGTCGAGCGTTTTGGCGCGTTTGTCATCAGGTGTATTGAGCACCTGAAAAAGCTGCGCTAATTGCGCACCGAGATCGCTGCCGTCCTCGCGCGTACGCTCATCCACCCACGCGCGCAACGACTGCGCGGGCTGGAAAATACCAGTGTCGTCGGCAAATAAACAAAACAAAATCCGCACCAGTAGCAACTCCAGCTGATGCCCGTCATAGCCACTGGCGAGCAGCAGATCGTGCAGCTTGCCCATCGCCTCGGCGGCTTTGATGTTGACCGGATCTTGCGGTTTGATTTCCACCGCCTGATAACCCGCGATAAAACCAAAGCGCTTGATGTGCTTGTGCAGATCGGCGAGATTGAAATGTGTTTCTGTGTCACGATCCAAATCGTAAAGACGAAACCGCACAAAGTCTGAAACCAAAATATAGCGCGGCAATTCACGCTCAACGATGCCCGGAAAATAATCAGCCGCCTGCTTGAACGCACGATCCAGATCTTGATCCGCACTCTTGTGTTCGATTAACAGCACACCTTTCCAGAACGCATCAATGCGACCGTTGCGGATTTTTTCGTCAACCCGCGAGAGCTTCACCTGCTTCTCAAAAATCGCGACGCGCCGCCGCTCAATCCCAAAAATGGCAAAAAAATCATTCCAAAAACTCTGCGCCTCAGCGCGCTCAGAAGTCTCGTCCTCCCATTTTTTAGAGAAGCCAATCGCGCGACTTTTTATTTCATTCCATGAGAGCGGCACGGTGTTTTTCCTGTTATTTATTTTTGAAACACTAGCATTGGCGGGGGGTTTTAATGGTTTTTGGTTGTAGAGCGGCTCTGGTTCTAGAGTTTAAATATTAAGCTGTCATTCGACTACTAATATCAAATATCGCGGCTGTATAACCAGCACCCTCTCTCCAACCTCTCCCCCGTCAAGGGGGAGCGGCTTTACTTCCCTCCCCCCTCGCGGCGGGGTGGCCACCGTTTCGGGCCAGGGAGGGATCGAGGGAGAGGGGTGCTCGCTCACGTGAGAACTCAAAAAGATCTACCGCCCCCGCATAAACAATTTATCCAAATCATGCAGCGCAAATTGATACCACGTTGGCCTGCCGTGATTGCATTGGCCGCTGCGCTCGGTGGCTTCCATGTCACGCAGCAGGGCATTCATTTCAGGAATCGCCAATTGCCGATTTGCCCGCACCGCACCATGGCACGCCATCGTGCCTAAAATTTCATCGCGCTTTTCCGTGAGTGCGCGCGAAGCGCCGTGCTCGGCAAGGTCGTCCAGCAACTCGCGCAACATCGCTGATGCATCCAGACTCGGCAACATCGCAGGCACAGCACGGATCGCAATTTCAGTCGGCGATAACGCGGCCAAATCAAAACCAAGCTGCTCAAAAAACGGGCGATGACCAGACACCAATTGCATGTCGCGTTCACCCAGCGCCATCGCTATCGGTGCAATCAGCGGCTGTGATGCCAGGTTACTTAAATCGAGCGCGGTTTTTAATTTTTCGTAGACGATGCGTTCATGAGCGGCATGCATATCGACGAGCACGAGGCCGTTTGCGTTTTGCGCAAGTATGTAAATGCCGTGAAGTTGTGCGAGCGCAAAACCTAACGGCGGAAAATCTTGATTATTGCTTTCATGGCGCGCAAGTTCAACCGTTGCGGCGCTTTGTCCCGGCGCGTAGGGCGATGCAGCTTCACCGCGAAGCACTTCATAAAAAGCATTGGGTTCGCGTATGCCTAGTTCACGCGCATTCAGCTGCGTGAAACTCTGCTGTACGCCACGTTGCCACGGCTGTGGATTCGACATCGGCGCGCCGCGATTGGTAATCCACTCCAGCGGATTCGCCACTGCAGGTGCGGTGCTCGCAGCGGAACCAGATAACGCTTTATTCAACGCATGAAACACAAACTGATGCACCGCGCGCGAATCGCGAAAGCGCACTTCGGCTTTCGTCGGATGCACATTCACATCGACCAGCGATGGATCGAGATTCAAATACAAGGCATAGGCCGGATTGCGGCCACCGTGCAGCACATCGGCATACGCTTCGCGAATCGCGTGTACCAGCAATTTGTCGCGCACAAATCGGCCATTCACAAACAAATATTGTTGATCGCGGCCTGCGCGCGAATAACGCGGCAAACCGATCCAGCCGACAATTGAAAACGCGGCGGCGCGCTCATCAATCTCGGCACTGGCCGCACCAAACTCGTCGCCCAGAATGGCCGTGACCCTGGCCAGTGGCGTGCCCGCGTGCAGCTGCCAGAGCCTGCGCCCGTTGTGCGTCAGGCTCACTGCGACATCCGGCACCGCGAGCGCCAAGCGTTGCGCGACATCCTCGCAATGACCAAATTCAGTTGCTTCGGTTTTCAAAAATTTGCGGCGCGCGGGAGTATTAAAAAATAAATCTTCCGCACTCACCACGGTGCCGCGTTCAAGGGCTACGACTTCAATCGCCGATGCATCACCGCCGACGACTTCCACGCGCGACGCAAGTGAGGCACCTGCCGCGCGACTCAAAATATTCAATCTTGAAATCGCCGCCAGGCTCGCCAGCGCTTCGCCACGAAATCCCAGACTCGCCACCCGTTCCAGATCATCGAGCACGCGAATTTTGCTGGTGGCGTGGCGGGCGATGGCGAGCGGCAATTCATTTGCCGCGATCCCACGACCATCGTCCGCGATGCGAATCCGCTTAATGCCGCCCTGCGCCAAATCGATATCAATCTGCGTCGCGCCCGCATCCAGACTATTTTCCAGCAACTCTTTTAACGCGGCGGCCGGCCGTTCCACCACTTCGCCAGCAGCGATTTGGTTAATAAGCAGGTCCGGTAAAACTTGGATTGAAGATTGATCAGAAGATGCCAAGATAGTCACGTAAAAAAATGGTGCGGAATAGGAAAGAAATCTAGCAGCAACGACGCAAAACCTATTGCGTCACAGCTGCTATTTTAGCGCACCGCTTGACTGCCATCTGGCTTGTGTTTATGTTCACAGTATTGTTGCGCCAATAGGAACTACAATAATTCTAATGCGTGTGCTGACATGTGTGCTAACACCGGCTGCTACTTACCAAGCTGCGCTAAAAAAACTAATTGCCAAGGGATAACTTTGCGATCAAAAGAACAACAAATTATCGCTACAGATTCAGGCCACGCCGATACGCCGGGCGCGACGCCGTTAGAGTTTGATTTGGGGCTCGCGCCGCTTGGTGCGCTCGCCGGCTCGAATTCGCCCGCAATCACGCATGAAGATGCAAACGCAAGCAACAACGATCCTGCTCACTCAGCCGCCCATTCATCCCTCAGCGCGCAGGATCGCAGCTTCGTCGCGCAGCATATTGCGTCCGAACAAGTGCGTTTGTTGTATCGATTCTCGCTCGTTGGTTATCTTGCCGAATTGTTGGTCACATTTTTGCTCGGCGCGATTTTGTGGAACGATCTGAATGATTTTTCAGCTCGCGCGGGATTGTTTGTGTGGTTCGCTGTTGCGTTCGTGGTGATGTTGGCGCGCTACGGCCTCTACAAACTTTTTATCCGCGCGAGCCCGCCGATGAATGTGTTGCCTAGATGGGAAAAACGCTTTGTCACTGCAAGTCTGATCATGGCCGGGCTGTGGGGCATGGTGGGCTCGCTACTTTTGCCTAAAGCGGGGCCCACGCAATTGCCGGTAATGATGTTACTGGCGCTGCTGATCACGGGGGCGGTCGCCTATTACGCGCCGCATCGAAAGTTATTTGGCCTCACCGCAATTCTCGCGCTACTGCCGATGGGCATCATGACGATGGGATTTGGCGATCGTGTCGGCTCGATGTTGGGCGCGACCATTATTGTGTTGATGGGTGTGCTGGTCGCGGTACATGCGAAAGTGCACGCAGCGCTCTGCGATTCGCTCAACGCGCGATTTGATAATGTGTTGATTGCGATGCGGCTTGAAGAAGAAAAGGGCCTAGTTGCGCGTGCCAATCGCGCGCTGGAGCAAGAGGCGCAAGTGCGTCATCGCGCCGAGCGCTCGGAAATTATGGCGCTGCAGCGACTACGATTACACCTTGAGCGCACACCGCTCGGCGTGATTGAATGGGACATGAATTTTCAGGTAACCACCTGGAACCCCTCTGCGGAAGCGATCTTTGGGTTTACCGGCGGCGATGTGATCGGCGAATCCGGCTACATGCTGGTTAACGGTCAAGATAACAATGAGCGAATCGCGAGCATGTGGACGGAACTCATGCAAACGCGCGGCTCCTCACGCGTCACGCTTACCAACCGCACCAAGCGCGGCGACACGATTCACACCGAGTGGACGAATACGCCGCTGCTCGATGACGCGCAAAAAATGATCGGTGTGGCCTCGCTGGTCCAGGACATCACCGAGCGCCTGAACACCGAGCGCACGATTCATTACATGGCGCATCACGATTCACTCACCGGATTGCCCAACCGCCGCTTGATGCAGGATCGGTTGAGCCAGGCGATCATGCAGGCGCGGCGGTTTTCAAAACACGTCGGTTTGCTGTATGTCGATCTTGATCGATTCAAGCTCGTTAACGATACGCTCGGCCACGATACGGGTGATTATGTGTTGCGCGATATCGCCAAACGATTAAGCCGAGTCGTGCGCGAAGGCGACACGGTTTCACGCGAAGGCGGCGATGAATTTGTGGTGGTATTGCCGGGGCTCGACAAGGCGGAATACGCGCAAGTAGTGGCGACAAAAATTCTCAATGAGCTAACCAAAACAATTGATGTCGCCGGACACGAACTCACCGTGAGCGCATCGATTGGCATTGCCTATTTCCCCAACGATGCGACCGACGCGCAACATTTATTAAAGCACGCTGATTCGGCGATGTATCAAGCCAAAGATGCGGGGCGCAACACGGCGCGATTCTTCACCACCGATTTGAATTTTTTATTATCCAAGCGGCTCGAAGTTGAAACCCGCTTGCGTCGCGGTATTGAGCGCAATGAATTTTTCCTGATGTACCAGCCGATTGTGGAAGTAAAAACTGGCCGTATGAGCGGCGTTGAAGCACTGCTGCGGTGGAATGATCCGCAGCGCGGCGAAGTTTTTCCGAAAGATTTTATTTCCATCGCCGAAGAGCTGGGGCTGATTGTGCCGCTGGGCGAATGGGTGTTTCGCACTGCGTGCAAGCAGCTCAAGATGTGGGATGAGGACGGTTTCCGCGATCTCACGATGGCCGTGAATTTAAGTCCGCGCCAATTTATTTCGCGCAAACTGTTGCCCTCGATGAAGGCCGCACTCATCGATAGTGGCATCGATCCGGCGCGCATTGATTTGGAAATTACCGAATCGATTGCGATGCGAAATCTGGAACAGTCGATCGAGATTTTGTCGGCACTGCGCAAGATCGGCGCGACCATTTCCATCGATGATTTTGGTGTCGGTTATTCGTCCCTCGGCCAACTCCGCCGACTGCCCACCCAAACATTAAAAATTGATCGCAGTTTTATCACCAATATCCCGGAAGATTTGAACAGCACGTCCATTGCCGAAGCGATTATCGCAATGGCAAAGCGATTGCGATTGCGCGTGGTGGCCGAAGGTGTGGAAACCGAAGCGCAGCTTGAGTTTTTGCGCGAGAACAGTTGCGACGCATATCAGGGTTATCTATTTTCTAAACCGTTGAGCGGCGCGGATATGAGCGCATTGTTGAAAGCGCGGGAAGCGGCAAGCTAAACGTAAAGTCCGCATCTGTATTGCCATTTGGAGCACAAATGCCCGGAAACGCGCGCTAATGCTTGGGTTTTGCTATCACCACAAACAGCTTTTCGTGATCAACATGCTGCACCTCGTGGTAGCAGAAAGCAGATTCTTCACTGCGATCAGAATGACAATTGCGACGATTCAAGCCCGCGCCAACGCCGGATTTTTTCGGAAATAGCCGCGAATGCCGTCGGCAATCGCCTCGGCTAATTTGTCTTGATAAACCGGGTCGCGCAGCTTGCGTTCTTCTTCCGGGTTCGAAATAAACGCGGTCTCGATCAAGATCGATGGAATATCGGGCGCTTTTAATACCGCGAATCCCGCCTGCTCAACATGGGCTTTGTGCAGATGATTTATCTCGCCCATTTCGGCCAACACCAAGCGACCAATTTTTAAGCTGTCGTTGATCTGCGCGGTCTGCGAGAGATCGAGCAGGGTGCGCGCCAAGTGCGTGTCGCGAACATTTAAATTCACGCCGCCGATCAAATCGGCATTGTTCTCTTTATCCGCGAGCCAATTGGCGGCAGTTGACGTGGCGCCGCGCTCCGACAACGCAAATACGCTGGAGCCATTCGCGTGTGGCGTGACGAATGCATCGGCATGCACGCTGACAAAAAGATCGGCGCGCAGCTTTCGGGCACGTTGCACACGCATGTTGAGCGGCACAAAAAAATCGGCATCGCGTGTCAGGGCCACACGATATTGCGGATCGCTGTGTAATTTATCTTTTAACTTTTTCGCGATGATCAGCACGATATCTTTTTCGCGCGTACCGCGACGACCAATCGCGCCAGGGTCTTCGCCACCGTGGCCGGGATCAATCACCACCACGAAAGGGCGCGGTTTTTTTGGTGCGGGTGGTGACTTGTTTGGTAACGGTTTTTCTGTGGGGCCTGGTTTCGTATCTTTTGTCGGTGCGGGCGCTACAGCGACAGCTTCGGGCTTATCTTTGCCGCTGGTATCGGGCATGCCGTTACCCGTCCCAAATGCCGCGACGTCATCGTTCAGCAGCGCGAGCATCGGGTCGGCTGGCTTGGCCGGATAAATATCGAGCATCAAGCGGTGGCCAAATTCACCGGCGGGCGGCACAGCGAATACTTGCGGCTTTACTTCCGTTTTCAGATCGAGCACGATGCGAATCACGTTCGGGCGATTAACAGCGACGCGAATAGTTTGGATAAACGGATCATCGCTGCCGATTTTTGCGGCAAGCTCACGCAGCGCGGGCCCGAGTTCGACGTTCTCAATATCGATCACCAAACGCTCGGGGTTCTTCACAAAAAATTGCTGGTACTTCAGCACGGTGGCGGATTCAAACGTGACCCGTGTGTATTCATTTGCAGGCCACACGCGGATCGAGCGCACCTGCGTGCTGGCTGGGCCCGCCTGCAAGCTCGCCGCAGCGGCGACAGACGATAACAGCGGCGAAAATAATAATGGCAGCGATAGAAAACGGCGGCGCGTTACGGCAATAAAGCGATCTTCACTGGAAGCGCGCTCGACGGTGATGCGATTTATTTTTTGTGCTGCGCCATTGATGGCTGCTGAAGACCCGAAAGCAATGTTTGACCGCAGGTTGAATTGGCTTTCAGGATCGCCTGGCGGCTGTCGCTGTTCGATGTTTGCACGCTGATCAGCGTGAGCTGTATGTCCGCTGTCGGCAAAAGATCGCGTGCCTTTTCCGGCCACTCGACGAGGCATATGTTCGATGGGCTGAACAAATCGCGAAATCCTGCTTCGTGCCATTCCTCGGGATCGCGGAAGCGATAAAAATCAAAGTGATACAAGTTTAACCTAGAAATTACGTAAAGTTCAACCAAGGCGTATGTCGGACTTTTGACACGCCCTTCAAAACCGAGTTCGCGCAACAATCCACGCACAAAAGTGGTTTTGCCAGCACCGAGCTCGCCGCTCAAATAAATATTTAAGCCCGGTTGCAATCCGCGCGCAACCAACGCACCCAGCGCCAGTGTGGCGGCTTCATCGGGCAAATCAATCTGCAAATTTTCAGTCGCGTTCATGCGTCGCTCAATCACCTAAAATCACGCTATGGAATCCAACACGTCGAACATAAATTTTTCTGACCTCACGCGCAACATAAAAACGTGGGGCAAAGATTTGGGCTTTAACGAAATCGGCATCAGCGACACCGATTTAAGTGTGGAAGAAAATTATTTGCAACAGTGGCTGCATGATGGACGCCACGGCGAGATGGATTATATGGCGCGGCACGGCACAAAACGCGCGCGACCGCATGAGCTGGTGCCAGGCACCGTGCGGGTGATTTCAGTCAGGCTCAATTATGTTGCGCCGAACGCGAAAGAAAGTTGGAGCGTGATTGAAGATGCGGATGCAGCATTTATTTCGCGCTACACATTGGGCCGTGATTATCACAAAGTGATGCGCAACAAATTGCAGAAGCTAGCCGATAAAATTCATGCCGAGATTGAAGATTTTTCTTATCGCGTTTTCACCGATTCCGCACCAGTGATGGAAGTCGCGCTCGCCCGCAAGGCAGGTATCGGCTGGCGCGGCAAGCACACGCTGCTGCTCACGCGTGACGCGGGCTCGATGTTTTTTTTGGGCGAGCTGTTCACCAATCTTCCACTCACGCTTGATCAACCGACCAGCGAGCATTGCGGCACGTGTACCAAGTGCATCGACATCTGCCCCACGCAGGCGATCACAGCGCCTTATCAGCTCGATGCGCGCCGCTGCATTTCGTATCTCACGATTGAAAATAAAGGCGCGATCCCGGAAGAATTTCGCGCGGCAGTGGGTAATCGCATTTACGGATGTGACGACTGCCAGCTCATTTGTCCGTGGAATAAATACGCGAAGCTCGCGACTGAAATTGATTTTAATATTCGTCATCAACTTGATGACGTTACGCTCATCGAATTATTTAATTGGAGCGAGCAACAATTCAATGACCGCATGGAAGGCAGCGCGATCAGGCGCATCGGCTTTGATGCGTGGAGTCGCAATATTGCGGTGGCATTGGGTAATGCGCTAGCAACGCGCGTGGCCGACGATTCGACGAATGCGGCGGACGTTTCAGCAATCGTGAGTGCGCTACATCATCGGCGCGAATCGGCACACGAAATGGTGCGCGAACATATTGACTGGGCATTGTCACAAGCCCCGCAATGACGCTCTGGCTCAGCAAATAATTCATTTCGAAGAAGTAACAAACTGTAAAAGGCAAAAACATTTGCGTCGTCATTTGGCGACTATGGACGATCTGCAAAATCAGAGAGGTAACATTTCCATAGGCTTCAATTGGAAGTCATTCTTTACAGGAGTATTCTCATGAAAAAGTATCTCTCATTGGTTGCGGGTCTCGTTTTCGCAGCATCTTCCAGCATGGCATTTGCGCAGGCAGCTGCACCACAGGCTGCAGACGCGCCAAAAATGGCTGACTGCAGCAAGGAAGAAAGCCCTGACAAGAAAGCCTATTGCGAAACAAAGAACGCCGCCATGGAAAGCTGCAAAGATAAAAAAGGCGATGAAATGAAGGCTTGCGTTAAAGACGCGATGATGAAGAAAGAAGCGAAGTAATTTTTCGTTTTTCTTCACCAAACAAAAAGCAGGCGATGCCTGCTTTTTGTTTTTTTGTGCATGAAAAAAACGGCGCGGCTAATTCTTGGTTTGCGCGTCATGCTTTTGCTTGTAGATTTTTTTGCTCTGATTGTTTTCAGCGTTTTGAATGCGCACCTGTTCACGCGCGCCGACATGACCATCGTGACCGGCAACAGCCTGTTTGTGCTCCACCCGCGCTTGCCCACGCTGCAATGTCGCAGTTTCTTTTTTCGTTAGCTCGCCCGACGTCACACCCGCTTTAATGCGCTCCTGCTGATTAATGTTGCGTTGAACGTCAGCTTGCATGCGCTGCGATGAAGCGGAATTGGCGTTGCCTTTTTGCGCGTCATTTTTTTCCTGCTTGATGTTTTGGCTTACCTTGTTTTGTTCGGCCAGGATTTTGGCTTTTTCAGCGACGGTGAGTTTGCCATCTTGCAGCGCGCGCGCCTGGTCGCGATTCACTTTCGATTGCTGTTGTTCAAGGCGTGCGGCCTCACGGGTATTGAGTTCGCCCGACTTCAAACCTTCTTCGATACGTGTTTGCTGGTTGATATTGCGTTGAATTTCTGAGGCGCTGGTCTGCGCGATAGCCGACGCCGAAAAAACCGCGCCGATTGCGATTGCCAACGATGTCGATAGGATTCGCTTCATTTGATTCTCCGAGGTTGGTGGACATGATTGCGTAATTGGGTATTGAGAACATGAAGATAATTTCCGGCACTCAAACCGATAGCTGCAATCTTTAAACGCGCAACCCGCGTGGTCCGATGATCGCGACTTGTAACAAAGAGTTGGTTTGCGCGTGCGCATTGCCAGTCAAGCTCACTGGATGACGCACGGCGTGCCACAAAAAAACGCTCGCTGATGCGTGAGCACCAGCGAGCGAATTGTGAGCGCGTTGCCGCGCATGCTAGCGACGCCTTAAGACTTGCGGCGCGTCTGCAATCGGAAGCTGCCACGTTGTTGGCTGACCCCAATTGCGCCCAGCAACATCGCGAGCAATATCAACGCCCACTCGCTCAAGGTCGGAATCTGCGCGCCGCCATTTAACGCATCCACCAACCCGATTGCAGGCACCGATACCGCACCGCTCGCGGGCACCGTCACCGTGCTCAGCGGGGTGGTGACAGCCAGACCATTCGGCGCACTGATGACGGCGGTGTAGGTGCCAGCCGGGATGTTGGGAAAGGTGTAATTGCCGTTGGCGTCCGTAATGGCCGTCGCAATCACACTACCGGTAGCGCTCACCAATGACACGGTCACGCCAGCCGCACCGGTCTCGGATGGATCACGTGAGCCGCTACGATTCGGATCAAGGAACACGGTGCCGGAAACACTCGCGCCGGTCGAGGCGGATGGCCCAAAGCCGATATTCGGCGCGGTGCTGGTGGTGTTGGCCGTGGCCGTCACCGGCACCGTCGTGAGCGTGGTGGCACTGGTGCCGCCAGGTGGCGTCGGTACGACCACGTTGTAGCTACCGGGGGTCACGTTGGTGAAGGTGTAGTTACCGTTCGCGTCGGTGGTTGTGGTGGCGACAATCGCACCGGTGGATGGGTTGACTAAATTCACCACGGTTCCAGCTGGTACACCGCCTTCGGTCGGGCCTTTGGTGCCATCACGGTTCGGGTCAGTGAAGACCACACCGGTGATCGTGGCGGTGCCAGTCGCTGGACCAAAGCCGATGTTAGGCGCAGTCGTTGTAGTCCCAGTGCTTGCCGTCACCGGCACCGTCGTGAGCGTGGTGGCACTGGTGCCGCCAGGAGGCGTCGGTACGACCACGTTGTAGCTGCCGGGCGCCACGTTGGTGAAGGTGTAGTTACCGTTCGCGTCGGTGGTTGTGGTGGCGACAATCGCACCGGTGGTTGGGTTGACTAAATTCACCACGGTGCCAGCCGGAACACCGCCTTCGGTCGGGCCTTTGGTGCCATCACGGTTCGGGTCAGTGAAGACCACGCCGGTGATTGTGGCGGTGCCAGTCGCGGGCGGGATCAGCCCCAAGTCGAGGGTCAAGTCACTTTGCCCAGCCGTTAATACCGCGCTGGTCGCCGTTAGGCCATTCGAATCATTGGCGGTGGTTGAGCCGCTCGCGTTCGTGGTGGTGGGTGTGAAGCCTGCAGGCAGATTGCTGAAGGTGATGGTGTATTGGCCGGCGGCGAGATTGGTGAACTGATAATCACCTGCCGCACCAGTCGTTACGGTGGTGGTAACGGGATTACCAGCAACATCGGTCACGGCACCGCCACCCACACGGCTGATCGTCGCCGTAACGCCCGAAACACCTGGCTCGCCTGCATCTTGGATACCATTCGAATTGTTATCGCGCCAGACGAAATTACCGACGGTCACGCCCGTGGTCGTGCGGATACCCGCGTCGACGGTAAGGTTGGTGTCGCCCGCGGCCAGCGTGATCGGGCCAGTTCTGCCAGTGGTCGGATCGGCGTCGCTGTCAACAGCATCGTTACCCCCCTGATTGGCGGTGGTCAGTGTGGTGCCCGTTGGCAGATTAGTGAAGCCCACGGTGTAGGTGCCCGGTGGCAGACTGGTGAACAGGTAGTTGCCGCTCGCATCGGTCACCTGCGGTGGCACACCCGGAATAGCGACACCCGCGCCGTCGTAGAGCGTGACGGTGACGCCCGACACACCCGGCTCGCCCGCATCTTGCAAACCGTTGCCGTTGAGGTCGTTGAACACCAAGTTGCCGAGGCTCGCCGGTGGTACGAAACCGAAATCGACGGTGAGATTGCTGCGACCATCCGGCGCTTCACCGGCCGGACTTGGGCTGGCAATATCGGTTTCAAGGGTGGGTTCGCTGGTCGCTGGGCCAAGGGTAATGGTGCCACTGCGGATGGCACCAGCAATCGGCGTATTCAAGCCGTTGTCGTTACTATCAACGTCGCTGTTCGGATTCGCTTCCGTCGGCCCACTCGATGTGTAGCCAATGAGTGCGCCCGAGGTCACGAAGTTGCTCGCCGCGATTTGCACGATGTAATCACCGGCGGTCAAGGCATCGAAGCGATAGTAGCCGCCATTTGCGGTGGTGGTGCTCGCGACAACGGCTCCGGTAGCCAAATCGATCAATTCAACTTGCACAGCGTCGCGGCCGACTTCAGCGCCATCGAGGGTGCCGTTGTTGTTGGTATCGACCCAGACACGATTACCCAGGCTGTAGGTGGTCGCATTCACCACAACCGTGGCGTCAGCATCGTTGTTAGTTGGGCTCGCTGAAGCGTTGGTGGCCAGCGTCGGTGGCGTGCCCAGCGGATTGGTTTCAACCGACGGATCGCTCGCGGCTTTGTTTACATAGGCGACGTTACGAACTGAGCCTGACGCGGCGGCAATGGTGGCGCGGTATTTGATGGTGAGTGCGTTGGCAGCACCTGCGGGCAGGTTGGCCGCGCCGGTACAACTCAGCGTGGTGCCGACAATCGTACATGGCGTGAAACCGACGCTGGATGTGATGATGGCACCACCCAAACCCGGTGGCAACAAGTCGGTCACGGTGTAGCCCGCCAGCGCGGTGGCGGGACCGTTGTTGATGACGGTTAACGTGTATTCGAGCACATCACCAGTCAAATACGGACTACCAGAGGCAGGGGCAACAGGTGCGACCGATTTACCGAGCGTTAGGTCAATCGGGCCAAAGATACCAGCATCCCAATTCGGATCGTTCTGGCCGCTGACCAAGGTAATCGGATCAGTGCGGCCGGTGGAGGTATCGGCATCACTATCGGCAGGGTCACTGGTGCTGGCACCCGGACCTTTGGTGGTGAATTGATAGCCCGCAGGCAAGGTGCTGAACTGAACCACATACGGCACACCGGGGACGAGCCCTGTAAAGTTGTAGTTGCCGCTGCCGTCGGTGGTGGTGGTGGCGATAGTGGCACCGCTCGTTGCGTTGATGAGGGTGACGGTCACACCGGGCACGCCAGGCTCGCCTGCATCCTGCGTGCCGTTTTTATTCAGGTCATCCCACACGCGATCGCCGAGTGCTGCGGTAAAAAATAGACCCGCGTCGAGGGTCGGATTGTTTTCACCTGCGGCGAGTGTGATGACCGGTGTGCGTTTAGTGATGAGATCGATATCACTGTCGGTCGCGTCATTAGCGCCTTGGTCTTTCGGCGAAATTAAGTAACCTGCAGGCGGCGCGAATTCAACTTGATAGCTGCCGACCGGCAAATCGGTGAAGGTGTAATTACCATTGCCATCGGTGGTGGTGGTGCGTGGCAAACCAGTGGCGGGATTTAAAACCGGATTACCCGCAGCATCAAGCAATTTGACGGTCACACCGGGGACACCGCCCTCACCTGCGTCTTGAATACCATTCGCGTTGGTGTCGAGGAAGACCTTGTCGCCCAGCGTTGCCAATGGATAAAAACCGAAGTCGATGCTCATATTGCCGGTGTTGTCCGACCCGCCGTTCGCGGCAGCATTACCGGCGGCGGCACCGCCGACGAGATCTGCTTCGTTTACGGGCTCACTGGTCCCGGGACCAACCGTGATCTTGCCGCTGCGAATACCGCTGGCCGCAGGATTAGCGGCGTCAATACCGTTGTCGTCGTTATCGGTGTCACTGTTGGCGTTGGCTTGGGTAACGGTCGAGCTAGCCAATGATTTCAGTGGCGCACCAGTGGCAAAGTTGGCAGCATCCACGATGACCACATAATCACCGGCCTGCTGATTGTCGAAGCGATAGTAGCCACCGCCCGCGGTGGTGGTGGTCGCAATCGGGCCACCGATCGGGTTGCCGGCTGCGTCGGCGCGATAGAGCGTCATGGTCACACCGTCAACGCCGGGCTCACCTGCGGCGGCACGGAGGCCATCGTTGTTGTTGTCGCGCCAGACGCGATTACCGATGCTGTAGGTCGGCGGTACAAAGCCGAAATCAATTGTGCTGTTGGTGTTGGCGTCACCGCTTGAACCTTGGGCACCTGGGCCGGTGGCGGTCAAATCAGTTTCACCGAGTGGCTGTAGACCGATACCGACCGGCACAGCGGCGCTACGGTATTCACCAGCAACTTGGGGATCAGCACCTTTATCGCCTTGCTCTCCGGCTAACGTACCGGTGGAGCTAACTACACCTGCTGGTAACGAGGCAGCGACAACACCAACGATGTAGCCTGTCGCGCTGGCAGGCAAGCCATCAAAACGATAATAGCCGCTCGGGTCGGTAGTGGCGGTGATGGCGGTATTACCTGCAGCCACGGTGGTAACCACGCCACCTGCCGTGAGGTAGAGTTGCGCGCCGGTGCTATCGCGCAGGTTGACGGTCGCGCTCGCGATGCCAGTCTCGGTAGCGTCTTGTTTGCCGTTGTTGTTCGGGTCGAGGAACACGCGGTTACCGATCGAGAAGGTCGGAGCCGCTACAAAACCCAGATCAATGCGTGGCTGATCGGTGGCACCTGTCGCATCAGTGCCCACAGCACCGGTAGCCGCATTGGTACCGGCTGCAAGTGCAAATTGAGCAGTGCTGGTGGCACCCGTGGCAGCGTTCGTGCCGGTGCCGTTGTCATCACTATCGGTGCCAAGTGGTGTGGCACCACCTGCGGGATCGGCGCTACTTTGCAGACCACCAAGTGCCGCTTGTCCACCAGGAACGCGAGCGGTGTAATTGCCCGCCAGTAGCGGCGCACCGGCAGTGCCCGTACTGGTGCCGCCAGCAGTTTGTTGCATAAAGCTGTAGAGTCCGCCGCCAGCAGTGGTGGTAACAGCAACGACGTTACCGCCAGCATCCAGTAGCTCAACGAGAACGCCATCGATACCGGGCTCAGTGCCGTCGCGTGTACCGTTATTGGCCACACCGCCCGCACCCGTGCCGTCGTCACGCCAGATTAAATTGCCGACCATCAGTTTGTAGAAACCGAAGTCCACACTCAGATTGGAGCGGTTGTCCAAAGACTCTGTTCCGTCGGTCGCGCCTGCACCATAAGTGGCCGGGCGATCGGTGTCGTTAGTCGGCTCATCCGACAATGGGCCCAGCGTAACAATGCCGCTTCTAACGCCTGTGGTTGTGTACGCAGCGGCATTGGCGGATTGAATACCGTTGTCGTTTGAATCCACATTGCTATTGGGATTGGCTTCGGATGTTGTTGAAGACTGATAACCGGCAAGCGCGCCGCCGCTCGCCCAGTTGCTCGCCGGAATTGAAACGATGTAATCATCCGCAGGCAAATTATCGAAACGGTAATAACCCGCCGAATCCGTCGTTAATTCAATTGCAGTGTTGCCAGCCGCTGTGGTGCTCAACAAACCTGTCGGTGTGCGATAGAGCTTCAGCCCTGCCGCAGTCAGAAGCTCGACTTTGACACCTGCTGTGCCGACCTCAGTACCATCCAATAATCCGTTGTTATTGGTGTCAAACCAAACACGGTTACCAAGTGAAAATTGTGGCGCGAAACCAAAGTCGAGCCCGTGATTATTGTTACCTGCAACACCAGTGTTGTAGGCAATATCCAGATTGTTACCACTGACAACACCGTCGCTGTCTCTCACGTCTGCAATCGGATCATTGGTCGTGTCGCCAGAGGCAGCAACACCGTTTCCGCTACTGTTAGCGACTGTTGGTGTGAGGTTCAACAACGCAGCCTGTGGTGCGGCACCGGCGACATTCGGAATGCGAATAACGTAATCCGTATTCGGTTTAATACCGGGTTGCAAGCCTGCGCTGGCGACGTCACCATCCGGCACGTTGGTTGCGTTGAAATAATATTCGCCATTGGCGTCGGTGGTGGCGGTGCCTACAACTGTTCCCGTAGCATTATCGACAAGCTGAACCGTAACGCCAGCGAGCGGTGGCTCATCCGGATCCTGGATGCCGTTGGCGTTGAGATCGCGCCATACGCGGTTACCGATTTCGGTTGGCGCCGGATCGCATAGCAATTCAATATCACCGATACCCGCCGCCTTACCGAAACTACCAATCGCATCGGTACCGAAGACCATATATTGCTGACTCTTTGCGCCCGTCGTGTTATCAAACCAAATGACGCCGCCTGAACGAAAGTTGTTGTTAAATGGATTGACCGGGTCGAATGCACCAGACACCACTTGATTCGATCCTGGCACATACGCGAGTCCCCCAAGCGAAGTTTCTTGATGGGTACCTCCGTAATTGTCTCCGGTATAAAACTCAGCAACGGGCGGTGCATTCCATGTGCCGGGTGTAGTCGTCGACGCGGCAAGTCGTAACGTGTCGCCACCAGTGACGCCCTCAACCGGACCAGTGCTCGCTGCCCCATTAGCATTTCCTAACTGATGACCAGCACGGTCCACAAAACCAACAATCATATTGCCTGATTCATCAAAATCGATATTCATCAGCCATGGCTGCGGGCGTTTGCTCTGCCCAAAAATACCAGCTGTACGAATGTCAGCCGGGTTATCAGACCACGGCAGCCAATTCGCCAGATCAGTCGGAAAATTAGTGGCAGAGCACGTATTGCCGGCCAGACACTGGCGCGCGTAATTCAATGGGAAATTGGCGACCTGCGTGGCAGTTGCAGCAACGCCATCCCAACGATAAATAAACGATCTGAGCAGCGAAGGATCGTCGATCCCGGCAATAGCAGGCGGCCCAACGATTCCAGGACCAGCCGCAACACAGGTCAAGCCAAAATAAATTTGACCGTTATAACGATTGACGTTGATCGCGCCAGGGATCAACGAAGCGGCATCAGGACAACCCGTTGCGTCCGTTGGCACATTTGCCAAGCTAAGAATATCGACGCTCGATACCGCACCGGCAGAAGTAACTTGCGCTACCGGGCTCGACAACGGCACGCGATAGATTTTTTTATCCTGCAAACTCACGGTGTAAAGCGTGCTTTCGTCTCGCGATACGGCAACGTCACCGTAGCCGACCCGACCAACGCGACCGAACGCGACCACATCGTTATCCCATCCCGCAGCAGGGTCATGATTGTCGCCAGCGGGCTTCGAGCTGCCGGGAAAGAGAGCTTCCAAATCTACCAGCAGATTTGGCGTGGTCACTGTCGCGGGGCCTGCGGCTGTGCCAGGCTTTTGTGCGAAGTAAATTCGCCCTGAGCCGTTCAGACCAATAGTATCGGCAGCCGTTTTTGCATAAGCCGCGTGCCGCTTTTGAAACGCTGCCAAAAATATGGTGCGTTTTTGACGCGCAATTGAAGAGCCCCATACAGCACCGATATCCTGCGATTGAAAATTCAAGCCATATGTAATCGGTACAAACTCGGCGGTACCATTGGCGGCGGTTGCCGCAGCGATACCCGCGTTGAACGGAAACGACAGCGCTGCCGTCACGTTGTCGGTGCCCGACCCGACGAACCGTGAAGTTATTAAGGTAGGATTGTTTTCGCAATAATCGCAGGGAATGTTGATGGCGAAATTGACAAACGTGCTGCCGTCGGCAACAAACTGGGTCGACGATGACGAATTAAGCGCGACACCGGAGGCCACTGAATCGGTGCTACGCCCGCCGGGCACGTAGTTGGCCGGAAGACCGGAAAATTCAACCCGATAAGTAGGACCTGCACAATTGCCGGTGGTGCTGGTTAGCGTCAACGAGTACGCGCCCACCGTTCCCGTTGTTGCCGTGCTAGTCGTGCCGCAGACGGTGTTGCCAATGCCGTATGCGTTTACGGTGACCGCTCCTATGCCTCGGTCAGTTGCGGTGGCGCCAGCCGAGCCTGAAGTATCAAATAAGCCGTTGCCGTTATAGTCTTGAAATACAGTGCCGGTGACCGCTGCCCATGCGGAAGACGTAAAACAAAAAAACGCGACCGCAATTCCGAACTTGCCTAAACCGACAACTCTATTCATGGCTTACCCTTTTTTTAATTCAACAGCACAGGCTACGTATTGAACAATCTCTACCAACGTAACCGATGCTCTCCTCTGTTTTTGAACTCATATGTGATCACCTACGTCTATTAGTATGCAATCGTTAATAAAATATCGCAACATTTGCGTCCGAATTGAAAACTGACACGCATTTTTGTGCGGCACCGACCTTCTCTATGAGCAAACCCCTGCGACCGCACACCACAAATGGATTTATCGCATTTGGTTACATAATATTCCCGCCAAATGGCAAATTCTTTACCTCCAAGCTATTTCACAATATCCCTTCCCACATTTATGCCAGCCTACTTTTGCCTACGCTTTCTCGCGATATTTGTCATCACAACATTCACGCTATTTTCCGGGTTGGCAGGCGCTGCCGCGGCCTCTAAATCAACACTTGCGTTAAACGCACCGGCGGCCGCAACCCCGCTGGTAAAAGCACGGCGCGCACAAATTGCGACCGCGCTAAAGCAAGCGGACCCGCTTATTCCCCTGCCCGCGTCCACGGCCAAGCTCGACAAAAATCAAACGATTGCGCAAACCGTCGCACTGACCGATCCGCGCATCAAATCAATAACCGTAGGACAGCCTGGTAATCGCCCTTTGCTGGTGGAAGTTTTTGGTATCTATCCGCTGCGGCCCAGCGACATTACCGAGCCAATTGCGGCGTGCAAAGCCAGCACGTGTTATCGCGTAGAAATTTATGGCTACGCGGCGAATTCGACATTCATGGTGTTTGTCGATACGGCGACAAAAAAAGTGGTGAATTTGGCCACGCTGCCGCGCGCACAGCCGGATATCCCGGAGCATCTCACCAAGCTCGCGCTGGAAATCGCCACCGAATCACCGCAAGTTACCGCAGCCCTTGGCGGCAAACCAGGTATCGATAAAGCGTTGATGGCCAGCACCAAAACTTCACTAAACCGAACGCGTTGCGAACGCTCGCGCCACCTGTGTGTCGCGCCTACTTTTGTGCAAGGTGAACGCGCGTTGTGGGCGATTGTTGATTTAACTGATTTGCGTTTGGTCGGCACGCGCTGGACTGAGGTCGGCAAAACCGCTGGCGCCGCGCCACCGGTTCGCGCCGTCACAGAAGCACGTTTGCAAAACGAAGTCATTACCGAAACATTCTGTGAAAAAGAAACATCGCTGGCGCGCAATGGCTGGTCATTCGACTACATGCTCACCAGTTCCGATGGGCTTCGAGTAGCCAATGCAAAATTTAACGGCGCGCCAGTATTCGATAGCGTAAAACTGGTCGACTGGCATGTGAGCTATTCGCGCACCGATGCATTCGGTTATAGCGACGCGGTCGGCTGCCCCTACTTTAGTCAGTCCGCCGTAATCGCGGCCGAGCCGCCGCGTGTAGAAGAAATTGCCAAGGATGGCAAGACCATCGGCTTCGCGCTAGTGCAACATTACTG
The DNA here is from genome assembly GCA_031370625.1 of Burkholderiales bacterium. Taxonomy (GTDB): domain Bacteria; phylum Pseudomonadota; class Gammaproteobacteria; order Burkholderiales; family Usitatibacteraceae; genus UKL13-2. The sequence continues at coordinate 2,922 of JANMQR010000011.1, read as the reverse complement.
GAGCGAAGGCTGGCCCACCCCGTGCAATTATCACTACATTCAACGCACCGAGTTTTACAACGACGGGCGCTTCCGTCCAATGGCCGCGAGTGTCGGCCGCGGTTGTGGCAACGATGGCACCTATCGACCGGTCACGCGCATTGCATTTAGCGACACCGGAAATTTTGGTGAATGGGATGGCAAAAATTGGAGCGCGTGGGCGAAAGAACGTTGGCAATTGGCGGATGAAAAAACCGCGACCACCATTGATGGATATCGTTATCGGTTTTCAGCAACAGCTGATCGCGGCATGTACATCACGCCATCGAAAGGACAATTCGGCGATGGTGGGCGCGGCGATTCACCGTATGTTTACATCACACGTCATGCGGCTGATCGCGACGAGGGCGCAAGCGATCTACCCACGTTGGGGCCATGCTGCAATGTGAATCATGAACAAGGTCCGGAAAAATTTATCAACAATCCACCGGAGGCGATTACCAATAGCAAACTGGTGCTTTGGTATGTGCCCGTGTTGAAAAACGATAACCGTGAAGGCCGAGAATATTGCTGGGCGAATTCGGTGATTGAAAACGGATTGGTCGAGCCCAAAATGTTCCCGTGTTTTTCGGGGCCGATGATTACGCCGTTTGGTATGAACAAGCAGGCGGTCGCGAAATGAAAATCGTAACAAGCATTTTAATTGCTGCACTGTTTTTAACCGTCCCACTCGCCCATGCGCAGCGCGTCACACAGACCGCACCCACAGCCACAACCACCGCAGCGCGTGGCGATGTTGTCGGCTGTCGCACCAACCCAAAATTTATTGCCGAAAAGAAAAAAGAGTTTTCATCGAAATCGTTTTTCTCCACATCAGAACGTTTTATCAAAGGCCTTGTGCTGGTGGACGGAGCCGATAAATCGCGCACCTGGCAGCATCCCACATGGCAACAATTTGGCTGGCTGGCCGCGATTCATTACGACGGCAAAGGCAATATTTACACCGTGCCCGCGCCGCGCATCAACGTCCTCGACAACAAACCGGCCGAGCAAAATCGCGTGTTGAAAGTCGATAGCACCACCGGTGCCATGAGTCAGCTGGCCACATTGCCGGCCGCCGCGCCGCAAAACGATCAGAATCCGTACGGTGCGCTTGGCATCGCTTTCGATTGCGAATCACTATTGCTCTATGTGAGCTCGATAGCGGGCTCAACGCGGACCAAAGAAGCGGGTCGTATTTTTGCAATCAACCCGGACAGCGGCAAGGTGGTTTTTACGCAAGACAATGTGGACGCAATTGGCTTGCATCTTTTTAAACTCGCGGGTGACAAAAAAGAAAAACGCCTCTACTACGGCCGCGTGCGCGAACCTGAAATTTGGTCTATCGCGGTCGATGAAAAAGGCGCGTTCAAAGGCAGCGCCAGGTTCGAGCTTTCGCTAGAAGGATTAGGCCCGCGCGGCGATGATCGCGCGCGCCGTATCAACTTCACACCGACCAATGAAATGATTGTGTGGGGGATCGAATTCAGCGTAAACCTGATCGCGCCGACTGAAAAACAAGAGACGCAATATCGCTTTATTTACGACGCAAAACAGCAGAGATGGGTGAATGCTGCGCCGTTGCCTTTTCAGGGTAATTCAAATTAAAACTCCAATGCTGGCGCGCACTTTGAGTCATTTATGGCTAGAACACCGCCCTGATTCTAGGGTTTTACTTTTTTTACTTGCCATATTTTGCACATCATCAAGCTTTGCAAACGCGAATAACGATCACGCATCATCATTAATCGCGCTCGGCAAAACACTTTTTTTTAGCACAGCATTGAGTATGAATCGCGATATCGCCTGCGCCACCTGTCACGATCCCGCGCACGCCTATGCGGATGGCCGCGCCGTGGCGATTGGTAATCACGGTCAACTCGGCCAACGCAACACGCCGAGCTTATTAACAGTAATGCACTACACACTCTGGAGCTGGGACGGCCACAACCAATCGCTCGAAACGCAAGTGCTGGAGCCGCTATTTTCAACGCGCGAACATGGCCTCACCAACGAGCGGCACGCACTCGCGATCATCCGCGACACACCCGCACTCTCATCGCCGTATGCTCGCGCATTTGGCAACGAAACAACATTCACCATCGACAATATCGCAACCGCACTCGCAGCCTATGTGCGCGAAATTGGCAGCGGCGCAACGACGCTATCAACGACGTCATCCGCACAAATTGAACAGGGTCGCAAATTGTTCAGCGGCAAAGCCGGATGCGCGCAGTGCCACGACCCGGCACGCGGCTTCACCGACAGTCAGTTTCATCTTGGATTTAAAGGCGCGCCGAAAGAAACTGAAGCTATGCGCATAGCCATGAATCGACTACGACTCAAAACCAACACCAGCAAATATCAGCGCAATTCTCACGACCCCATCGTCGCAAACCTCGGTGCATTTGCCACAACGCTCGACCCAACTGACATCGGTAAATTTCGTACGCCATCGTTGTTGCACATTGCTCACACTGCGCCTTACATGCACGATGGGAGCGTGGCGACATTGCGTGAGGCGATTCAAATTGAAATGAAAGTTCGTGCGCCGGGCGTGATTTTTTCGGATGAAGAGATTGAGGCGTTGGGCGCGTATTTAGCGACGCTCTAACCTGCATATTTCACCGTAATGTGTTGTTCGCACGTATTGATACACATGCGTGAAGAAACAACGTATTTTTCGCGTTGAAGGTTGCCTTCAACGCGGTTTTTTCTGTTTTGCACGGTTCAATCCCAAGCCACCCCCTCCCCGACATGGGAGGCGAGCCTGATTTGTATCATCGCGGCGGCCAGCCGCTCTTGACGTGGCTATCCGCTGTTTAACGCATGTAGTGCCGTCCTAAAGATCGCCGCACTCGGCCAGTGGCTCGCCAAGTAGAGCCGGATACGGCGCGTATTTCG
>JANMQR010000415.1:0-12245 GCA_031370625.1 Burkholderiales bacterium | reverse complement strand
TGCTAGCGAATGTCGCTGCAAGTTATCAAAAAGTTACGCGCCCGATGTTTTCGATAGTTCTTTCACGAACGCTTCAAACTGTTGCTTGTTCAACATGCCGGCCTTGGTGGTGTCGTATTTATCAAAGGCTGCATCCATTTTTTTCATGAAATCCGGCTTCGATGTCATATAGCCCAAGCCGCCGTCGCTCTTTTGTAATTCCATGATGAAGGCCAGCGCTTTTTTCGAGTCGACCATGCCTTCTTTGTTCGCAGGCATTTTTGCCAGCATGGCTTCGGCGCGTTTCATCAACTCAGTTTTCGACACCATACCGTCTTTGTTTACGTCACACATTTGAACGAAGCGCTGGATATCTTCTTGCGAGGTGTCAGCGAACGCGGGGGCAGCGCCTGTGACCATCAATGCTGCAAGCGAAGCTAAAACGATACGGCTAAATTTGCTGGATTTCATTTTCAGGATTCCTTTAATCAGTGGTGGGTGGACGCGTGCCGAGCGGGGAATTAATTGCTTGTCCGCTTTCAGTTTTGCGTTACATCTGATTGGTCAGAGGGGCTGACGGAACCTTACAAAAAATCGGCGCTGCCACTAAAAATATTTTTTGGGCCAGTATTTTTTGAAATTGACAAGTCGCGCGCGGACTTACAAATCGCGAGCACAGTTGTAAATCGCGAGCACAGTTATAAATCGCGAGCGACGGCAAATCGTTTTGCCATTTCAGCAAGCACATCAAGCTGCCCATCAAAATTGTGGCAGTAAAGGCAGATGGCGAGATGATTTTTGAGCTGCAGCTCTTCCTCGTCCGTTAGAGGTCGGTCGCGTTTCATGCTCAATATTTTTGATGCTTGTTTGCAGGACATTGCCTGTTCAACTCTCATTTGGAAAACCATGACCGATCGAGGCATTCGCGCAACGACAAGCGTGCTCGATGCAGTATTACCCAACAGTTAGACGACGAAATAGTTTCAGCCTTACAAATATCTTCGGTTTCTTCGCCCAATACCTCGCGCTGAAAAAAAACGCGCGCGGTTACGGCGGGCAATTTATCCATGCAGCGCTCAAATGCATCGAAAAAAGCCTTTTGCGAGGCGGCATCATCCGGCGTGGCCCAGGTTGACATCGGTGCGCGCCAGTGGCCGGTGTCGTCAAACATACGATCAAACCAGGCGGTGTCGTTACCTTCAGTTTCCGCAGGTGGCTGTACAAATCGTTCACGCTCGGTGACGGCGCGGCGCTGATAATCGATAATTTTGAATTTCAAAATCGAGGTCAGCCATGTGCGCAAGGTGGAGCCACCTGCAAAACCACTGACGCTATCGAGTGCGGCCAGCAGCGCCTCTTGCACCACCTCCTCAGCCGCATCAGCCTCACGCAGGCGCGCAGTGGCGAAGCGAAGCAGGTAGCTGCGATGCGATTCGATTTCGATAAACAGAGTTGCTTTATTGTCGGGAAGTGAGGTCATGGTTTGGCAACAATCATCAGTGTAATTTTTTCGGTGGCTTTCTTTCAGTAGTGATTTTGACCAGCGGTGGTCGGGTGCGCAGCGATAAAAAATATTTGTAAATATCGACCGCCAGCAGCGGCAAATCTTCGCGACATTCAATCATTAAATCGGCCATGTCACGTGGCTTGATTTGCTTCAATGCTTTCGGCTCGATTTCGCCTGCCAGCAAACTGATCGGAAACAGTAACTCATTAATTTCTGCTTCCTCGCCTGCCTCGTCCCAAGGCACGGGCGAAAATTCGACACCATCCAGATACGCCAAGCACCAGGTCTCGTAATCGAAATCATCCTCCGCCGCGCCGTCTTCGCGATGCAGCAACATGCCGAGCGCTTCACCGGCGACTAAATCCGCGACGATTTCGTTGTAAAACCGCATCAGAAAATTAGCCACTTCGGTTGCCTGCGCGGCGGTTTCATATTTCGGATTACCGAGCACCGCAGGCATCCATTGCGACGGTGTGACTAATTCCGGCCCGCTGATCACCGCGCACAGAAACCCTTGAATTTCATCTAGGCCCATCGCTTGTTTTGAGAAAATTGGTGAGGCGAGCAGTGCTTCGAGATGGGTGATTTCGTCGTCGGTGAGAGGGATGTTGGGGGTGGTGGTCATGATGGCTCGATGAAGATTTTTAATGTTTAGTTGTCATCCCGAGCGCTTTTTGCGAGGGATCTGTTTCTCGTTGCATTGCGGGGCATCCTAACAGCAGATCCCTCGCAAAAGCGCTCGGGATGACATCGGTAGGGTCGATTTTTATCGCTACGAAAACGACTCATCTGCCCCCAAATACCGCCACTTGCCCGCCGGTAAATTACCCAGCGGAATCATGCCGATGCGGGTTCGTTTCAAGCCGACGACATTCAAACCCACCAGCTCACACATGCGGCGAATCTGGCGTTTTTTTCCTTCACGCAACACGAAGCGTAATTGATCTTCGTTCTGCCACGACACCTTTGCCGGGCGCAACACTTCGCCATCGAGCGACAAGCCATGATTCAATAATTTCAAATCAGATTCGCTCAGCGTGCCTTCGACACGCACCAAATATTCTTTTTCAACCGCCGAATTGTCCCCAATCAATTGCTTCGCCACGCGACCATCTTGCGTGAACACAATCAGGCCAACCGAATCAATATCGAGGCGCCCCGCCGGTGCCAAACCTTTCGCCTGCATGGGGTGGAATTTAATTGTCGTTGGATCATCTTCCCAACGGTTTTCTTCGGTGAATAAAACCGAAGCAGGTTCATGCCCGTCTTCCGCCTGCCCCGATACATAGCCGACGGGCTTATTCAGCAAAATCGTCACACGCCGCTCCTGCTCTTCAGACGCCGCAGGATGCACCGCAATTTCCACATCCGGCATCACGCGCGAACCGAGTTCATTAACGATCACGCCATCGACTTTCACCCAACTTTTTGCGATCCATTCGTCCGCTTCGCGACGCGAGCAAATGCCACGATTTGACATCAGTTTCGACAGACGAATGGAGCCATCGTCAGGCGAGCCTTGATTGGCTGGGGCAGGTGATGTTCTTGGCGGACGCTCGGCGGGCGGCATGCCGCGTTGCTCGCGTGGCGTTTGCCGTGGCGTGAATGGTGCGCGCTCCGTGCCGGGTTTTGGTGCTGAGCGGGTGTGGGCTGATCGTGGCCCGGTGGGTTTCACATAGGCTGGTTTTGCGCTCGCCGCTGAAGTTGTTGCCACCGCGTCCGGTGCGCTAGGCGTACGTGGGCGACGGCGTTCGGGATCAGTAGGCGAGGGCGCATTACCACCGCGTGCGTCGGTGGCCGCATTACGGTCACCATATTTCGCTTTTTTTGCTTCACGTGCCGCTTCTTTGGTGCGGCGCACGAGCGCCCGCGCCCGTGCGCCGCTGGCAGAAGTCGTCTCCGCATCGCGCGGTACAGCGCTAGCAGTAATAGCTGGTTTGGTCAGAACAGGTCGATCAAGTTTTTTAGTCATAACCGCTATTGTAAAGCGCTATTGATTCGGGTTGAATTTACGTGATGTTGGCTGAGGCTGCTGCAATTGTCGAAGCCGCTCGCGGAGCCGGGGTTGTGCGAACGTCACGAATGCGCGCACGTTCGGCGACTGATGGCGTGCGGACGGATACACAATGCTTGCCGGTATAGATTCGCCTTCAAATTTTTTGAGGATGCGTGTGAGTTGACCCGCGTTGATTTCCTTGAGCACGTGGTAACTTAGGAAGCGCCCAAAGCCCGCGCCTTGCACGCACGCTTGCACGCCGACATCGACTTGGTTAGTCACGAGCGCGTTGGTGACGGGAATCTGAATCTGCTTGCGTCCTTCAATAAAAGTCCAGTGGCCTGGCGACACCACGCCGGTGAAACTGACGCAGCGTTTATCGCGCAGGTCGGCGGGAATCTTCGGTAGGCCGTTACGTCTGATGAGTGCAGGACTCGCCACGACAACACGCTGAACCTCGCCAATTGCGTGTGCGACCATCGATGAATCCGGCAGCTTGGCCACGCGTACCGCCACGTCCATACCTTCTTCGACCAGATCGACTACGCGATCCAGCAGCAGCAATTCGATATTCATTTCGGGATGTTCGGCCAGGAATTCATTTACCACCGGTGCCACGAAGGTTCGCCCAAATGAAACCGATGATGCGATCCGCAAACGGCCGCGCGGCGTGGCGCGGCGGGCGCTCAAGCTTTCCTGCGCATCTTCCACGGCGGCAAGGATTTGGCGGCTGCGCTCGTAGTACTCGCGTCCCTCATCGGTCAGCGACATGCGACGCGTGGTGCGATTAAGCAAGCGCACGCCGAGATCGCGCTCAAGCGCGGCGAGCGTTCGCACCATCGATGGCTGGGACACGTCTAGCGCCTCGGCGGCCGCGGTAATGCTGCCTGCTTCGACAATTTTGATGAATGCCTCAATGGCGTAGAGCTTATCCATAACAATCATATTACTGCGATTTATGCAGCAATGAAATGTTTTTGACACCATTTATTCAATTCGCGCGGACGCCCAGAATTCACTTTGTCGCTTCCTGACAATCCAAGCGACGAATATTCCACCTCAACTAACAAGGAGTTTCATCATGGCAAGAGTTCAAGTTGTTAACCCGCAAACGGCGACCGGCGAAGCAAAATCGTTGCTCGACGCTGTTCAAGCCCAATTGGGCGTCACACCAAATTTCATTCGCGTTTTGGCGAATTCGCCGAAAGCACTAGAAGGTTTTTTGGGACTCTATGGCGCGCTTGGTAAAGTCAGCGTAGACAAAGCCACTCAAGAGCGTATTGCACTGGCAATTGCCGAGGGCAACGGCTGCCAGTACTGTGTATCAGCACATACGGCGATTGGCCGCGGCGCGGGTTTGAGCAATGACGAAATGGCATTAAACCGCAAAGGCACGTCAAGTGACGCCAAAGCCGCTGCCATCGTTTCATTCGCCAAGGCGCTCAATACAAATTTGGGCGAAATTACCACCGCTGAATTTGATGCGGCGCGGAACGCCGGCCTCAACGACGGTGAAATCGTCGAAGTCATCTCGGTTGTTGCGCTCAATATTTTCACCAACATTCTCGGCAAGGCCACGCGTATCGAAATTGACTTTCCAAAAGTTGATCTTTTCGCCGCACCCGCCCGTATCGCTGCTTGACTTCATCCAGCCCAATCAACATTCAAAGGAAAAATCATGATCACCAAACTCAATCATTTCGTCAAAATCTCCGCTGTCTCTATCGCTACGGCAATTGCCATCGGGCTTACCGGCGTGGCAGCGCCTGCATTTGCGGTCAAACAAACCGGTGGCGAATACAACACCTTGCATGCAGGCCTGGGTGCTAAAGGTTACGACGTTGTTTCGTACTTCACTGTTGGTAAACCGGTTGCCGGATCGGATCGCTACACCGCGGAACACGGCGGCGTGAAATGGCAGTTTTCTACCGCCGAAAATTTGGCCACGTTCAAGAGCGACCCCACTAAATACGCGCCGCAATACGGTGGTTTCTGTGCCTGGGGCACGTCGATTGGCAAGCTGTTCGATGTTGATCCTGTGAACGGCTGGAAGATCGTCGATGGCAAGTTGTATCTGAATTTTAACGGTGATATCAATGCCACCTTCAGTAAAGATCCGGCGAGCTTTATTGCGAAAGCGAACCAGAATTGGCCTTCACTTAACAAGTAATGCGATCAATCACGAGCACCACCCACACCGGACTCCCATCGAGTCCGGTGCCATCATTCCAAAGGAGCCCGCCATGTCTCAAGCCTTCTCTGATATTGCGTTTACGCCCGCAGTGCGCGCAATGCAAACGCGCATGGGCAGCCGCAAAAACTACGCGCAGCTTGACGAATCCGAAGACCGGCGTGATCGGTTGGGCAGAATGGAAACCGATTTTATTGGCGAGCGCGACGGCTTCTATCAAGCGACGGTGAGCGAAACAGGCTGGCCGTATGTGCAGTTTCGCGGCGGGCCGGCGGGTTTTTTAAAAGTGCTCGATGAAAAGACGATTGGCTACGCTGATTTTCGCGGCAATGTGCAATACATCAGCGTGGGCAATTTTGCCAACAATGACCGGGTCTCGATCATTTTGATGGATTACGCGAATCGTCTTCGCCTAAAAATACTGGGGCGCGTACGGATTGTCGGGTTGGATGAAGATTCCGCGCTGATCGCGAGGCTGGAGTTGTCGAGTTATCGCGCACGGGTTGAGCGTGGCGTGATTATCACCGTCGAAGGCTATGACTGGAATTGCCCGCAACACATTACACCGCGCTTTACCGAGGCAGAAATTTCTGCGGCAAATGCCCCCTTGCGTGAAGAACTCGCGGCGCTCAAGACAAGATTGGGCGCGGCGAACGAGATCGCGTCCGCAGTAACGCCCGATTTCCCTCCGACTTCGTTGGGTAACGGCCCGCTTGCACTGGTCATCACCGGTGTACGTCAATTGACCCCGCGGGTTCGCGCTTATGAGGTGCGTGCTGCTGCTGACGGCGGCGATCTTCCCGTTGTTGAACCCGGCGCGCATATTGATGTGCCGGTGCGACTGCTAAATGATGCGGGTGTTGCCAACGATGTACACGGCACACGGCGATATTCAATTACCCGAGTTTCCGAAACCGGTGACAGTTACGAAATCGCCGTGCAAAAAGATGACAACGGTCGCGGCGGATCGCTTGCGGTACATCGCGACTATCAGTTGGGAATGACGTTGCATTGCGGCATGCCTGGAAATGATTTTCCGCTGCACACTGGCAGCCAGCCAGCGATCCTGATCGCGGGTGGCATCGGCATTACGCCGATACATTCGATGGCGATGGCACTTGCGCAGCAGGGGCGACGATTCGCGTTGCATTACGCGGCGCGCTCCCGTCAAGAAGCGGCATTCGCGTGGAAGTTGCAGTCGATGCTCGGCGATGCGGCAACATTCTATTTCAGTGATGCCGGTCAAAAATTGGATGTGACTTCGGTAATGGTAAATGCGCCCGCCGATAGTATTTTTTACGTCTGTGGCCCGAACTCTCTCATCCAGGTCGTTCGCGAAGCCGCCAGGGAATCAGCGATCAACGAGGGCCGCATACATTTCGAACGCTTTTCCGCAGCGAGTATTCGAGCAACTGACAAACCTGTGCGCGTCACGCTGCAGCGCAGCGGAAAAATAATTGGCGTCAGCGCATCGCAATCGATTCTGGATGCGGTGCAAGCAGCCGGTATTGACGCGCCTGCTGCTTGTCGTACCGGTAACTGCGGCACCTGCGCCGTCAAGGTGTTAAACGGTGAACCAGATCACCGCGATATGGCCTTGTCAGATGCAGAGCGAAGTCAGGCCAGCCTTATGTGCATGTGCGTCTCGCGCGCAAAATCTTTAACGTTGACATTGGATATTTAGTCTGCGCCTTGTTGCCTGGCTCCAGCAATTACAAACATGAACATGTACCCACAAGGATTTTTCGAAGCTTTACTTGCAATTCAGACGAAAGCAATCCAAATGAACCCAGCCGAAGCCCGCGCACCCTTGCCGCCATTTACGCTTGAGACTGCAATTCAGAAAGTTAGGCTCGCAGAAGACGCGTGGAACTCGCGTGATCCCAAACGTGTTTCGCTCGCTTACACCGTTGATAGTCAGTGGCGCAACCGCGCGGAGTTCCCCACGGAGCGCGAGGAAATTGTCGCTTTTCTGACCCGAAAGTGGGAACGCGAGCATGACTATCGATTGATCAAAGAATTGTGGGCGTTTAAAGACAATCGCATCGCAGTTCGTTTTGCCTATGAATGGCACGACGCAGACGGGAAATGGTTTCGCTCTTATGGCAACGAGAATTGGGAGTTCACGCCAGAAGGATTGATGGCGCGCCGATATGCCAGCATTAATGATTTGGCTATCGACGTAGCAGAGCGAAAGTTTGATTGGGCGCGCGACAACAACGGACGCCGACCCGATGATTTCGCGAGTTCGAGCGAGCCTAAGCTATAGCTCTGGAACGGTAGTTTTTTGCTAACCATCGGCTAACCGTCGTATTTCACATTAAGACTGACAAATACCGTCATCGCGGTTTCTCGATCAGCCATCACGGTTTTTACATGTGGCCGAGAACCCATTAACCGCATGTATTCATCGATATTCGGGAAAAACCGATGCAACATATTTTCGCCATAGATTTTTTCCGTGGCGAGCGCAATCATCACAAGATGGACATAGGCAATACAGTCAGCTGCGGTAAACGTTGCGCCAAAAATATAAGGTGAAAAATGCGATAGCTGCGCGACACCCTGCAAACCAATGGTGAGCTTTGCATGCGCCTCTAGCTTGGTTTCTTCAGACACTACACCGCCGAAGAAACACTCTTTGTACAGCCTTCGCGCAATCCACTCGGAATTGAGCTCAAGGTGCAGAATTAGTTCGCGGCACTTTGCGCGCGCAAAGATTTCTTGCGGATATAGCGGCTTATCTGGATACCGCTCTTCCAGGTATTCAAGAATAATTTGGGATTCGGATAAGCCACCGTGCTCGGTCTCAATGAAAGGAATTTTCCCTAGCGGCGAAGACTGTCGGAACGAATCACGCTCCCACGGGTAGACAACGCGTTCGCGAAACGGGATTTCTTTTTCGAGAAGAATCAGCTTGAGTTTGTTGTAGTAGTTGTTGACGCCGAATCCGCACAGAGTAATCATGACAAAAGCTCCTGTGTTTGAATGATGTTAGCCAGCCAAAACGCGGTGCCCTCCGAGCTTACTGCGGATGCAGTGTGTAAGCCCTGAGCATGCGCTTATTTGGCTTTACCGAGCGGCTCAATTCAGGTCGATCACTAGTTTTCCAAAGTGTGCGGCCGACTTCATGTGCTCGTACGCCGCCGGCGTATTTTCGAAACTGAAATGCTGATCTATTATCGGGTGAATTTGGTGCCGGGCAAGGAAACGATTGAGTCGCTCGAAGTGTGCAACAGAACCGACGCAGATACCATTGATGCTCGCGTTCTTGAATTGGAGCGGTACGATGTCGGGCCGCGAGTTAAAGCCGCTGAGTACGCCAATCTGCGCAATCCGGCCGCCTGTAGCGATGGCGGCGATAGAACGGTTGTAGGTGTCAGGGCCACCTAATTCCAATGTATGATCCACGCCTTTGCCGTCGGTCAGATCGAGAGCGGCCTTGTCCCAGTCAGGTTGCTTTCGGTAGTTGATGGTTTTCCACGCACTGAGCGCGCGAGCGCGTTCGAGTTTCTCGTCCGATGAAGAGGTGACTATTACTCGGGCACCGTGCGCAGTGGCGAGTTGCAAGCCAAACAAGGCGACGCCTCCAGTTCCCTGCACCAGCACTGTTTCCTCGGCCTTAACCGCGCCGCGTTCGAACAAGGCGTGCCATGCGGTCACACCCGCGCAGGGCAGCGTGGCACCTTCGGCGAACGAAAGGTGTGCGGGGACTTCAACCAGCGATGCCTCGTTCGCAGTGATGAACTCACTGAGCACGCCATCGGTCCGGCTACCGCCCAACGCGCTGGAAAGATTCGAGGTGGAGAAGGTGCCACCAGACCAATCTGGGAAAAAATTTGCGCTGACGCGATCACCTTCCTTCCAGCGCGTAACAGCGCTGCCGACGGCCACCACGGTGCCTGCCGCGTCTGATAGCGGAATCAGACCTTCGCGAGTTGAGTTCACGTCCTGTAGCGTCAGCAGATCGCGATAGTTCAGACTCGCTGCGGCCACGCGTATCAGCACTTGGTCAGATGCGGGAGTTTCAACTGTTCGATTTCCGCGAACCAACTGCAAGGCGTTAGCGGTTTTATTAAGCTGGAAGTGACGTGAATTAGCAATCATGTTTTAACCTATTGTGTAGTGATAACTACATAATATAGATATTTCTGTACGCGCTGTCAACATATTTTGTAGCGTCTGATACAATATGTTTATGAAAACAAAAAACTTGACCGCCTCCGTTTCCAAGCGCCGCGCTGGGCGCCCGCGCGCCTTCGAGCGCGATGATGCGCTCGACATTGCAATGGATCTGTTCTGGCGGCACGGTTTTGACGCTACCTCGACCAACCAACTCACGAGCGCAATGGACATCTCGCCGCCCAGTTTGTATGCTGCGTTCGGATCAAAAGAGGCGTTATACCGCGAAGCCATTGCGCAATACCAGAAGCGTTACGGCGCTTTCTTCTCTGAGCCAATCGGGGCTGACTGTAGCGCGTGGGATGCCGTCGAGCGAGTATTACTCGGAGCCGCCAAACAGTTTAGCAATCCCTCGCATGCGCCGGGCTGCATGATCGCTTGTGGCGAGCTGCAATCTTCGGCGGATAACGCTTTTCTGATCGCAGAAATTGCCGCGCTTCGCCAAGACGCCCAGCGGGCAATCCGTGTGCGGCTGGAAGCCGCGCGCAAAGTGGGAGAGCTACCGGCGGTGACTGATACGGGAGCGCTGGCCGCGTTCTACGCCATGGTGATTCAAGGCATGGCAGTCCAAGCGCGCGATGGTGCATCGCTCGCACGCTTGAAGCGCATGGCCTCTCTGGCCATGCATGCGTGGCCATCTAAGTGAACTGGTACAGCACGTTGTTGTTAACCGTCCGGCGGAATTGAGTGCGCCGTTTTCGTAGGCCGTCGCAACCGGGTTTTATTAAACGTAAAATTGAAAAGCTAACGTGAACGTTCGCAGTTCTTTTTCCGCTAGCTTGATCCGATTCCAGACGAGATGGCGAGCCGTGGCGAATTACAGCTTGTATTTGGCAAGCATTTTTTAAAAGAGTTTATGAAAAATAATTTTTACGTGGCACTCTCCTCAGGCGGTTTTCATCGTGTGCATTACACCGAGTGGGGCGATGCGGCGAATCCGCGTGTGCTGATTTGCGCGCATGGTCTGACGCGTTGCGGGCGCGATTTCGACACGATGGCGGCATTGCTTTCTGCACAATATCGCGTGATCTGTCCAGATGTGGCGGGACGCGGCGAAAGCGATTGGCTGACCAACAAAACAGATTACAACTATCCGCAATATTTGAACGATATGACGGCGCTGATCGCGCGCACCGGTGCCAGCGAAATTCATTGGGTGGGCACGTCCATGGGCGGCATTATTGGCATGTTGCTGGCTGCGTTGCCAAAGTCGCCGATTACGCGTTTGGTGGTGAACGATGTCGGAATATTTTTGCCTAAATCTGCGCTAGAACGCATCAATCAATACGTGGGCAAATCACCGGCGTTTGCGGATGTTGATGCAGCGATCAAAGCGGTGCGCGCGGTGAGCCCGTTCGGGCCATTGAGTAATGATGAGTGGCGCACGCTGACATTGCCGCTGCTGAAACCGACGGATGACGGCAAGTGGATGTTTCGTTACGATCCGGGTATTGGCGATGCGTTTCGCGCTGCGCCGATTGTGGATATTGATCTTTCGCCATACTGGAATGCGATTAAATGTCCGGTGTTGCTCACACGTGGCGCGGATTCGGATTTGCTGCTGAAATCGACGTTTGAGCAGATGTGCGCGAAGCCGGGTGTGCGTGGCATTGAGTTTGCAAATGTGGGCCATGCGCCGATGTTTCAGACTGAGGACCAGCTTGCCGTGGTGCGGAATTTTTTGTTGCAAGACGACTCTAAACCGAGCTAGTTAAATTTTCAGAGGCCTTGTATTGGCGCGCGTTTTGAGGTATTTATGCTCCAAACACCGCGCCAGTATTGGCGACATGATTTTAGGCTCGGTTGTCTTGAGACTGTTACGCTTCGCATCTAGCATGGTTCATTTCATTGTCAGGAAATTCAAACTATGTATCACGGAGAACGTTTCAACGGCTACTCCCACTTCGCTGGCGCAGTACTGGCGCTGGGCGGTGCGATTGCGCTAATCGCCTACAGCGCGCTATACGGAAACGCGTGGAAAATCGTGAGTTTTGCGATTTATGGCGCGACCTTGATTTTGTTATTCAGCGTGTCCACGCTTTATCACAGCACGCGCGGCAAGGCCAAAAACGTGTTCCAAAAGCTTGACCACAGCGCGATTTATTTGCTGATTGCAGGCACGTATACGCCATTCACACTGGTCACGCTTAGCGGCGCCTGGGGATGGTCGTTATTCGGCGTGGTGTGGGGCTTGGCTGTGATTGGCATCGTGCAAGAATTGTGGCTCGCGAAGGGGCATCGGATACCTTCACTGATCATCTACATTGTAATGGGCTGGATCGCAGTGATTGGGGTGGTGCCGATGGTGAAAGCGCTGACCTGGCCGGGATTCTTGTGGGTGGCGTTTGGTGGCGTAATTTATACCGCTGGCACGGTGTTCTATGTGTTCG
>JANMQR010000396.1:0-12600 GCA_031370625.1 Burkholderiales bacterium | reverse complement strand
TTCGGCGAGGACTGTCTGAGCTTTGCGCCACGATCATTTCCCTTATTACAAACCGTTTTCGCAAAGCGAGTTCCGCAGCCGCCTTCGCTCGCGAGTAGCGCAGGGAACCCCGCGCTTTTGCGGGGCGACGAACCCGGGTCGCCTTTTCTTTGGTTCCTTTCTTTTGGCGAAGCAAAAGAAAGGGACTAGCCGCCGGGCTACCCCCGGCCTTGTGAATGAATCACTAACAGTAAACACATACGGCGCAAATCGCTTCGCTCAGTGCGCCCTACTGGCTCTTACGAAGAACTAATTGTAGGGTGGGCAGGCGTCATCTGCCCACGCGCATGTGGCGATGCATCCGTGGGCACGCTGCGCTTTGCCCACCCTACGCTTCTATCTCTGTCGCCTCAACGACGACCTTAAAGGCAGGAGGGCCCTGTGAGAGTCGCCGAGCAACGCAGAAGTGACAGGGGCATTCCGCGAGAGTGAGCGGGGAATTCGAGCCGCATGCGGCGGGCCCGCGAACGCCATTGCCCATGCACGGGCAATGGCAATGTAAAACGAAGAGGAGAGGAGTTCCGCAGCGGCCTGTCGCTTCGAGTAGCGCAGGGAACCCCGCGCTTTTTGCGGGGCGATGAACCCGGGTCGCCTTTTCTTTGGTTCTTTTCTTTTGGCGAAGCAAAATAAAGGAACTAGCCGCCGGGCTGCCCCCGGCGTCGTGAAATATTCACCGCTGCTGAGCACAGACGGCGCAAATCGTTTCGCTCAGCGCGCCCACTAGCTCTACATGACGTTATACAACACTAACCTCGCACAAGCAGATCCTTCGCCAAACCAGCTCAGGATGACAAAATTTAAGCGGTGGCGAAATAAATCCGCAAAAAACAAATCACCCCTAAACCAACACCCCCACCCGAACCACCCCCGCCTTCTCATGCGCCGCCGTAATCTTCACTTCCCCACTCCCCTTCACCACCCACGTCACCACCACCCGATCTGCCGTCGGTGATGTATCCGTCCAAAAACTCATCAGCGTATGTTTATAAGCGCGGCCTTCGAGCTCGCCAAGCATCTCACGCGCCTTGCCCGCAATCAGCTCCTGCCCCGCCGCCAACATAATCTCCGCCACCACACCACGCGACTGCTTGCGAGCCAGTGCGCGCTTGGACACATACGATGGCAAGTAGCCGGTGTTCTGCACAGCCAGCGTGATGCGATGGGTATCGGCATCAATTTTTTCTTTTTTTACATCGACTAATTCCAGCTTCGGTGAGGTCATCGCGTTATAGATTAACCAGTCCGGAAATTTCGCGATTTCGCGTTCCAGCAAATGTGGTGGCGGATTGCGGAAGGCGTGGATTTTGTCCCAGCCGCCGATTTCTATTTCACCTAATTGTGGATGATTAAATTTGTACCAGTCGATATAGCCTTTGCCTTTTAATTCCTTGTCGGCCCACTGCAACATTTTCAAATCATCCTCTACCGGATGATCGCGGAACCAGTCGATATATTTGTAATCGGTGAGGCCTGCTTCGCGCATTGGGCACCAGATTTCAATGGTCCATTCGTACAGGCCGAGGTGCTCATAAATCCATTCGAAGGTGCCGCTGATGACGTCCTTCGGATGATAGCGAAACTCGTGATAGACGCTGATCGCGGGATAGCCGGTAATCTCGGTGCCTTTCTCGCCTTGTTTTTTGTACGTCCACAAATCTTCCGCAGGCAATTCATCATCTGCAAGGGTTGAGAATGGTCGCAGCAGCACGCCGCTCCAGGTGTGAAAGGTCAAACCACCGGTGATGTTTTGATGATGCGTGATGAAATGCACGACTGAGCGCACTTCGGGCTCAGAGGTCGGATATGGGCCCGCACCAAATTGCTCATGCTCTTGCCGCCAGCCTGCCGGAAAATTACGGTTGAGGTCGAGGCCTTGTTTATCTTTATTCACCTTCACGGTGTAGCCATCGTAATCGCGCATGGTGCCTTCGGGCAGCATGCGGTAATAGGTGCCGCCGTATTCGGTCGGCGCGCGCGGCACCATCAATCGTGGCTCGGTTTCGTGACATTTCCAGTTGCCGTTTTGATCTTTAATACGCATCGAAAGAATACGGCCATCGCCATCCACGTCGTCAATATCGAGGCCGTCAATCGCTTCTTCTTCGTACGGATACGCGCGCGTGCCGGAGCGAATAATTTTCGGTGTGTCCCGCATCGCCCATTCCGCGCCATCCGGGTTCATGCGTGGGCAAATGTACATCACACGGGTGTCGAGCAGGCGGGTGATCTGCTCGCTGCGCGCATCTTTTTTTCCGTAGTTTTTGGTCAGCGTATCGATCAAATACATCGCCGCCGCGCCACCGGCTAACTCGCTCGCATGAATATTTGCATCGACCCAATACGCGGGTTTATCAGCAGCGGCACCGGTCTTAATATTGGTCGCCGTGATTACCCAAATATCGCGGCCTTCATGACTTTTGCCGATGCTTTCAATTGAGAGCAATTCAGGAAATGCTTTGACGAAATCTTGCAGCAACTGGCTGAATTCGGTGTAGCGGTAGAAGCGGTCGTACTTCGGCTGGGGAGCGTTCATTTTTTTCTTCAGTATTTGAGCAATCAAGATTCTCGCACAGCCGTGGCGTGAGTTGACGTGTACTCTGATTCATGACGTCTATAATTATTAGTCCGGTGATTATTTAACCACCCCCCTCTCTCCAACCTCTCCCTGGCCCTAGGCCACGCTGCCATCAAGGGGGAGAGGCTTTAACTTCCTATGCCCTCCACCCTAGCCTTCATCGTAATCGCCATATCGGTCGTCATCACCTCATTCATCTCCGGTATTTTGGGCATGGCGGGTGGGATGATTTTGATGGGCGTGTTGCTGGCATTTTTGCCGGTGCCTGCGGCGATGATGCTGCATGGCGTCGCGCAAATGTCGGCGAACGGCTGGCGGGCGTGGCTCTGGCGGCGGGAAGTGGATTGGCGCGTGTTTCGCGGAGTGGCATTAGGCGCGTTTCTGGTACTGATAATATTTAGCGTGATTCAACTCGCCGTCAGCAAACCGGTTTCGTATTTGCTGTTGGGGGCCACGCCGCTTGTATCGTATCTGCTGCCGGACAATCTGAAACTGAGCATCGACAAGCGCGGTCATTCATTTATTTGCGGCGTTAGCTGTACGGCCGTTCAATTGGTTGCAGGCGTGGCCGGCCCCTTGCTGGATGTGTTTTTCATCCACTCAAAATTGGCGCGCAAGGAAGTAGTGGCAACAAAAGCAGCAACACAATCGTTCGGCCATATTCTAAAAATCATTTATTTCGGGCTACTACTGAAAACCGCGCAAAGCAGCCTTGATTGGTGGGTCGCTGCGACGGTGATTGTGTTGGCGATGTTTGGTACCACGCTATCGCGCAGAGTGCTGGAAGCAATGTCAGATGCGAATTTTCGCCGTTGGACGCGCGGTGTGGTGTTGGTCACGGGCAGTTGCTATTTGGTGGCAGGGCTGTGGCTGCTATGGAAAACTTAATTCCGGCGCGGCGGGGGTGGTGTCGAAGGCGGGGCACCACGTGCAGTCGGGGGATTAAATTCAGAAAATTCGCTCAGTAAAAAATCTTCTAGCCCTGCTGAATCTTCCTTGCGCGCCGACAGCGTGACCACCCGGCCCAGCCGATACGAATCCCAGCTAAAGTTGGCCTGATAGTGTTCACGAATCAGCTCAATCATGCGTCGCACCATCGCCCGTTCAATATCACCGCCCTGCCCGGCATCGACTTCAATCACGCGGCGATAACTGTCGCTGCGATTAGTCGTCCAGCCGCGAAACGAGAATGAGCCGGTGCGATAGCCTTTGTTGATAATTTGAAAAACGCCGCTGGTGCCATCGCGCGCGCGACCCAAATTTGCCAAATTTTTGTTGATATTGCCGGCCGTGCGGTCTGCTGCACTTGGATCACTTCCGTTTGATCTGCTTTCCGCGTTCTCACTTTTGGCGGCGTCCTCCAATGCCTGACGACGCGCGCGAGCCTCTTCCACTCGCGCCATCATGCTCGGCGGCTCGGTGCGGGGATCAACCGGCCTCGGCGGGATCACCGGTGGCGGGGGTGGCGGGAGCGGCTCAAGCGGCACCGGTGCCATCGGCGATTTGCTGACCGGATTCGGCACGGAAAGCACGCGCGGCTTCGGCGGTGCTGCCTGCACAGGTGTTGGTGGCGTCACTTCCGCCGGGGCGGCAGCGGGCGGCCGCGCCTGTAGTGGGTTGAGACGCACCACCATCGGCTGGCTTGAGGCCGCGTCTTCGTTTTCAATTTTCTTCTGCCGCTCGGGCATGAAAATCAGTAACAGGAGGTGAAACAAAATCGATAAGGCCACACCCACAACAACACTGCGGCGGAAGCGAAATTCCAGCGCCATGTTTTCATTCAGCCATTGGGTAAGCTTTGGCGTGGGGGTGATCAAGGGATCTTGCATAAGGCGGCCGCGGGCAACTGGAACGTCAAGAGTGGGCAATTAAAATGCTGCGGTGAAACGGTGGCCGGATGGTGTCTTTATGATTTTTTCCTGCAAACGGTATTAGAAACGCATGCACGCAAATGGTTCGCATACCGAGACCGAATTATAGAAGCGAATTAGCGATCCAGCTGAAAGCGAATTTTGCGTCCCCGATCTGCTAAAGTCCGCGCATGCCGAAAATCCCTCTAAATAATGTGTTGCAATCGCAAGGTTTCGGCACCCGTCGCTGGTGTCGCGAATTGATTGAGGATGGCGACGTCGCCGTCAACGGTGAGATCGTCAGCGATCCGCGCGCAACGTTTGAAACGGAAAACCTAAGCTTTACAGTGTTTGACGAAGAATGGATTTATCGCGAGCATGTTTATATTTGCATCAACAAGCCGCCTAATTTTGAATGCTCACGCAAGCCGAGTTTTCATCCCGGTGTGCTGACGTTGTTGCCGGAACAATTTTCCCGGCGTGACGTACAGCCCGTCGGCAGACTAGATCACGATACCACCGGCATGCTATTGATGAGTGATGACGGCGCATTTATCCACGCACAATCCTCGCCCAAGCGGCACGTGCCGAAAGTTTATGTCGCCACCACCCACGATGCTGTCACGCCAGAACTCGTTGCCGAATTGCTGGGCGGCGTAAAACTTCACGATGAGCCCGCACCATTGGCTGCGCTGCGTTGCGAGCAACTGGCGGAGCACGAAATTGAGATCGTACTCGAACAAGGCAAATATCATCAGGTAAAAAGAATGCTGGCCGCAGCGGAAAATCATTGCACTGCGTTGCGGCGCGTAGCGATTGGGTCGCTCACGCTGGCATCACTGAATCTTGCCGAAGGCGCGTGGTGTTATCTGAATGCGGAACAAATTGCGCGTGCTGGCCACGCCTCGTCATGAGGTGCCTATGCGACACTTGGTTTCCCTATCGATGACGTAGCGTAAGTTCATGCCCTAGGCACCGCATTATCGCGGCGCAAATCGTCACGAAATATGCACGCGGTTTCACTTACAATAAACGATCAATTTTTCTTGTTCTGGATTGCGCATCTACTATGAAACTCTCAAAGCTATCGTCAGCACGCGGCTTCACATTGATTGAGGTGATGATTGTGGTGGTCATTCTCGGCATTCTGGCCGCCGTAGTCATCCCAAAAATTCTGGATCGGCCGGATCAGGCGCGGGTAACGGCGGCGAAGGCCGATATTTCGGTAATCATGCAGCAACTAAAACTGTATCGCCTCGATAACGCTGCCTATCCTGCAACTGACCAAGGTTTGCAGGCCTTGACGATCAAACCGGCGACCAATCCGATTCCGATGAATTGGAAACCTGGCGGCTATTTGGAAAAATTGCCGAACGACCCGTGGGGCCGCCCGTATCAATATCTTAATCCGGGTTTGAAAGGTGAGCTCGATGTGTTCAGTTTGGGCGCGGATGGGCAGCCGGGCGGCGAAGGAAATAACGCCGATATTGGCTCGTGGAATCTTTAGCTTTTCATAGCGCGTAGAGAATGAAACACCTTCACTGGTGCGGTTTTTTCGATGGAGACACCCGAACGGGTGCGAGCATAAACGGCTCAAAGCGCCCGCCCTGCTTGGGGTTTGCTTCCAGGCATGATCGGCACAACCAAGCTGGTTTTACGCTTATCGAAGTACTGGTGGTGACGATAATTTTAGGGATCGCATTGTCACTTGCCGTGGCAAATCTGATCCCCGATGAACGCGAAAAAGTTCGTATCGAAAGCGAGCGCGTGTTGGTTTTACTGGAACAAATTCGCGATGAATCCGCGATGAGCGGCAAGGCGATTGCGGTGGAAGTAAAAGACAATTCAATGCAATTTTTTGAGCGCGATCAAAAATCGGTCGAAACAAAATGGCTGCCGCTGGAAGCGCTCAACGGCGATGCCATTGTTGCCAGAGAATTTGCGGCCGGCACGATTGGTGAGTTGACCACGGGTTCGCTGTCTTCCAACTCAGCTAGATCAAACGACGCAGACGCCGTTGCCACCTTTCAACCTGCCGGGGTGGCCGCACCGTTCGACGTGAAAATTCAATCTGCTGTATCCGCACTCAACGCTGCAACCATTCGCGTTGATGCACTGGGAAATATTTCCTTGATCGCAACCACGCGCGACGCGGCGAAATGAAATCTATCTTCAGACATGCCGGTTTCACACTCATCGAAGTCTTAATCGCGCTCGCGATTTTGGCCATCGCACTCACCGCCGCCATGCGCGCCGCGAGTGTTGCCACTGATAGCGCGAATGAAACCAAATTGCGCACGCTTGCCACGTGGATTGCACAAAACCGCATCGCGGAAATAAACGCAGCAACCACCACTACGCTGCCTGGCGCGGGCGAATCAAACGGCCGTCAAACGATGGCGAATATCGAATTCGAATGGAAGCAAAAGATTTCGAATACGCCGAACGCCGCGTTCCGCAAAATTGAGGTGCAAGTACTCAGACCAGGCAACGATCAATGGCTCGCAAATTTAAGCGGCTTTGTGGTGAAGGCATCGCCATGAATCGGGCTAAACAAGGCTTCACGTTGATCGAGCTACTCGTGGCACTCGCGATCTTCGCGATCCTGTCGCTGCTGTCGTACCGCACACTGGGCTCGCTGTTCCAAACGCGCGAGCAACTCAATATTGAGAGCACAAAATGGCGCGACGCGGCCTTGTTTTTTTCACGCGTCGAAAACGATTTGGCAGCGGTGCTCAATCGCCCGATTCGCACCGCCGATGGTCGTAGCGCTGCACCACTCTGCCTGAGCAGTTTTGCGACTAACGATGCAGCGTTAAGCTTTACACGCACCGGCTTTGCCGACGCCAACGGCACCAACGCTGCGCCGCAGCGAATTGGTTATCGCTTTAACGAAGGCAATGTCGAATGGTTGTTGTGGCCCGCGCTTGACCAAGCGCCGCGTTCAATTGCTGCTGCATACCCAGCACTCAAAAATGTGCGTGACGCAAAATGGCGCGCGTTAGGAAATTCGACCGGAAACGCTGCCGACAACTGGCGCGCGGAATGGCCGCAAGCACCGGCAACTTGTGAGCTGCCCGACCCCAAAGTCAGCGTGTTTCCACGCGCGCTCGAACTCACTATCACGCTCAATAGCGGCGAAACGTTGACGCGAATTTTTTCATTACGCGCCGTCTCCGCTGATGGCAGCTAACGCGATGAAACGTCAACAAATGGGCGCTGCCATCATCACTGCGCTGCTCGTGGTGATGTTGGCGGCGACGATCGCGACCTACTTGCTGATGCAGCAATCACATGCCCTCACCCGCACCGCCCGCACCACTGAACGTGCGCAAGCCGCGCTGTACACGCAACCCACGCTCGATTGGGCGCGCGCGATTTTATTTGAGACGCAAAAGAATTCGCCGTATGTGCATCCGAAACAAAAATGGGCGCAGGGCATTAACGCGTTGCCGCTCGACGATGCAGGCGGTGGCACGTTTGCTTCGGGCGTGATTCGCGATGAGTCGGGCAAATTCAATATCAATAATTTGGTGGTCGGTGGCGTGAAAAGTCCAACTGATATTGAAATTTTTCAACGGCTGTTAAAACTGCTCAAGATCGAAGCCGATTTAACGCCGGCACTGGTCGATTGGCTCGACAAAGATAGCGATCTCAGCCCAAACGGTGCCGAAGACAGCGCCTATCTTGGGCTACCTGAGCCTTATCGCACTGCCAATCGCCCCATGCTGCAGGCGAGTGAACTAGCGCGCGTGCGCGGCTTCAACGCAAATATTGTTAAGCGATTGACGCCTTACATCACCGCGCTTCCCGCGCGCACCAAACTCAACATGAATTCTGCGCTGCCTGAAATTATTCGCGCCTATTTTCTGGAGGTCACTGACAACGACGCCAATGCGCTGGTGAGTAAACGCGAAGAACAACCTTTTAAGGATCTTGCGGATGTCAAAAAGCAGAGCGAATTAAAAGCCGTTCCGCCGGCATCGCTCGATCAATTCGCCGCAGTAACCAGCCAATTTTTTTCTGTGTCGATCGCGATTTCAAAGCAATCGACACAGGTGCGGCAAACTGCGCTGCTGCGCAGTGCCGAGGCGGCGGGAACGCGCTGGCCCAGTATAATTTGGGTTAATTCTTTCTAAAATTTTACCGACGGGCGCGCCTTGCTGCTTTTTATCACTCTTACTGATCTCGCCCGCTTCGATGCTGCGACGACTGCCCGATGGACGCTTTGTAACGCGAATGGAGGCGTCGTGCGATCGGCAGAATCCAGCTTGGCGGAGGCGCGCGCTATCGTGCCAAACGGATCACAAATCATTGCACTGGTGCCCGCCGGTCGCGTGGTTTTTATCGAGACGCTGTTGCCGGCCGTGTCCACCGCGAAGCGGGATCAATTGGTGCGTTACGCGATTGAAGACAAATTGACGATTGACCCTTCCACCGTACACGCGGTGGTGCTGGATGCACGCGGTGCAAACGATGCCGCCAAGCAAGGCAAATCCAGGGGGCTGCACATCGCTGCCGCGATTGATCGCGCCTGGTTTGGCGCGGCGCTCAATTGGCTCAATGCGGCGGGCTTCGCGCCGCGTGCAGCATTTGCTGAAACTGCACTTTTACCCGTGACTAACGGCGAATGGTCAATACAGCTTGCCGCAAAAAATGCATACGCGAAACGCGCAGATGGCTTTGCCTATGCGATTGACGCCGGCACAGTCCCACAACCACCATTTGCGTTGACCTTGGCGTTAGATGAAGTTGCGGAAAAGCCAGCCGCGATTTCACTCTTTTTTGCGAAGCCCGATTCTTTAAGCGATGCGGATCAAAAAATGCTAAGCGCGAATTGGCAAACCGCGCTTGGCGTACCTGTAAAAATTAGCCGCGATTCAATTGCGGGAACCACTGCATTCAAGCGACTTGCTTCCCTCAAAAGCGGTAATCTGCTTACTGGTGAATTCGCGCCGACTCGCGCGGCAAACGCGTGGATTGCGAGCTTAAAACCGGCGTTGGCACTTGCCTCTTTAATTGCCGTGCTCCACGTCGCGTTCGTGGTGGGAGATAACTGGCAGCTCGAGCGAAAACGCAACGCTATCGAGAGCGAGATGCGAACCACGTTTCAAACAGCGTTTCCTCAAGCCACGACCATCATCGACCCTGCGCTGCAGATGCAGCGCAATTTGGACGCCTTGCAACGCGAGCGCGGCGTATTGCGTGATGATGATTCGCGCCGCGCGCTGGCGCGATTTGCGGCACTGCGCGAGGCGATCCCCAATCTTGACGTGATGGCTGTCAACATTAAAAAAAATGACGCCAAACTAATCGCCAAGGCAGGCAATACCAGCGATGAAAAAAATGGTGCATCGATGCGCGATTTACAAAAAGAAATTGAAGCTCGCGTAGCGTCCCTGCCAAACGCGTCGGTGGCACCAGGCGCACAAGCGGGCACGGTTGAAATTGGCTTCAAGATGAATTCCCTTACTTCCAAGGCAGCACCATGAGCTCATCACCAATGACGGCAACCAACAAAAGCAATTTCGCTGCGCTGACCGACGCGCGCGCGCGTTGGGCGCAAATCGAGCCGCGTACCCGCACCGTGCTGCTGATTTCCGCTGGCGCGCTGCTGACTGGTTTGATTTACGCCTATGCCTGGCTGCCGGCCGCGCGTGGTCGCGCACTGAACGCCGAACGCATTCCGGTGCTGGAGGCCAAACTCGCCAACATGCGCGCGCAAGTGGCCGAAATGCAGCGCTTGAATGCGGTACCACCTTCCACGTCAACCACTACCGCCAGCGCACGCGGTGCAGCTGACGTAAATAGCCTGCAAACCATTTTCGGTTCAAGTGCAAAAATTGCGGTCGATGAAAATCGTGCGTTTCGCATCGGCATCGCATCGATGAGCTATACCGCTTTTCTGGACCGCCTTGATCAAGCGCTTTCGCGTTATCGGCTCAGCGTGGATTCACTCACCATCACCGCACTTTCCGGCCCGATCAGTGCACCCGTCACGAACCAAAACACGAACCCAAACACGAATGCGAAAACCATTCCGTCTGCGTTGGTATCGATAGAGGTGACGCTTGTTGATAGCGCGACATCAACGATGATCCCCAAATAAGCTATGACCCGTAAAGTGAAAATAATTCTCGCCGTCATCGCGATTGTGGCATTTGCGCTCGGCGCCGTCGCATTCGCACCGGCACGGCTGCTAGAAAGCCCCGCCCGGGCAGCACTGGCACCGTACGGCGATCTAAACACGACCGCTGGCACGATCTGGTCTGGCAGCGGAATATTGGTGCTGGGTCAACAGGCCGGACGTGGCGTGAAAGTACCGATAGCCTGGCAATTTGCCCCCACCGCATTGTTCAAACTTCGCTTGGGATTCGATGTGATCGCCAAGTCTGACGCACTCTCCGGGGTCGCGCGCGCAGGCATTGGCTTTACCAACATCGACATTAGCGGTGCGGATCTCAAAGCGGATGCAAGTTTCATTTCCGCGCTCAATAATTTGATCGCATTCGCTGGGCCGCGCGGCACCTTGCAACTGAAGACGAATGTGGGTGAGAGCGTGACTTTCCGCTATCGCGGGCCGATCTCGGTCACCGGAAAACTTACCGCGCAGGCGGATAATTTAGCGCTCCGAACATTATTTGCACAACCGGTGGGCAGCTATGAAATCAATATCAATTTCCGCGACAATTTGGCCGAATATAGTTTCGTGAAATCGTCCGGCTTGCTCGCGTTCGATGGTGGCGGACAAGTCCAATGGCTGCCGCGCCGCGAATTCGCCTATAGCGGCACCGCGAAAGCATCGCCGCAAGCGCCGCTGCTATTCGCGGCACTATTGCCGCTCGGTCGGCCGACCTTGGACGGTCGGGTGCGCATCGATTACAAAGGCGGGTGGTAGATGAGTGCCACTCTCGACAATCTCCGCAACGATGCGACGCGAACAGCGTCGACGATGCCGATGTACGACTCGCCGTGGTGGCTGCAAGGCGCACATGCGCAGACAATCTACCCGCCACTATTTGCGCGCCGTCCCGCCCTCGCCTATCAACGCGAGCGCTGGGAAAGCACCCCAAACGGCAAGCCAGACGGGGACTTTATCGATGTTGATCGTGTCACTGGTTCGCCCACTTCGCCAATGCTGGTGGTGTTTCACGGACTGGAAGGCTCATCGCAAAGCATTTACGCGCTCAATTTAATTGCTGCTGCACAAGCACGCGGCTGGCGTGGCATGGTGCCGCATTTTCGCGGGTGCAGCGGCGAAATTAATCGGCTGCCGCGCGCTTATCATTCCGGCGATGCGGCAGAAATTGATTGGATATTACGGCGCGTCAAGGCTGAAGCGCCTGAGCAGCCGGTGTACGTGGTGGCCATTTCGCTGGGCGGTAATGCCAGCCTGAAATGGTTGGGCGAACAGGGCAGCGCTGCGGCATCCGTTGTCCACGCGCTCGCGGCAGTCTCGGCACCGCTGGATTTAATGGCCTCTGGCGAGGCGCTGGGGCAAGGTTTTAATAAGCTCTATTCCAAAATGTTTTTGAATACGATGAAAAAAACCGCCCTTAAAAAACTCGAACTCCACCCCGGAATTTTTGATCGCGACGTGGTGGTGGCGGCACAATCGCTACGCGAGTTTGATAATGAAGTCACCGCACCGCTGCACGGCTATCGTGATACCGATGATTATTGGACACGCGCATCGGCAAAGCCGGGACTGATCGATATTCGGGTGCAGACGCTGATCCTCAACGCTCTCAACGATCCATTCTTGCCCGCCGCCGCCCTGCCGACTGCGGCACAGGTATCATCATTCGTTACGCGGCATTTCCCTGCCCACGGCGGTCATGTCGGCTTTTTATCCGGGCGATTTCCCGGCCATGGTGGCTGGATGCCGCAACGCGTTTTTCATTTTATCGACCACAGGAACTAGCTCATGTCACAACTCGCTGCAGAAATATTCAAAGCCTATGACATCCGCGGCATCGTCGGCAAATCGCTCACGTCCGATACGGTGGAGCTGATCGGTAAAGCGCTCGGATCGGAGGCCAAAAAGCGTGGCGGCACCACCATCAGCATTGGCCGCGATGGCAGACTATCGGGGCCGGAATTCGCTGCCGCACTCGCGCGCGGCATTCAGTCGAC
>JANMQR010000387.1:0-4775 GCA_031370625.1 Burkholderiales bacterium | reverse complement strand
CCGTCGCGTTGCTGACGGGCGAGCCCCAGCACGAAGTCACCGATCATCTTGGCTTTGAAAACTATTCCGTGTTCATACCGACCACGCCAAATATCACCGCCGGATTTTTTCTGATCGTGCCGAAAAAAGACGTGATCGAATTGGACATGAGCGTTGATCAAGCGCTCAAATACATCATCTCAATGGGCGTGGCCGAACCGGCTCGCGTCATTAAAATTGTTCCCAATCCACACCACACCAACGGGGCCGAGTTAAAACAAGCCTGCACCGACCCCAATCGGTAGCCGTCGCGGGCATCCGTGGCGGCACCTTGATGTTCAAATTGACGTGATTTGTTGGTCTGCGCGTGCAGGCCAATTCTAATCGGCGTCCCCCTGCTGGATATGCTTTTTACGAGCAATCAGCCACCCCATTTTTTAGGATTTCATCATGAGAACCAACTACTGCGGCTTGATTGATTCAAGCTATCTAGGCCAAACCATCACTGTTTTCGGCTGGGCACATCGACGGCGCGACCACGGCGGCGTTATCTTCATCGACCTGCGCGACCGTGAAGGCTTGCTGCAAATTGTGATCGATCCGGACACACCAGAAACGTTTGCCACGGCGGACAAATCGCGCAATGAGTTCGTGCTGAAAATCACCGGCCTGGTGCGCCCGCGCCCGGACGGCACCGTGAATAAAAATTTGAAATCAGGCGAGATTGAAGTGCTCGCCAAAGATATTGAAGTGCTGAATGCTTCACTCACGCCGCCGTTCATGATTGATGACGAAAATATCAACGAAGAAACGCGCTTGAAATATCGCTATCTCGATTTACGTCGTCCACAAATGCAGGCCAACTTGCGGCTGCGCCATCGCGTCGCCAGTGCCGCGCGGCGCTATCTGGATGATCTGGGTTTTGTCGATATTGAAACACCGTTCCTCTACAAATCCACCCCCGAAGGCGCACGTGAATTTTTGGTGCCGTCACGCATTCACGATGGTCATTTCTACGCGCTGCCGCAGTCACCCCAATTGTTCAAACAGCTATTGATGGTGGCCGGTTTTGATCGCTATTATCAAATCGTCAAATGTTTCCGCGACGAAGATCTGCGCGCGGATCGTCAGCCCGAATTTACCCAGATTGATATTGAAACCTCATTCTTGAACGAGCGCGAAATTCAGGACATCATGGAAGGCTTGATCAAAAAAATGTGGAAAGCCGGGCTCGATATTGACCTGCCCGATTTCCCGCGCATGGTCTATGCGGAAGCGATGGCCCGATTCGGTTCCGACAAGCCAGATCTGCGCGTCAAGCTCGAATTAACTGAGCTGACGGACGTGATGAAAACCAGCGACTTCAAAGTTTTCCGCGCCGCAGCGGACATGAAGAACGGCCGCATCGCCGCTATCTGCGTGCCCGGCGGCAATGAAAAATTTTCGCGTAAAGAAATTGATGACCTCACCGCATTCGTCGCAATTTACGGCGCGAAAGGTTTGGCCTACATCAAGTGTAACGACGTTGCAAAACTCAGCGAAGAAGGTCTGCAATCGCCGATTATTAAATTCCTGAATGCTGAAACTCTGGGCAAAATTATCGAGCTTTGTAACGCAAAAAATGGCGACCTGATTTTCTTCTGCGCCGACAAAGCCAAAGTGGTGAACGATTCATTAGGTGCCCTGCGCAATAAAATTGGCCACGAAAAAGGCTTCGCTGAAAAGGGTTACAAACCATTGTGGGTGGTGGACTTTCCCGCGTTCGAATTCGATGAGGAAAACAATCGCTACGTCTCCGCGCATCATCCGTTTACCGCGCCAAAAGACGAGCACCTGCAATACCTCGACAGCGATCCATCGAAAGTGCTGGCGAAAGCCTACGACGTCGCCATGAACGGCTGGGAAATCGGCGGCGGCTCCGTGCGCATCCACTCGCCCGAATTGCAAGCCAAACAATTCGCCACCCTCGGCATCTCTGAGGAAGACCAACGCGCCAAATTCGGCTTCCTGCTGGACGCCCTGCAATATGGTGCCCCCCCGATGGGCGGCGTCGCCTTCGGCCTCGATCGCATCGTCACGTTGATGTGCGAAAAATGGGATTCCATCCGCGACGTGATCGCGTTCCCAAAGACGCAGCGTGGGCAGGATTTGATGATTGATACGCCATCAACCGTGCCGGATAAACAGTTGCGGGATTTGCATATCAAGTTGCGGAATGTGGCGGCGGCGCCGGTGAAGGCGGAGTAGTTTTACGCTATATCAAGATCAAAAAATACATCGCGGGAGGTTGGGTAAACCGCTTCATCGTTTGCCCAACATTGGTTTCTAAATATTTCAGCGAGGGAGCACAAAGTGTGGAAATATTTTTCGCGTCAGCCTGCCTCGCTCGTTGATGATGTAAGAAAAACTAGTAACCGCATATTGCGCATCAAGAGCTTAAATTTCGTTGGTACTTTTTCCGAATCCATGGACGGAAAATATCTCATTGCATGCCAAGACGCAGATCAAAATCTTGGCAGAGGTGGATTCCGAGACAGTGGCAATGGGCGCTTTGCACTAGTTGAAGGACAAAGCGTTTTGTTCTCAAAGGATTGTCAACGGCCTAACTATGGAAAAGTATCAAACAACGGTACTGTGGTAGTCTCAGATTTACTTTTTTCTGGTGAAGTTGGTTCAAAGCTGTTGGCTTTTGACGTTACTGGTAAACAGTTCCTTGACTATCGATTTATGGCAAAGACAGAAATCAATGGCCTTTCTGATGACGGGTTGTTTGCTGCTACTTATTCATATAGTGATAGTGAGGACGATAGGATTAATTTATTTGATGTTGAAAAAGGAACGCTTCTTAACAGTTTTTCATCAGAAAGTGGCGTCCCTCAGTCCTTCAAATTTGATCATAAAAACTGGATTCTTTTCCTCTGTTATCGCAATGGCCGGTCTTACAGATATTCGTTCGCCGGTAAATTTTTGGATTCCACGCGCTATCAGAAAGAACGAGTCGAAGATGCAAGCGCAATCGAGCTTGTGCTGATCCTTCAGGAAAAGATGAATGGTGCTGATTTTATTGATGCGGATGAACTTTCGGCAATCCTCAAGCTTGCTCACAGTAAGGGTTGCATGGACATCCTGAGTCTCTTGCTCTCGCACACCGATTGAAAGGCGAGTTTAATGAGTCGATTGGCAATATTCACGTTGCTGTTGAGGCTTATAAAAATGCTTTGGTATTGAACCCAAACATTGGTGTGAAGAAAAAACTTTTGAAGCTTGAAAGGGAAATTGCTAATCTCAAGGGCTAACCAAATGAATAATGTCACGTCTAAATCAAGGCCAAAACGGAAGGACATCTGGGACAAGTTGGCTGCTTTGTCAGGTGTATTTACACTTTTCTCATCGCTTGTTATTGCAACTGTAGGTGGCTTCTTTACGCTAACGTTCAAAGCAACTGAAGAACGTGTCTCAGAACTTACTGTCATTGAAAAAATGATACCGCATCTGGGTAAAAACGACCGTGAAACGCAAGCAGCCTTGGCGCTAATGGCCACTCTATCAAGGCCCGATGTTGCTGCCGAAATGGCCAAGCTCTACGGCGGTAAAGAGTCGATAGAATCCATGAAGCGATTGGCTATTAACGCACCAACGGAAGCGGGTCGGAATGCTGCAAAAAAGGCCCTCGACGTGCTCTCAAGCCAAGGCACGGCCGAAGAAGCCAAAGCTGCGGCTGCAGCAAAGTCCGTCGTACTTGCGGCGGTAGCAACAGCTAATGCAGCCGGAACAGCAAGTCTAACCATGGCTTCTGCGCCCATTCCGCCGCCCAAAGAAGAGGTGTTTGTAGTCAGCTCAGGGCCTAAACTGAGTGGGGTCGGAAAGAATTTCAGCCCGCCTTATATATTGTGTGCCGATGCACCAACAGGATATAAAATTTCGAAAGTGGAGTTTCGGCTCGCTGGGGATCGAAGTTGCGGTGGATGGGCAGAGTGTAGCGAAAGCTCGAGGACTGAAGTTCGCGTGTGTTATCAGTTTCGACTTCAAGGTCATGACGAGCTGCCGCCACCGGGCCAGTTGTACTCAGAAGGAATCTTGAAAGTTACGGCTACAAGATAACTGTCAATGGCTCGCTGAGGAGCGTATTCCGGGTTCGTCACTCATTTCAAAAATTAAAAGTGCAATACCAGCGCGGCGTTTAGAGCAGTTCTGCCCCGTGATGTTCGCCAATGCTAGTGTTTGCCGTATTTAAAACACTCGTCAACCCCACCCCGTATAATCCGCGCATCCACTTTTTTGAAAGCGCGTATGAGCACATCACCGATCTCACTTATCGTCCACGGCGGCGCGGGTAGTTGGCGACCGGGCTCGGAGTCCGACGCTGTGGCGAGCTCGTAGGTTGGGCTGGTTTTATCAAGCCCAACATCAGTCTCAATATAATCACCGATGTTGGGCTTGATGAGGCCAGCCCAACCTACTGAGAGCCAGTAGCCCTGGCGACGAGCGCAGCGCATCCCGGGTTCGTCACTTATTTCAAAAATGAAAAGTGCAATATCAGAGCGGTGTTTGCAGCATTTCTGCCCCAAGATGCCCGCCAATGCTAGTGTTTGCCGTATTTAAAACACTCACCACCCCCACCCCGTATAATCCGCGCATCCACTTTTTGAAAGCGCGTATGAGCATTTCCCCGATCTCACTTATCGTTCACGGCGGCGCGGGGAGTTGGCGGCCAGGCTCGGAGTCCGACGCAGTGGCGAGCATGTCGGCGGCGGTGTTGGTGGGGCGAAAAATTCTTGAGGCGGGTGGCTCGGCGT
>JANMQR010000351.1:0-4244 GCA_031370625.1 Burkholderiales bacterium | reverse complement strand
GAGCGTGAGCGCGGCATCCGGAATATCGCACCAAGGTATCTGCGCCGATGCAGGTTTTGGCGGCGACCGATACTTTGCTCGCCTCGATTTGTCGCTATGTGGAAACCAAAG
This sequence comes from Burkholderiales bacterium, assembly GCA_031370625.1. Classification (GTDB taxonomy): domain Bacteria; phylum Pseudomonadota; class Gammaproteobacteria; order Burkholderiales; family Usitatibacteraceae; genus UKL13-2. Next base: position 4,133 of record JANMQR010000351.1, on the reverse strand, counting down.
CGCTGCTCGGTGGCACCACCACCAGCCAGGGCATTACGCTCGCCAATGAGGCCGGGATACGGCGCTATTTCAAAGGCGTGGTGCGCAATGTTGAAGCCACCGGAGATGAGGCATTGCCGCATGTTTCCACGCGCGTGCCGGACGTGGCAGCGCGCGATGTGGATGCATTTCTGGCCCGATTAAAGCGCGAGAAAACGTGCTACCTGCTGCATCTTTCGGAAGGCCTTGACGGCATCGCGCATCGTGCATTTGAGTCTTTGCATATGGGTGGTGAGAAATGGGCGATTACGCCATCGCTGTGCTGCATTCACGCCGCGGCGTTAAACGCTGCCGATTTTGCAACGTTGGCTGCGCGCGGCGGCAGCATGATCTGGTCGCCGTTCAGCAATCTGCTGCTGTACGGCGGCACCGCTAATATTGCGGCAGCGAAAGACGCTGGTGTGCCGATTGCGCTGGGGCCGGATTGGGCACCGAGTGGCAGTCGCAATTTGCTCGGCGAATTGAAGATGGCGCGGTTGTGGAGTGAGATAAATGGCGGCATCTTTTCTGCGCAAGAACTGGTTGCCATGGTTACTCGCGAGCCCGCAAAAATGCTGGAATGGTTCGCCGCAGTAGGCTCACTTGAGGCGGGCAAGCGTGCCGATCTTGTTTGCGTGCAGGGCACCACTGGCGACGCTTATTTACCGCTTATTCGTGCGAAAGAAAACGATCTCACGCTGGTAATGATTAACGGCGTTGCGCGCATGGGCGACGTGGCAATCATGGCCAATGCGTTGCCTTCGGTGAGCGCCAACGCGCGCGAAAATATCTCCATTGCCGGTACCGCGCGTGTGCTCTATCTCGCGCATCCCAACGCCGATCCGCTGACCACCGAGGTGAGTCTTTCAGCGGCGCGCGCAGTACAGCAGCGCGCGCTCAAAACGTTGCCCGCCGTGGCCAGACGTGCCGAACGCCCGCAATCACGATCCGCGATTGCGCGCATGCTGGATGCTGGAAATGTGTGGCGCTTGGCCATCGATGAAATTGTGGATACGGGCGTGGATCTGCGCCCAAATCTGGACGCCAAAGGTGATCGCGGCAAAGCAAAGAAAGCAGCGGCAATGCGGCCGAGCGTGAGCGCTGCTGCGTTGTCTCCATCTGCGAGTGTGACCAGTATGAAAATCGATGCGCTGACGGTGGTGGAGGATGGTGACTACTTTGACGCGCTGGATACGCAACGCAATCTGTCGGCAGAAATCAAGCAGGGGTTGCGGGAGATGTGGGTGTAGTTGTTGGTGCGATAGAGCTGGAAGTAAACCCAAAACACAAGCACTAACTCGGGTTTTCAGGCTTTTCAACCTCAAACGCCGCACCATCAATAGACCTATATATAGAGGCGAAGCCGCAAAAATAGTCCAAGTGCGATCGCCTTCCGTCACGCGCCGAGTGTTGATTGCTGCGCCGGATTTACAAATCTAAAAAAAGCGTTCGTCAAAAAGTAACAGACGATGCCGCCGATTAGGGCCCCTTTCGAGCCATAAATGCTCGCGAACGCCCGTAGATAGTGGGGTTTCACAGGCGGCTTATGCAACAGGTATCATGATGCGATGAAAAATATCCAACTCTTCCCGCATCATTTCGTAGCTGCACCCACACGCTTTTTTATCGCGATGTTGGTGTGCTGGCTGTCTTTTCCATCGCTTGCATTGAGCGCTTCTACAGCCGCGCAGGACGCCGCTTTTCAGCAAAACGCGAATCGTGCACTCACTGAAATGTGGCGTCAGTTTCCGGAGCAGGGTGTTGGTGTTGGCTATTACAAATACGCGCAGGAAATGACGGTGCCGGATGATGCATCACGCACGCACGCAGTTGCGTTTTATGATCGCCAGCTTGCGGCGTTGGCGAAATTCGACCCGAATCGTTTGAGTGCAGCAAATCGTGTCGATTTGCTCTTGATGCGCAATCAATTCGAATCATCGCGCTGGGATGTCATCGAATTCAAAAGCTGGCGCTGGCAGCCTTCGCAATACAACGTTGGTAATGATTTTGGTCTGTTGTTGAACACGGAGTACGCGCCGCTGGAGACGCGGTTGCGACACGTGATGACGCGATTGGCAAAAGTGCCCGCCTATTACGCTGCTGCGAAAGACAGCATCAGTGAGCCTACGCTTGAGCACACGCAACTCGCAATACTGCAAAACAAAGGCGCGTTAAGTGTGTTTGATGATGATCTGCTTAAGAAGTTAAAAGGCTCAAAACTAAGCGCCGCAGAAAAAACGATGTTCCAATCGCGTCTTGAAAAAGCGCGTCAGGCAACGAGTGATTTCATCGCTTACTTGACTGAGCTGGAGGCAAAGCTTCAATCCGGCAATGCACGCAGTTTCCGCATCGGTCGCGAGCTTTACGCGCAGAAATTTGCCTACGATATTCAATCCGGTTTCAGCGTCGATGAATTGCATAAACGCGCCATCGCCGAAAAAGCATCGTTGCATGACGCAATGGAAAAACGCGCACGCACCCTGTGGCCTAAATACATGGACGCCAAGGAAATGCCGGGTGATCGATTGATCATGATTCGCACCATGATTGACGAACTCGCGACGCGCCACACCAAGCGTGAAGCGTTTGTTGAAACCGTGCGCAAGCAAATTCCCGCGCTTGAAAAATTTGTGCGCGAAAAAGATCTGCTCGATCAAGATCGCACGCGTCCGTTGGTCGTGCGCGAGATGCCGCGCCACATGCGCGGTGACGGCGCGGGTGCCTCAATCAGCGCGGCGGGCCCGTATGATCCGAAAGCCAACACCTATTACAACGTCACGCCGCTGGATGAAATGAGTGAGGCTGAGGCCGCATCCGAGCTGCGTGAATACAACGATTGGACTTTGCAGATATTGAATATTCACGAAGCGATCCCCGGCCATTACACGCAGCTGGTGCATGCGAATAAATCGAAGAGCCGCATTAAAACAATTTTCGGCAATGGTTCGATGGTGGAAGGCTGGGCCGTCTTCGGCGAGAAGCTCATGCTTGATGCGGGCTATGGAAATAACGAAGATGAGATCTGGCTGATGTGGATGAAATGGAATCTGCGCACGGTCGTGAATACGGTTCTCGATGTTGAAATCCAGACGATGAATATGTCGAAGGAAGCCGCGATCACGATGATGATGCGCGAAGCGTTTCAGGAAGAAGCCGAGGCCACCAACAAATGGAAGCGCGCCACACTGAACCAGGTGCAGCTGACCAGTTACTACAACGGCTACGCTGAAATCGTGGCACTTCGAGACGAGATGCGCCAGAAGCAGGGCGAAAAATTTTCGGTTAAAGATTTCAACAATCAGTTCTTGTCATACGGCAGTGCGCCTGTGAAATCGATTCGTGAGTTGATGTTGGCTCGGATGCAGAAGATTTGAGTCGATCTGTGAAGCGGCGTAAGGGAATCATTGTTGTCTTGAAGACGCGCTACATTGTGGCGATTACCACGAATGCGTTTGCGAAAAATTAGGAGTATCAGATGACAGCAAATCGAGTGACAGCAAATAAGTTGACCCCGGATAAATTGACCCAGGTTGTAAGTGTTCGGCGAGCGGAAACAATCGACAAATCCGCTATTATTGCCGGGCTTACCGATGTGCTGATGGATTGCGTTGAAGGCGGCGCTTCGGTGGGTTTTATGCAGACCCTCCCGCGTGCGCAGGCGGAAAAATTTTGGCGCGGGTTGGCTTACGATGTTGCCTTGGGCAGACGTATTTTAATGGTGGCCGAAGATGAAGATGGGGCCGTCGTCGGGACCGTGCAGGCAATAGTGAATCAGCCAGATAATCAACCGCATCGCGCGGACATCGCCAAAATGCTGGTGCATCGTAAATTGCGTCGGCAAGGGCTCGCGACGCTGTTGATGAAGGCCGTGGAATCTGCGGCGGCCTCAGCCGGCAAAACACTGCTGGTACTGGATACCGTAACCGGCGGTGATGCGGAGCGGCTTTACTTAAAGCTCGGTTGGCAGCTGAGCGGCCACATTCCGGACTATGCGTTGTGGCCGACCGGTGAGCTGTGCAGTACGTCGATTTTTTATAAGCGGTTGCCAACGAGCAAATAGGAATTCCGACACCGGCCATCACTTGCGCGTTGTGGCATCACCGTTGCAACAAGGG
>JANMQR010000319.1:0-3459 GCA_031370625.1 Burkholderiales bacterium | reverse complement strand
ATGGTTAAAAAAGCTGAAAAAACTAAACCGACCCAGCAAACTGCGCGAACTGAACAAGACGCCAGCGCTGTATCCACTTGGCGTGCGAATGTTCCTTACAACACGCTGCCGCTGTTGCCGCCATTGGCCCAGCTGGAAACGCACACGGTCTTAAAGCAATGCATTCGCGCGCGAGCGGCACTGGCGGCGCTTAATCAGGCGGCGGAGTTGATCCCGAATCCGGCGATGCTGATTAATACGTTGCCGTTGCTGGAGGCGCAGGCGAGTTCGGAAATTGAAAATATTGTCACGACCAAAGATCGGCTGTTCCAGTTTCGCGATTTTGGTGAACGAGCTGACGCGAATACCAAAGAGGCGCTGCGTCATAGTCAGGCACTGTTGTTGGGCTATGCCGATATGGACAAACGACCGCTCACGACCCACACCGCTGAAATGATCTGCACCCACCTCAAAGGGGCTCAGATGCAGGTACGACGCGTGCCAGGCACCACGCTGACCAACAGCCGCACTGGCGAGGTGATCTACACGCCACCAGCAGGCGAATCGCTGCTGCGTGACTTGCTGGGTAACTGGGAAAAATTTCTTCATGAGCAAGCCGATATCGATCCGCTGATTCGCATGGCTGCCGCGCACTATCAATTTGAAGCGATTCATCCGTTTACCGACGGCAACGGGCGTACTGGGCGCGTCATCAATAGCTTGTTCCTGATTTCAGAAAATTTGTTGACACTGCCCATCCTGTATCTGAGCCGTTACATCATTACCCACAAAGCGGATTACTACAATCTGCTGCTAGGTGTGACGCGCGATCAAACATGGGAGCCGTGGATTTTGTATGTGCTCCGGGGGGTGGAAGAAACGGCGCTATGGACCACCGCGAAGATCGCGGCGGTGCGTGCGCTGCAGGCGCATACGGTTGACTATGTGCGGCAGCACGCAGAAAAAATCTATCGCCGGGAACTCATTGATCTGATATTCGAGCAGCCGTATTGTCGCATCGCCAATATTACTGACGCCCATCTGGGAGGACGCCACGCGGCCTCAAGGTATTTAAAGCGTTTGGTTGAGCTGGGCGTATTGCAAGAAACGCCAATGGGCAAAGACAAACTTTTTATTCATCCGAAACTGATGCGACTTCTCACCGCAGATGGCAATGCGTTCGCGCCGTACGTTTTTCCCGCCGCAATATGAATGAAACCGCATGAATGAAGCCGAAACCCGCGCCGAATTAATCGACCCCGCATTACGCGCGGCAGGTTGGGGCGTGATGGAGGATAGCCGTGTGCGGCGTGAGGTAATCGCCCCCGGACGCTTGCTGGGTGCGGGCAAGCGCGCGAAGGCCGAGATTGCCGACTATGTGCTGGTGTATCGCAATCGCAAGCTGGCGGTGATTGAGGCGAAACGCCGCGATGTGCATTACACGGAAGGTGTGGGTCAGGCGAAGGCGTATGCGCAAAAGCTCACCACGCGATTTGCGTATGCGACCAATGGCGTTGCCATTTACCGCGTCGATATGGAAACGGGCGCGGAAAGTGATGTCGATCGCTACCCTACGCCGGACGAGTTGTGGCAACAAACTTTTGCGGTCGAAAACGAATGGCGGAATCGCTTTGCTGCCGTGCCATTTGAGGCCAAGGGCGGCAGCTGGACAATTCGTTACTATCAAGAGATTGCGGCGAATGCGGTGCTGGATGCGATTGCGGAAGGGCGCGAGCGTGTGCTGCTCACGCTGGCAACGGGCACGGGTAAAACATCGATCTCGTTTCAGATTGCATGGAAATTATTTCAGGCGCGATGGAATTTGCGGCGCAATGCTGAAAGGCGACCGCGTATTCTGTTCTTAGCGGATCGCAATAATCTGGCGAATCAGGCTTTCAACGATTTCACCTCGTTTGCAGCGTTTAGCGATGACGCGTTGTGTCGTATCGACCCGGCTGATATTCGCAAACGCGGTGCGGTGCCGACCAATGCCAGCGTGTTCTTCACCATTTTTCAGACGTTTATGAGTGGCAGAAATGCCGAGGGAAATCCAGCGCCATATTTCGGCGAATACCCCGCCGATTTTTTTGATTTCATTATTGTTGATGAGTGTCATCGTGGCGGCGCAAATGATGAAAGTACTTGGCGCGCAATTCTCGACTATTTTTCGCCTGCGGTGCAATTGGGTCTGACGGCAACACCGAAGCGGCAAGATAACGTAGACACGTATGCCTATTTTGGTGAGCCGGTTTTTATTTACTCGCTGAAAGACGGCATCAACGATGGATTCTTAACGCCGTTTAAAGTAAAGCAGATCGGCACCACGCTGGATGAATATCAGTTTGTACCGGATGACGTGGTGGTTGAAGGCGAAGTCGATCCCAAGAAGCGCTACCTTGAGGAAGATTTTAATCGTGTGATTATTATTCCCGAGCGCGAGGCGTATCGGGTGAAGTTGATGATGGCGCTCATCAATCAAAATGAAAAGACGCTGGTGTTTTGTGCGACGCAAGATCATGCGGCGATGGTGCGCGATTTAATCAATCAACAAAAAACTTCCAAAGACCCCGACTACTGCGTGCGCGTGACCGCGAACGACGGTGCGCGCGGCGATGAGCATCTGCGTAACTTTCAGGACAATGATCGGATGAGCCCGGTGATTCTCACCACGTCGCAAAAATTATCGACTGGCGTGGATGCGCGCAATGTGCGCAATATTGTGCTGATGCGGCCGGTGGGTTCGATGATTGAATTCAAGCAAATCATTGGGCGCGGTGCGCGGCTTTTTGATGGTAAGGATTACTTCACGATTTACGATTTCGTTAAAGCACACCACCATTTCAGCGACGCGGAATGGGATGGCGAGCCGGAAGACAACACGAATGAGGGCGGACAATATGCCCCAACCCTACCCAAAGAGCCGCCGCAAGTAAAGGAGCCAAACGAGGATGAATTACGACCCAAAAAGATAAAAATTAAACTGCGCGACGGCAAAGAGCGCAGCATTCAAAACATGATGGCCACCAGCTACTACAGCGCTGACGGCCGCATGATGTCCAGTGCGCAATTTTTGGAAAGTTTGTTTGGTGCGCTGCCGGAATTTTTCAAAGATGAAGATGAATTACGTGCGATCTGGAGCAGACCCGATACGCGAAAAGTATTCATGGATCGACTAGCCGAAAAAGGATTTGCGAAAGACCAAATGGTCGATATGCAAAAAATTATTGAGGCTGAGAAAAGTGATCTGTTTGATGTGCTGGCATTCGTCGCATACGCGACGCCGCCGATAACCCGAGACGCACGCGCGACTGATGCAAAGCGCCAAATTCACGCGCAGTTTAACGATAAGCAGGAAGCGTTTCTTGATTTTGTTCTTGCGCAATATGTGCGAGAAGGTGTGGAGGAGCTGGATCAAGAAAAGCTTTCTCCTCTATTGCAGCTAAAGTATTCCGCGATTGCAGATGCGCTTGGGGTCTTGGG
>JANMQR010000267.1:0-9258 GCA_031370625.1 Burkholderiales bacterium | reverse complement strand
TGGCACCGATGAAAGCGCTCGGCGCAACGGTCGTGATGGCGGATGTGGCGAATGATGATTTAACGGAAAAAATGAAGGGCGTCGATGTTGTTATTTCTGCGTGCCCGTTTTACTTGACCGCAAAATTAGCCAAGCTCGCGCGCAATTTGAATGCGCATTATTTTGACTTGACCGAAGACGTGGAAAGCACCAAAGTCGTCAAAGAAATCGCCAAAGGTGCCTCCACCGTTTTCATGCCGCAATGCGGTTTGGCACCCGGATTTATCTCAGTCGTGGCCAATGAATTGACGCAGAAATTCGAAACACTGCGCGACGTCAACATGCGCGTCGGCGCATTGCCAATCTACCCAACCAATGCGCTCAAATACAATTTAACGTGGTCAACCGACGGTCTCATCAACGAATATTTGAATCCTTGCGAAGCCATCATCGCCGGCAAAATCAAAGAAACCCCGCCGATGGAAGAGCTCGAACATTTCTCGATGGACGGCCTCGATTACGAAGCATTCAATACCTCCGGCGGCCTGGGCACGTTATGCGAATCACTCGCCGGTCGCGTGCAAAATTTAAATTACAAAACCGTCCGCTATCCCGGCCACTGCGCCATCATGAAAATCCTCGTCAACGATTTGCGATTGTCCGAACGTCGCGAATTATTAAAAGACGTTTTGGAAACCGCGATCCCGATTACCTTCCAGGACGTGGTGCTCGTATTTGTTTCGGTAACGGGAAACCGCGAAGGCCGCCTGGCACAAGAAAGCTACGCCAAGAAAATTTACGCCAAAAAAGTAAGCGGCAAATTGCTCTCCGCGATCCAACTCACCACCGCTTCGGGTATTTGCACGATGGTGGACCTGCTCGCGAGTGGAAAATTGGAAGCGAGCAAGCAGGCGGGTAGTGGGTTCGTAAGACAGGAGTCGGTGCCGTTGCCGGTGTTTGTGGCTAGCCCGTTTGGGCAGTATTACGCTTGACGTGGATGGGTAATTTCATAGAGCCGCTTCAAGCCGCTGAAACTGGCGCGCGGCACTAAATCCTTTCCACAAAAAAATTAGTACTAGTGCGTGAAACCCAACGCCTATCCAATCAAGCACAATCAGGAATAGCAAGGCATCGAGAGCAAACAACGAAATGCCAATACCAAATATCGCCGCGCTTGGGCGACGTGCTCGCCAGCCGAGATAAGCCAATCCAGCGAGAAGCGCGATATTTAAAAGCACCAGCACGCTCTTAATAGCCATCGACCACGCATCGAATATGACTGCTGACCTGACAAAATCAGTCAGCATTTGCGAAAAGCCCAACCCAATAATGAAACTCCAGTTGCTACCCAATAGAGCCGCAACCGCGTTAACAAACGAAAGTCCAGCAACCCAGTAAAACCAGTTAGCACTACTCTCTATTTTTGGACGCAACATTTGCATTTCAGAAGTTTCCAAACGCGGCACGTTCGAATTAGTCGCTGCGGCGGCATCGCGTGACTCCAAGACTGGCGGGTACATCTTTGCTGTTGCGCTCTGATCAAGTTCCGATAATGGACGCCGTGCGAGGGCTGTCAGCAATTCTGGCGGTGGAGACAAGTGCTGTTTGGGTGCGGCTTCAAATTTGTCCACCGCCGCAGCGATTTGAAGCCCGCTCATGCTTGAGATGCGCTCTGCCGCTTCCCTCATGCGTTCTCGTGAAGTGAGGAAAGAGCGCTCTACGGTTAAGTCATCCGCAGCGATTTGACCAGTCTTGTCTTTCAAGAAAACCAGAAGTGCAGCGTGCTTTTCTAAAAGTGCCGATAAGTCCAAGTCAGGGTAAGATGCACCAACAGTCAAAGCCGAACTCAGCAAGTAATCTGCCGCAGAAGGGCGACGATTAGATACACCCACAAGCGCGCGCCCTGCAAGAAATGCCATGACTGAAATGCGAACATCCAAAGTTCCCTCTGGCATGGTTTTCGGTGTTGCCACTTGGGTAAATTGCTGGACGTCAACAATAGTTGTCGTGGATTTATTAATAAAACATGCTGCTATTCCGCGAACATTCGGCGCTGGCGCATGAATTGTAAAGTCACCGACTGACGTGAATCCGAACGCTTCTAACTTCGCACCATATTCATCAACAAGTATCCAATTTACATCTGCGAATTCAGCGCGGTCTACCTTCTGCATGGCCATCATTTTAGGAATGCCGCTTAATACCCCACGCTTTATTTTCCACGACATTTCAAAAGCGGTAAACGTGCCTACAAGCAACGCAGTTGCGCTTGCCCAGATTAAAAATGTCGATACATTACTCGTGCTGTCGCTGAAGAACATGAAAGCTAAAATACCTATTGGCCAAACCAGAGCAGAGACTATTACATTGCGCGCAATAGCGCGTCGAAGATTGAGAGCCACTATTTTTCCCTTGAATGTTTTTTGATTTTATTTGGCTAAACACGAACTAGAGATTTTATATCGGGCTTCGCGATTTTTATAATGTTGAGTAGCATTTTGAATGTAACGTAGTGGCCATAACAGATTAGAATCGGTGCTGCTGCCGGTGTTTATTGCTAGTCCGTTTGGGCAGTATTACGCTTAGTGCCCTCGGTCAAGGTTCATCACATTTTCACGTTTGACAAATTGTAATCGAACGATTACATTATAGGTCATGTCAACCTTTAAACGCACGCTTGAATTCGACGCTTCGTTTCTGGACAAGGTGCCGATCGTTATGCGAAGTGGGGGCTCTAAATCTACACAGACCGCCTATATTGCCAAGGCCCTAAAACTCGCTGCACGAATTGAGGAGTAGTTTATGAGCAAGAAAGTCCGTGTCGCCGATCTTCCGGAATTCGATGCCGCCGAATATCTGGATAGCGACGAAGCCGTTGCCGAGTATTTGACGGCAGTGATTGATGGCGGTGATCCGGCAATGTTGGCCGCCGCGTTGGGCGACATCGCACGTGCGCGCGGTATGAGCGAGATCGCCAAGGCATCCGGCCTTACCCGTGAAGCATTGTACAAAGCGCTACGACCCGATGCGCAGCCGCGCTTCGATACGGTCAGTCGTGTTTGTACTGCTTTAGGCGTTCGGCTGATAGCGCAACCGATCTCGCATTGATTGATGGGTAGCGGAAAAGCTGCTTTACCATCTACAAGACTTATTTAGAATCACATGAAAAGCGATGAAATGGCTGGAAATCGTCGCAAAGTATTGGTGATGTCTGCATGCGCTATTGGCGGCGTCGGCGTCGGCGCGACGGGTATTGCGCTTTTCACAAGCATGCGTCCGACGGCTTATGCGCTGACGAGAACGATTGAGGCAGAGCGACAAATTGTCGATGTGTCCAAGCTTAAGCCAGGCGAATACAGTACTGTAAACGTGGGCTCTTTCCCCGCGCCAGTTATGGTGCTTCGACGTACTGAGGCTCAATTAAAAGCGCTGACTGATTTTGTTGAAGACATTCAGGATCCGACATCACGGGAGCCCCAACAACCCTATTTTGCGCAGAATTGGTTTCGATCCAAGGTTCCTGAGGTGTTGGTGGTAAATCTCAAATGCACGTATCTTAATGCGTGTGTTGTCGGATTTTATCCAGCAGATTCTCCATCAATGGCTCATCGCGAGCAGTGGCGCGGTGGGTTCTTTTGTCCTTGTTGTGCTTCATCATTTGATTTGGCGGGCAGAGTACACAAAGGCATGCCTGCGCAACTGAATTTGCAGGTTCCACCCTATAAATTTATAACCCAAAATGAAATTCGCATTGGGCATGTGAAAGATACGTTTTAAATGGGCGGCCGAATTCTGGTTCGTGAATCGACGTGCGACTTAAATTCAAGATAAGCAATGTGCTTTAATTTAAGTGACGCGGGCTCTCTAAATTAGATGATTTTGTGAATCTTTCCGGAGCAATCTGCAAATTAAACAAACTCCTTCAAATCCCCCAACAAAGTTGGAATCAACTCCGACACCGTGGGATGAATATGCACCGCACGCTGAATCACGGTGTAGGGTTTGTCAGCGTACATCACGTCAATGATTGCGTGAATCGCTTCATCGGCTTCGATACCCAATAACGCTGCGCCGAGAATTTTTTTGGTTTCGGCGTCGACCAGCACGCTCATCATGCCTTGGGTTTCGCCGCGTTCACAGGCGCGGCCGACGCGGGCCATCTTCATTCTTCCGATCATTGCTTTGCGACCACTGGCGCGCACTTCGCGCTCGGTCATGCCGACGCGTGCGAGGGGCGGGTCGATGAACAGCGCGTAGGTTGGAATACGATCAGTTACTTTGCGTGGATCGTTGTCGAGCAGGTTCGCGGCGACGATTTCGAAATCGTTGTACGACGTATGCGTGAATGCGCCGCGACCATTCGCGTCGCCCAGCGCCCATATGCCGGGCACGCTGGTGCGAAGTTGATCATCAACGGTGATGAAGCCGCGCGCATCCATTGCAACACCTGCTTTATCGAGACCCAAATCGTCGGTATTGGCTTTACGTCCGACGGCGAGTAGCAGATGCGAGCCGATTACTTCTTCGCTGGTATCTTCGCAAGTTACGTTCACGGAAATGCCATTATCTTTGCGCGAAACTGCGAGGCACTCTGCATTGAGGCGAACGGTAATTCCTTCGGCCTCCAGAATCTTTTGTACGGCTGCGGAAACTGATTCGTCCTCGCGCGAAATGAGCCGTGGCCCCATCTCGATCACGGTGACACGGCTGCCAAACCGGCGATAGGCTTGTGCGAACTCCAGACCGATATAGCTGCCACCGATAATCACCAAATGTTCAGGCAAAAAATCAACGTTCATGATGCTGGAATTAGTGAAGTATTCGACTTCACTCAGACCGGAAATATCGGGCACCGCTGCGCGACCACCAACGTTGATAAAAATCTCGTTTGCTTCCAATAATCTGTCGTTCACGCGTACGGTTGTTGCACTTTCAAACCAACCATGACCGTCAATCACTGTCAAGTTCGGCGTGCCCTTGAGCCAATTTGCAACGCCTTCGTTGGATTGCTTTACCAACGCATCCTTGCGCGCTTTCACGGCCTTCATATCGACGTGAAGGCCGCCATCCAGCACCACCCCAAAATCTGCCGCACGTCTAGCCAGATGTGCCACGCGCGCGCTCGCGATCAAGGTCTTGGTGGGAATGCAGCCCACGTTCACGCAGGTGCCACCGAAAAGTTTGCGTTCCAGGATTGCAGTCTTTCTGCCCGATTGCACGAGACGCACCGCAAGGGCCGGGCCTGCTTGGCCCGTACCAATCACGATGCAGTCAAATTTCTCATTGTTAGTTGCCATATTGATGTCTCCAGTAAGTCTGCAAATTTATTGATTCTGCGGACAACGCTTTACGTTTTAGCGCATTAGAATAGGCGTATTAAATCTTGACTGAGCAAATTATGTTTAATTTCAGATTGTCCGCTTTTGATCGTCGAACGGTTAGTCGTTTATTGTCGGTCATGCTTTCAACGGGTGCGTTATTTTCTTGCAGCGATGCGGCGATGACCAGCGCGACGGCTGTAGCGGATACCAAGTCAGCTGAAACCAGCCTCTACAAAAAATCCAAACCCAGCGCCGATGGCATCGGCAAAATTTATATGGGTCGCGAGATCGCGGGCGTGATGGGATGGCAGGGCGCGTCTTGGTTGGAGCGTGAGGAACGCGGGCGTGAAGAGCGGCCGGATTTGTTGATGCCGGAGCTTAATCTGAAAGCCGGGATGATAGTCGCCGATATTGGTGCGGGCACCGGTTATTACTCACGTTTGATGGCGAAAGCGGTCGGCCCGACTGGTGTGGTTTACGCGGTGGATGTGCAGCCACAAATGGTGGCGATGTTAAAAGAGGTCGCGGCAAAGCCTGAATTTGCAAATATCAAACCGATATTGAGCAATGTGAGTGACGTGAAACTTCCACCGCAATCCATTGATCTCGCGATCATGGTCGATGTGTATCACGAACTCGAATTTCCCCATGAAGTAATGACATCAATCATCAACGCATTAAAGCCGGAGGGCAGGGTGGTGTTTGTGGAATATCGCGCGGAAGATCAGCGCGTGCCCATCAAGGAAGTTCACAAGATGTCGGAAGCCCAAGTCAAACGCGAAGCCCTCACGCATCCGCTCACATGGGAGCGCACCGCGAATACATTGCCGTGGCAGCATGTGATTATTTTCAAGAAGAAACTCTAGTACTGGCGGGGTGATTGGAGAATAAACCCGTTGGCAGCAATTCGCGCGGCCACGTGAAATGGTGCAACGGTCATGGGGTTAGATCGTGAGCTGGGGACATTGGAAGTCAGCAAACTTGCCGATATTGTCGCTGTGCCAGGAGACCCATCGAAAGAAATTTCGGTGATGAGCAAAATGCAGTTTGTCATGCGCGATGGCGTGACCTATTTACAACCGCCCCGGCCATGGCGCTAATAGTGGAAAGCGGTTTACAGCTGAGGTAATTTGTTACGCGTAATGGTATTTGGTTACACCTTTGCTCCGCACGCGCACTCGAGCTGGGTTATCTTCACCATATTAATATTAACTATAAGCAGGGGTTGCCATGGCTTCAATTTCCTCGAACGTTGTTGAGTGCGAACTTGCGCAGCATTCCATAAAAAGGTCACTATTTTTCTCATGTGCGATGCTGTTTTTGCTGCTGTTTACGAGTTTGCTGGTCAGCACAAACTCGTATGCTCAATCTGCAAATCAAGTTGGTTTTTGGTGGAAGCCAACTGAGTCCGGCTGGGGCCTTAGCATTCAGCAGCAGGGCACGCGTACCTTCGCGATTTGGTACACCTACAGCGATCAAAACGTGCCGATCTGGCACACATTGGATTGCGCGTTTGCAGGCTCCGTCTGCGCTGGAAATTTGGCATCCGGCACCGGCCTGCCGTTCGCACAAATCACCGGCAGCGCGAATGCCGTGATTACAACATCGGGCACCGCCTCGTTGACGCTGACGAGTGCGAATCGTATCAATCTCGCATACACCATCGGCGCAGTAACCCAAACGAAATCCGATCTGGAACCGTTTAATTTTGGCGGTGGCGCTGGCGTGCCGGTATGTACATTGCAAGCCGCATCGCGCACTGCTGCGACTAATTACACAGACCTTTGGTGGGGGGGCACGTCAGCGAGCGGGTGGGGTGTGCAAATCTCACATCAAGGCACGCAGATTTTCTTCGGCTGGTATGGCTATGACGATCAAGGCAAAGCTTCATGGCTGACTGCTTTAGGTAACCAGGATGCGGGCAACCCGCTGCGATTTACCGGAAACGTGAGCAAAGTAAATACGGGGATCCCGTTTGGTCAAATCAGCGGACCGAACCCAGCTACGGCAACATCAATTGGCACATTTATTTTGAACTTCAGCAACGGTGAGCGCGGCACCTTTACGCACACTATTCCGGGTGCGACCAATCGTGTTTTGAACATTGAACGATTCGCTATTGCCGGCGGAAATACCAATCTTTGTTCTGTCACCGCCCCAGCCACATCGGCCAAAGCGGCGGCGGACTCACGGTTCCTTGCGCAGGCAACGTTCGGCCCGCGGATGGCTGAGATTGACGCGCTCGCGGCATCAACACCGGATGCGTGGCTGAACGAGCAGTTTGCAAAACCGCAGACATTGCACAGCCCGCCCACCGCCGCTTATTTGGCAACGTTAACGCCAGATAACCGACGTGGACAAACCGGTTTTATCTGGGCGATGTGGCGTAATTTTTCGAGTGGCGAGGATCAGCTGCGTCAACGTGTTGCTTTCGCGCTGTCGGAGATAATGGTGATCTCGTTGACCAGCAATTTGTCATTTGGTTACCCCTACGGGCCTGCACAATATCTCGATACATTGGGCGCGAATGCTTTCGGTAATTACCGCAAGCTGCTCGATGATGTGACCTATTCGCCGATGATGGGTAGATACCTCACGTACACCGCTAATCGCAAAGAAAATATTCTGACCGGCGCGGTGCCCGATGAAAATTATGCGCGCGAAGTGATGCAGCTCATGACGATCGGCTTGTATCAACTCAACCTCGACGGCACGCAGAAACTTGATGGTGCGGGCAAGCCCATCGACACTTATTCCAACGCCGATATTTCCGGCCTGGCAAAAGTATTCACCGGGCTAAGCTGGGCCGGACCGGATACCTCAGACACACGCTTCAGAGGCGGTGGTGGAGGCTCAGATGTCCCAGACCATCAAATCAAGCCGATGCAGGCTTACGATCAATTCCACTCGACCTCGGAAAAGAAATTTTTGGGTGTGACCATTCCTGCGACGACGGCGGCAGCCACCAACGCCGACGTCAAGATTGCGCTGGATACGCTGTTCAATCATCCAAATGTCGGCCCTTTTTTCGGCAAACAATTGATTCAGCGGCTGGTCACCTCCAATCCATCGCCAGCTTATGTGTCGCGAGTAGCCAGCGCATTTAACAACAACGGTGCAGGTGTTCGCGGCGATATGAAAGCCGTGATCAAGGCTGTCTTGCTCGACCCGGAAGCGCGTACCGCGGGTTTAGGCAACCCCCTGAGCAACACATCGGGCAAGCTGCGTGAGCCCGTCATTCGCTTCGTACACTGGATGCGCTCGTTCAACACGCGCTCGCAGAACGGCCAATACTTGTTTGGTTCTACGTCAGATCCCTCGACTTCTCTCGCCCAATCGCCCATGAACGCACCATCTGTGTTCAATTTTTTCCGTCCTGGTTTTATTCCGCCAAACTCCAAAATGGGCGCGCAAGGATTGGTGTCTCCCGAAGCGCAAATCACCAGTGAAACCTCAGTGGCAGGTTATTTGAATTTTATGCGCGCAACGGTTGAGCGCGGCGTGGGTACCGCGCAAGCCAATGGCGCCCGCGACATCATTCCCGATTACACACAAGAAATCGCGCTTGCCAATGATGCCGACAAGTTAATTGATCGCGTCAGTTTGTTGCTGACCGCGGGCGGCATGTCGGCAAACACGCGCGCGCAGATTCGCACCGCAATTAATTCAGTCGCCATTCGCACTCTCGCCGCCGATGCCGAAACAGACCGCCGCAATCGCGTCTACCTCGCCATCTATTTGACGATGGCCTCACCCGACTACATTTTGCAAAACTAAGGGACCGATCATGAAAAAAATTAATGCCTCCCGTCGTGAGTTTTTACGCACTGCTGCCAATGTTTCGGTAGCCGGTGCCGCCGCTCCCTTTGCCCTCAACATGGCCGGCATCGGTGCCGCCGCGGCACAAACAGCGAATGATTACAAAGCACTCGTGTGCCTGTTCATGTTTGGCGCGAAC
>JANMQR010000244.1:0-3432 GCA_031370625.1 Burkholderiales bacterium | reverse complement strand
GATCCGCCTTCTTCGATATTTCGTGCCGCACCGAAGAAACGTTTTGGGCGCTGGAGCGCATTCGCATCTACACCGCCGGTGAGCACCTTGCCGGAGGCGGGCACGACGGTGTTGTACGCGCGGGCGAGGCGGGTGATGGAGTCGAGCAGGATCACCACATCTTTTTTGTGCTCCACCAGGCGCTTCGCTTTCTCGATCACCATTTCGGCGACTTGCACGTGGCGGGTGGCGGGCTCGTCAAAGGTGGAGGCAATCACTTCGCCGCGTACCGTGCGTTGCATTTCGGTCACTTCTTCCGGGCGCTCGTCAATCAGCAGAACAATCATGATCACATCCGGATGATTGATCGCAATCGCTTGTGCGATGTGTTGCAGCATCACCGTCTTACCCGACTTCGGATTAGCTACCAGCAGGCCGCGTTGGCCTTTACCAATCGGCGCGATGATGTCGATCACGCGGCCAGTTAAATTTTCATCTGATTTGATATCGCGTTCGAGGCGGAACGGTTTATTCGGAAATAGCGCCGTCAAGTTTTCAAACAGAATTTTGTTTTTGCCGTTTTCGGGCGGCTCGCTATTAACCTTATCAACCTTCACCAGCGCGAAGTAGCGCTCGCCTTCTTTTGGGATGCGAATTTCACCTTCAATCGTGTCGCCGGTATGCAAATTGAAACGACGAATTTGCGATGGCGAAACGTAAATATCATCGGGGCCAGCGAGGTAGGAAGTATCGGGTGAGCGCAGGAAGCCAAACCCGTCTTGCAGCACCTCAAGGGTGCCATCGCCGAAAATGGATTCGCCTTTTTTCGCCTGATGTTTTAGCAGCGCAAAAATAAGCTCTTGCTTGCGCAGGCGGTTGGCGCCTTCGAGCTCGAGCCCGTTGGCCATCTCGACGAGTTCGGAGACGTGTTTTAGTTTGAGGTCAGATAATTGCATAGAGATAGCGGCTCACAGAACTGGCGAAGTAAATAAAAAAAGAGGAGTTAAAAAAATTTGCGAACTACGAATGCGGAAAATAAAGCCGCTACAAAATGCGCCTTCGCCCAACGGTTTTCAGGAAATCCGCCCGGTGAATTTCTACCAGTGGATTCGTTCTGAAACTTGGCTGTCAACAAATAAGGTTGGGGTTGCTGCGGAGGCGTTGCAAGAAAACTACGGAACCAAGTTCAACGTAGGATGAAACAGTATTACAATTTATGTCACTGAGGCGAAGGATAGGGCGAACTTTTAAGAATGTCAACCGCGAATTTTCACCACGCTGGGCGCTCGTACGTTAATAAACGAGCGCTGCCCATTGCGTGGCTAAGCTTTACTCACATTTACATGTTGGGTTCCAAGATTCGCATCAAGAAATGCGATGAGCTGTGTTTTGGACAACGCGCCCACTTTGGTGGCTTCAACATTGCCGTTTTTAAATAGCATCAAGGTAGGAATACCGCGAATGCCGTACTTTGGCGGCGTATCCTGATTTTCATCGATATTGAGCTTGGCCACCTTGAGCTTGCCCGCATAGTCTTTTGCCACATCTTCCAAAATGGGCCCAATCATTTTGCAAGGACCGCACCATTCTGCCCAATAGTCCACCAGCACCGGTGTATTGCTCTGCAACACTTCGCTGTCGAAGCTGCTATCGGTTACATAAACAATGGCATCACTCATGTCGGGCCTCATATAAATTGGTAAAACTGATTCGTAAAAATGCTGGGTGACGCTATTGACCAAAATCGCAAGAACGCCACAAACTCGACTAAATTATGCCACTCTTTGCAAACATGCTTTGCTTACCGCAATTAGCAACCCCGCAACAGCGCCCGTGAGTTGCGCGGCCTCTGCTAAAATAACGAAAATTATTTGCACTGTCTCCCGTCTATTCCCGTGCTTTTCCGATTCTCTGATTCTTCTGAGGTTGTTTCATGGCTTATGTTGTGACCGAATCTTGCATTAAATGCAAATACACCGATTGCGTCGATGTGTGCCCCGTGGATTGTTTTCGCGAGGGCCCGAACATGCTGGTGATCGATCCCGATGAGTGTATCGACTGCACCCTGTGCGTGGCCGAATGCCCGGTCGAGGCGATTTTTGCGGAAGACGATGTACCGAAAGATCAGATGAAATTTATTCCGATCAACGCGGAGTTATCTCGGGTCTGGAAACCGATCGTGGAGCGGAAGCCCGGCCCACCGGATGCGGACGAGTGGGCAAAAGTAAAAGAAAAAGCGCATTTGCTCGAGCGGTAGTTTTCGCTAAATTTAAACTAGGCGAATTTGACCCCAACTCGTCAACTTAGCGGGCTTAAAAAGTTTTCGTTTGACGCGGCAAGCGTGCTGGATGACGCTGCCGCGCTACTTGTTGAATTTGGCGACAGCGAGTTACCCGATCTTTCCGCCGTAACAATCCTGATTGCGCCGCGAGCCGCAACCGCAGTTCGTTATGCGCTGGTAAAGGCGGCTGCGGCGCGAGGTTTCCCTAGCCTCATGATGCCCAACATAGGCACACTCGCGGGGCTCGCATCGTCGATTTCGATTGCCGCGCCTGAACGTACTTTCGCTTTAAGCGAACGCGTGCTCGATATTTTTCAGCTGCTAAAAAAACAGCAATGGTTTTCGCCGAGTGAAACGCTGGCGCTAAGCCGCGAGCTGGTTGGATTAAGCGATGAATTAAGCAACAACCTCGTGCATCTGCCCTTGTCACTCGCCGAGCATTCACGCATTCTCGCGCGCGCCTATGCCATCGCGAAACCGAATGCTGATTTCAGTTTCGAAGCCAAACTCACTTATGAAATGTGGGCCGCATTGGCCGCATCGACCAGTGATGGTGTTGATGGTGCCACGCGTTACGGCTTGCAGCTGGCCGCGTGGAGTGCGGCGGCGGATCGGCCGTTGTTTGTAATCGGCACAGCGCAATACAGCAAACGGGAACGCGCTTTTTTTGAGCAATACGCTGAGCGCGCGCCAGTTTATTTGATCGATCAAGCCGTCGCGGTAACTGACCTGGCAAATGAAAAAGCACGATTTTTTGCAGCGGCATTTTCAGGTGCGCCAGGTGTAAAAAACGATTTTGAAGCAAACGACATCGCTGTTCCCAAAGGCCTTGCCTGCTACCGCGCAAACGATATTGAAGACGAAGCTACAGCGGCGCTAAATATGATTAAACGCTGGCTCAGCGCAGGCAAGCGCAATATCGCCGTGGTCGCGCTGGATCGCTTGTCCGCGCGACGGCTGCGCGCGCTGGCGGAGCGCGATCAGATTTTGATGTCGGATGAAATTGGCTGGCCGTTTTCCACCACCGTAAGTGCGACCGCAATCATGCGCTGGCTGGAAGCGAAGCGCGATGGATTTTATTTTGAAACGCTGATCGATTTAATCAAGTCACCGTTTATTTTTGCGGATCTGGAAAGCGAATGGACCAAGCGGCGCATCAAGGCGGCGGTGTT
>JANMQR010000227.1:0-8075 GCA_031370625.1 Burkholderiales bacterium | reverse complement strand
CAACCGCTCAATGATGATGAACTGGGTTCGCAAGGGTGACGCTGATTTGCATTTGTACGAAATGATCCAGCTCTCCGATTGCGGAAAATATCGTCATCGTGTGTGGCACTGGTATCGCGCAGGACGCTTGGTGTCACGGACACTGACTGACGAACAGCGTGCTTCACATAACTGGCGCGGTTTTGGCGGACATACAGTTGCGGGAGATGACATTCCCGCATAATCTGCGGCTAAACAAAAGCAGAACCCTAGCATTGGCGGGCACTTTCGGCCTATTTTGCCTTGAGATTCTCACTGATGCTAGGGTTTGCAATTTATATCACGCGAAATTATTTGAACGTAAATTTCGCTCCCATCGTGAAGTACGTTCCTACCGCGCCATCCTGGTGAATGGCCGGATTGTAATTTACGCCACCATACGTGTACGGATTAAACGGTGACAGACGGTTGAACAAATTACGAACCGATGCCGTGAACTCCCAATTTTTTATGCCCGTATATTTGGTAAATAAATCGAATGTCGTGAACGAACTGATTCGACACGCGCCGGGTGCCGGGCCGCCGTTAGTGGTGCCGCCCGTGGCAGCGGTCGGATAGTAAACCCCGCAAACGCCGTTGTTAAGCGTGCCGTAGTACGCGCCCTCGCCAGTTGTGGTGCTGATCGTGCCGTCCTCGTTATCGACTAAAGATTCGCCGTCGTGGTCAATTCCTTTTAGCGCGCCAACGTAGTTGAGTTGGCCCGATACCGTGTACGGCCCTTTTTCCCATGCCAATGTCATCACCACCTTATCTTTCGGTGTGCCAGCCGCAGAACTCAGCACGTACGGCCCCTGGGTTCCGGCATATTCAAATTCGGTGCCGTCTTGGAGCTTGCGTTTAAAACTCAAGACGTGGGTCCAATTAACGCCCGCCGATACCGTGCCATATTCGCCAAATTTCATTTTGTGGCGCAAGTCAATATCGAGACCCGTGGTCTTCGTGCCGGCTGCATTGGCGTACGGTCCAAGGACGCCCGACAAGTTGCCGTCAATGTCATAAAAAACAAACGAATTCGGCTGCGCACCCGGAATTCGCGAGCTTGGCGCACCCGTTTGTGGTGCGCCGCCAATAATCGCGGCCTGATCGGCTTGAACGATTTCGTCGCGACGCTTCACTTGGTAATAATCAATCGACGCACTGGTCCCGGTGATGGGTTCAAATAGCAAACCAGCCGTATAGCTTTTTGATTTTTCGGGTTTCACGCTAGGATCGCCCACGCTGATAATGGCGATGTTGGTAAAGCCCAATGATGAGCTGTTGCCACTCTCGGTCGGGCCGGGCGCACGGAACGCTTCAGAGTAAGTGCCTCGCAACGCAATCTGCGGAATCGGCGTGAATTTCAAGCCCACTTTCGGCGTGGTGGAACGACCGTAATCAGAATACTTGTCGGTCCGCACCGCAGCGTTAAGTTCAAGCTGCTTTAAAACGGGCGCATTGAGCTCACCGTAAAACGCGGTCACGTTTCGGCTCGAATTAAACGCGGAGTAACCCAGCCCGATAATGTCCGAAGTATCGGTAAACGGTACGGGCGGGCTGTCAGTTTTTTCCTTGCGATATTCCGAACCTAACGCAATCGCCAACGGTCCACCCGCCAAATTCATCAGCTCACGCGAGACTTTAAAGTCAACCAGCGTCACCGTGTTTTTGGCGACATTATCCAGCGTGGGCGAGATGGCATCTCGCAGTCCCTGCGAGACCAAACCCGGCTGATTGATGCGATAGCTGCCGTTGTTTAGCGCCTCCTGAAATACGCTGTAACGAACATAGCCGGTGCGCTGTGAACGCAATTTGCTTTCGAGATAAGCCGCGCCGACATCATAATTCCAACCCGAAATATCACCCGTAACGCCGCCCACCACGCGCGTAACCTCGCTTTTGGTGCGTTGGTTTCGACCGCCCAGATCGGTTGTCAACAAGCCAAGCGTTCGGTTCACACCGGTCGGATTATCGGGATGGTTCGCGGGTAAGACAGATGTATGAACAACCGGGTTGGTGGGATCGGCGGGATTGAAAACACCGCCATCGGTGACCCCGCCCGGCGTGCCGACTGACTCTGTTTTCGCCAGGAAATAGCCGGCTTCAAGATAGGCTTGGGCAGACGGCGCAAATTGAACCGCAGCGCGTCCATAAAAATTCGCACGCTCGGTCTGCGGTTGAATCTGGCTGTAGCCGATGGTGTCAAAAAGACAAACGCCGGTGAGCGGATTGATCTCAGGGCATGGCGTTAAATTGATACGTTCGGACTGCGTACCCCCTGGCCTGCGCACTGATCCGTAGGGCGTAGTGGCGGAGAAAGCCGGGCCGCGACCATCGCCAAACGCGCCGAAGCCTGCTGCATAGGCACCGCGACGATTGTCAAAAAAATTAATGCCGCGCAGGTCGTTGGTGCCGAGATAAGAGCGCCGCTCAGATTGATTAATGCTCTTTTCCTGCGAACCTTCCACTGACATGAACACGTTGTATTTGTCGGCGGAAATATCACCAATACCACGCGTCAATCGGATTGCGCGCGATCGCAATGTCGGAAAACGGCTCGAAAATTCGTTATAGAAGTAAGAACAGCGAAATTTGCGCTCAATTTACATGCGCGAATGTCGCTCGTGTTCTGCCGTTTCAACCGCACGTGATTTTGCGGCCCCGCCCTATTTGGAGGACACCATCATGCCAGCGCCGACCTACTCCCCAGCACAACCGATGCGCGTGCAGGTGCGCGCCGATTCGGCTGTCGAAAAAAAGTATTACGCCAAAAGTGCCTTGCCCACAGCATGGGCGATGCCCAAGGCGATTGCACCCGGCATCAGCCCTGCACCGCTCGATGATTTAATTTTTCACGGTGGCAAGATCGTCGCGCAGATGGAATTTCAGAATGTTTACTTGGGCGGGCAAGCGTCGTGGAAAGCCAAAGATATAACCTCGATTGATGCCGCCATTAAACTCGCGATGCAGGATCGACGACTCAATAATGTGATGGTGCAATATTTTCATAATGCCGCCCTCACCTGCGACATGCGCGAATCTTTTGTACTTGATGAAGCAAAGCCGCAAATGCTGGATGAACCCGATGTGCAGGCGGTGGTGACCAGTCTTTATGACAATTCATTGATCAAAAAAAACGATCTTGACAGCGCGTTGTTCAATCTGATTTTGCCATCAGGAACGGTGCTGAAGCTGGATGGCTCGTCGTCCCTCAATGGCCTGGGTGGGTATCATGGCTCGCTCCACATCAAGCGCGGCGGCAAAAATATCACCTTGTATTACTCGGCGAATGTGTATTCCGAAATTCAGGCAAATAACCGCGAAAACGGTATTGCGGTGTTTAATAAACCTTGGAAGAATGTGGTGGGTACGCTTTATCACGAGATCAATGAATTCCGTACTGACGCCGACGTAAACGATGCGATTCAAAACAACAGCAATGACTTTTTGGGCTGGACCTCGCGCCGCGGTCAGGAAGTTGGCGATCAGCCGATTTTTGCAGCAACCAATCTCAATCAAGTTTTCAAAGAAGTAAAAGCATCGACAAGCAGCAAGCGCATTCCAGTGCAATTCATGTTTTCGAACGCGGTGCACGGTGCGGAAGGGCCAATTTCTTCGCCACATGCGTGATTAAAAAAGTTGGTATCAAGAAAAATAAATATTGAAGGGGATTTCCGCCATGCCGGTCAGACTTGATCGCCCTCTTTCGAGACTGCGTAACGCCGATGAGCAATCGATGCTCTCGCAGCTGCAAGGCAATATTCTCAAGGGCCACGGGCGGCCCCGCACGGCGCAAGTGTTTTTGCGCATCAAACGTGGACGCGCTTCGGTGGCGCGTGCCTTTCTCCGCCAATATGCGGCGGACAAACTAATGAGCGCGGCCCAGCAGCTTGAAGCAGCCGCGATCATAAAAATCGAAGGCCCCAATAGCACCAACCCATTGGTCAATCGCCCTCTCACCACGATTGTGATTTCAGCGTCTGGCTATAGAGCACTGGAGATTACGCTGGAGCAAACGCCTGCCGACGCTGCATTTCTGGACGGCCTCAAAAATCGCGGTGCACAATTAAATGATCCGCCGAAAACAAAATGGCATCCTGGCTATCGCGGCGAGCTGCACGTGATGATTTTGATCGCGGGTAAAGCTGATTCGGATCTGAGTGATTTATCGTCGATGGTTGAACTGGAGATTATTGATCTGGTCGCGCGCGCACCGAAGCAGGCGATTACGTTTGTCGGCATGGAGCGGGGACGGGTTTATAAAAATACAGATGGTGAAGGGGTTGAGCAGTTTGGGTTTGTCGATGGACGCAGTCAGCCGTTATTAATCGAGGAAGATGTCGAAAAAGAGCCGGCGGACGAAACCGGTGCGTTCATTTGGAACCCCGCGTTTCCGTTAAGCCAGGTGCTGGTGAAGGATCCTGCCATAGCCGATCCAAACATCTTCGGCTCTTACTTTGTGTTCCGCAAACTCGAGCAGAACGTCAAAGGTTTTATGGCCGCCGAAGCCGCGCTACAAAATAAATTGAGCGCGCTTGCCGCCAGCGTCGGCAAAACTTATCCGGCTGATCTGGCAGGCGCGTCGCTGATGGGCCGCTTTCGCGACGGCACGCCGGCAACATTGCAAAATCACGATGGTCTGACGCCGGTTCCCAATAACTTTGACTATGCCGACGACATGCAAGGCTTGAAATGTCCGTTTCATGCGCACATTCGCAAAACCAATCCACGCGGTGATACTTTTAGGCTATTCGGTGCACCGCTGGATGGCCTCGGCGGCGAACGCTCGCGGATCATGGCGCGGCGTGGAATGACTTACGGCAAACGAAAACTAATTGCAGGCAAATTTAGCGACAAACCAAGTTTGCGGGTTGGACTTTTGTTTATGTCCTACCAAGAAAATATTGGCGAGCAATTTGAATTCACCCAAGCGCAGTGGTCGAACAATCAGGGATTCGTTAAGATTAACAACGGCGTTGACCCCATCATTGGCCAAGGCGGAACGCTGGCGCAAACCCATCGCGCAGGTTGGGACGATACAGCGGCAGCCACTGAGAAAAAGTTTTTTGCAGATTTTGTGACACTAAAAGGCGGCGAGTATTTCTTTGCGCCGTCGTTGATGTTTTTTGCACAGCTGTAGATTTGCTTTTTAAAACCCTAGCACTGGCGCGCTATTTGGGGTGATTCTGCTTCAAATAGCTCGCCAGTAAACGAGTTTGAAATTTTATGTTTGACTGACGTTGTAAATATTCTTCGAGAGAAAACCATGTCAAAAGTAATTGCTTTTCTTGCCGATGGAACCTGGAATGGCGTCGGCGTCGACAAAGATCAGGATGGCGTACCCGAAGCCACCAATGTATTGAAGCTCTATCACAACCTCGCCGGTGACGAGAGTATTGATTCGTTTTCGCTGGACAACGAGAGCGAGCGAGTGGCGATGGATGATGATCGCAACGTTCTGCAAATCGCAAAATATCTGCACGGCGTCGGCGACTCCGATAATCCACTCCACAAAATGCTGGGCGGGGCATTTGGTGCGGGATTGATTTCGCGCATCGTGCGGGGTTACACCTTTATATCGCGAAACTATGAGCCGGGAGATCGCATCATCATCGTCGGTTTCAGTCGCGGTGCCTACACTGCGCGCGCACTCGGCGGCATGATTGCGAAAGACGGCTTGCTCGATTACAAAGCGCTCAACATCACCAGCAAAGAAGAAGCTTATCAATACGGGCTTTACGTCTGGGCGAGCTATCGCGAAAAGCGCGTGGCGTCGCTGGCGCGAAAAGCGATTAATCTTGTTTGGAAAAAGGTGGTCTGTCTTGGTAAGGAAGTCCATGTCGAACAGATGATTCGCGATGTGCCCATTCATGCCATTGGCGTATGGGACACCGTAGGCGCGATGGGAATTCCTGTATATGAAACTGAAAAAGGCGACGCAAACTCGCGCATGGATTTATTTCGTTTTGCGGATACGGATTTGAGCCTCAAAGTGGCGAACGGTTTTCACGCGTTAGCGATTGATGAACACCGCATCGATTTTGCGCCAACCCCCTGGACGCCGCGCGCAGGAATTGAACAAGCCTGGTTTATTGGCGCACACGCGGATGTCGGTGGCGGCTACGAGGAAAGTGATTTGTCAGACTTCGCGTTGAAATGGCTTTCAGAAAAGCTCACCATTAACGGCGACGGATTGCTGTTTAAGGACCCGTTACCCGTTCTGCCGGAGGGCAACTTTGCCAAAGACATTCATGATTCATGGAATACACTGCCTTATAAACTCAGGCCTCGTGCGAATCGTCCCATACCGGTGGATGCGAAGCTGCATTCTTCGGTCAAAATGCGACGTGATGACGCGGCGCTGGGTTATGGGCCGTTGGCACTGAACGGGTGGGCGGGCCAGCATGTCGATTGAAAATGCGGATGCGCCCGTCGATTTATCGTCCAGACGATGAGCGCCACGGTGGCGATGATGTGTTGCACTAAATAGGTTTTCAAAACACCATGGCCAACGCAAAGCCAGTTGCGATTATTGCGATTCACGGTGTGGGCGATCAGGCGCCCTGTGAGACCGCGCGCCATCTGATGCAACATTTGTTGCGCACCAATCCTGAAAATACCAGCGAGCCCGCGACGCATACCGGTTTCGAAGAACACAGTATCGTGCTGCCGGTGCTGCCAATACGCGCCGAATTAAACATCGCTGCAGCGGATGCGCACGCAGGCTCGCGCAAACATTCACTACTGAATTCAACGTCCGAATTTTTGCGATCCGACGGCGAGGCGACCAGCGCAAAAACAATTGATACGGACTTTACGCATTCGCTTATAAATGAATACGATGCCAAGACCGACCCGCCCGGCTATCACACCATCATGCTTGAGGGCACGCGCAAACGCGCGAACGAGAATGAGAGCGATCAACCCATCCATATTTATGAAATGTATTGGGGTGATTTATCGCGATTAGGCGGCGGCATATTGGCTGTTTTGGGCGAGCTTTATCAGCTGCTGTTGCACGCAGGCTCGATTGCGCGGACCACGGCTGACATGCAGTGGGCGGCGGGAAAACGCAACAAATTGTCGGCCCCACTCTTACCGCTACTCGCAGCGTTTCGCTGGTTGGTGGGTTCCACCATTTGGCTATCAACCGTGCCGCTGGTGGCGGTAAATTTCATGCTGGTTGCCGTTGCGTTGACGCTGGTGCCACTCACCATTCCGGTAATCGCTGACAGCCCGCTTGCGAATTTAGCCGGAGTGGTGATGGCTTGCGCGTCGCTGGTCGTTTTATTCTTTGTTCTGCGCATGTATGATGCGCGGCGACCGGGAGCGTTCGCGTGGGGACTGGTGGTCGCAATGCTGGGAATTGCGATTGCGGGTTGGCAAATTTATGTTGGCGAAGACTATCGCGCCACGATTCTGGCGGTGGCAGAAATTATTTTTCATCTACTGTGGCCACTCGCGTTACTCATTATCAAGCTGATTGTTTTGTGTCTCGTGGTGGCGCTACTTTGCGTTGCGTTCAAAAGCCAGGCGCGTGAACGCGCTGCAACCATTCCACGCGGCATCATTACCGCCGTCACTGCGGTGGTGGTGCCACTATCGTTATCGTGCGTGATCACCGTGCTGCTTTGGGCGGGCTCGGCCACGTTCTTGAAAAGTGGCTTGAGTGAAGACGTGAGTTATAAATCGGTCATGCCAGATGTGATTTTTCAACTGCCAACTTACTTGCAGCACAGCAAGTGGCCCTCAAAAAGCACCGAGAAAATCTGCAGCAGTGACAAGCGCACCGATTCACAAACCTGCTTTGTGGAACATTTGCTCGCGCACGGCGGCAGCGAATCATTCAATTGGATGATTGCCGGCATGGCGCTGGCCCTCATCTTGCTGGTGGCAGGCACGCTGGGCTCGATCAAGGCTGAACTGTTTCCACCGCAAGCAGCACGCGCGCAAAACCTTGATCAGGTCACCCGCAACGGAAGTTGGCTCAACGCAGGATTGACTTGGATGCCAATGTTGGCGCTGTCGATTTTGATCGTGTTTGCCGCCGCCGCGATGTT
>JANMQR010000219.1:0-10393 GCA_031370625.1 Burkholderiales bacterium | reverse complement strand
GGCGGCGGGCCTGCCTGCCTGCGGCTGCGCGTGGAGTTAAACGAGGCGGAAGCTGCCGCCGTTAATCCAAAAATAGTGATGTCAGATGCGCTTTATCCCACCCTCACGGCTTGGGTCGAAAAACACTATCGCGACCAAGTTGGCGAAAAAGATTTGGCCGATCCATCGCTACTCATTGAATGTCGCACCGCGCTGGATGAGCTGTCGCGGATATTGGGGCTGGGGAGTGTGTATCCGTTTCAGTTGACCTGATTTTTAGCAACGATCAATCAGAATCCGGTTCCTCAACGACATAACCTTTGGCTTTCAGCTTCGCCAAATAGCCATTCGGTTCGAGCAGCGTGCGCATATTCAAGCTCGCCAGCGTTACTGCATTTTTGGCCAGCGCTGCCTCCACCGCATTCATCCACGCGGACTCAATTTGTGCCGTGATATTTTGTACGCCCAGCGTCTTCACGAAGCTAGCGTCTCTCACCGCAGCTTCGCAGGCGGCACGCTGATCATTCAAAGGGAGTGCGCGAATCGCGTTAATATCGCCGGTTGCCCATGCATTTGCGCGTGCACGCATCGTCTGCAAATCGGTTTCAATGCGCTCAATGGTTTTAGTGAAGCAGTCCACATCCGCCAGCCGTGTTTTCTTAAGCTCCTTCACTGCGCCGCGCAAGTCACCGAGTGGCGGCTCAATAGTGACGGACGTTGTTTTCACGTTGTACTTTTTGGCCGCTTCAGTAATGACCTTGCTGACGGGGCTGCTTAACGTCATGCCCGATTTTTCAATCGCCTTTTGATACAACCTGCCCGCAGCATACATGGGTCGCGAGCGTTCCAGATCGTTGTCATCATCTTGATACTCGCCGATATATTTTGAGCGCAGCGCGACCCAGCGCGCGTAAAAATCAGCGGGCACCAGATCACGCAAAGTTGCCCCATCCGGATTCTTGACCGACTCCATTGCCGACGGCATCAACGTGAGTGCCCTGAAGTAACCGATCTGTTTCATCGAAACACTTGCACCCGGCTGGCCGATTATTTCCTGCGATTTTGCGACAATCGCTTCCACTTTTTTAGCGCGCCACGTCATGTTTTTCGGCATCGGTGTTTGAATGCCGATGATCCAAAGCACGTTATCGCCTTTTGAAACCTTCCACATGCCCGGCCCGGGTTGTTCACCGCTGACGAGGACGGTTTCGAGGACGGCGGTGGCCGGGTCGGGGGTCACCGTGGGCGTGGTCGCAGTTGAGGTGGCAGATTGTGCGAACGCGGCGGTGGACGCAAGTGCGCCTATCAAACAGACGAGAAAATTTGAGAATATGCGCAAGGTGAATCCTTTGGTTGTTTCTATTGTGTTGCTCAGACACGTGTGCCTGGCGATTGGTTCATCGGCTGCGATATTAGTAGGTAAACAGCTTCATCGTTTGCCCAACATCGGCGTCTATGTAATCACCGATGTTGGGCTTGATGAAAACAGCCCGTACCTACCGCGATACAGTTTTCGCCCGCCCTGCCGAACGCTGTGTTCGCGCACTCGGCTTCGATAACATGGGATGAAACTCTTCACGAACCACTTGGCGCACCGCTTCCAACATGGTTTGTTGGTGGGTATAGGCGACCAACGCGTCATTGATGAGCGTTTGGTAATTACCGCCGCCTGCGCTATTGACGAGCGCACGAAAATGTTCGAGCACAGCATTGTCAATACGAATGGAAATCTTGGTCTTGCCGGGTTCAGGCGGCACCACTGTGCCACGTTTGGCGTTGGCGAAATCAATCTCGCGATACGGTTCAGCGACGGTTTTTTTCATATTGAGACCTTTGCGGTTTATTGGCCTTCCAGGCCGAAATGAGCCGGATGATATCGGGTTCGCGATAGGTGTTGACCACCACCAAAAGATTGCCGATACCGCTCATGCCCAACGTGACGAAACGTTGCTCATCATGCGCATCGTCATCATCACGTGTAAGTGCGAAGTCGTCTTCAAGCACGGTGGCCGCTTCTGCAAAATCGACGCTGTGAGTATTAACGTTTGCCTTGGCTTTGGCTGAATTCCACTCATATCGCATGTGAAAAATGTATAGACAATTGTCATCCTTGTCAAATTACATCATTGCCGACGTTGGGCTACCGAGCCTGGCGATTGGTTCATCGCTTGCGATTTAGATGTTAAGGATTTGTTAAGCTTGGTCAGCAGAGCGATGGGTACCCGAGTTTATCATTTTCACACCCAGGTGAAACTCTGTCGGTAGGTGCCGGCAGGGTAACACCCACTTGACGCAAAGTTGATGAGCCAGCCTAATCCGCACGATACGACTTGCGATAGATGATTGCGGCACCGCAATAATTAAAGCCACTTCTCCATAAATACACTTAGCGGATCGCTTTTGTAGCTGCCGAAAGGACCGCGCTCGACGTAAGCGAGTTTTCTGTATAAACCGAGCGCTTCTGGCTGCTTTATGCCCGTTTCGAGTCTGGCAATATTTATCGCGCATGCTTTAAGATCGCTTTCCAGATGCTCCATGATCATTTTCGACAGTCCTCTGCCTCGGTATTCCCGCAAGACAAACACGCGTTTTATTTCGCCATATGTACCATCGTCGTCAAGTATTTTCACCGCACCGCAGGCGACAAGTAAGTCATCAACAAAACCACCGATGAAAAAAATATTTGGCAAAGCCAGAGCCTGAATGCTCTCCATGTGATTGCTCTCTGACGGGTAGAGCGATGCCATGTACAGGTCAGATTCGATGATCAGAGGCTGCACTCCCGGGTGTTGCGGCTCAATGGATTTTATATGCATAAAGTTTTAAGTTTGCGGTAATCAAAAGGCGGGCAATGGTAATTTGGCAACCTGCCCGTTCTTGAAGTTGCATGTGAGGCGCAGAACAAGTTACTCAATAAACATCCCGCAAATACCGCCCATCCAGCGCCAACTTCTTCACCCAAGCCTTCGCCGCATCCTGCGTCATGCCACCTTCCGAAACCGCCACACCCGTCAACGCGTGATCCACGTCGGACGCCATGCGCTTCGCATCGCCGCACACATAAAAACACGCGCCGTCATTCAGCCACGACCACAGCTCGGCGGCAAATTCTGTCATGCGATGTTGGACGTAAATCTTTTCGCTTTGATCGCGCGAGAAGGCTAACGAGAGTTTGGTGAGTACGCCATCGTCGGCGTATTTTTTTAACTCTTGTTCGTATAAAAAATCTGTTTTGGAATGTGGTGCGCCGAAGAATAGCCAATTTTTGCCGCTACCTTTCGCCAGCGCGCGCTCCTGCAAGAAGGCGCGGAAGGGGGCGATGCCGGTGCCGGGGCCGACCATGATGATCGGTGTCGCGGCGTCTTTGGGTAATTTGAATCCGTGCGATTTTTGAATGAACGCGGGTACCGGGCGGCCCTCGCGCAAATGATCCGCGAAAAAGCCAGAGCCCAGTCCCTGATAGCGCCGGCCATTCAAATCGTAGCGCACCACAGCGACTGTTAAATGTACCTCGCCGGGATGCGCGTTGAGCGACGATGCAATCGAATAAAGTCGCGGTTGCAGTCGCGCAAGTGTTTGCACGAATTGGCTCACCGGCGGTCGTGCGGAGCGGAATTTAACGAGCGTATCGAACACATCGTGAATGCCGTATTCAGCAGCGCGATCATCGTTTTCGGCAAGCAGTGCCAAGCGTTGCGCCTCAAAATCCAGCGTGGCGTGCTCGGCCATCAGCGCAAATAATTCTGTTGTCGGCTCACGCAAATTTACTTTATTCGTCAGTGCATCGCGCGCGCTAATCGCGTCCCCTTCTACAGTCACTGCTTTACTACCTTTCGCGCGCAGGATCGATAGAATCAATTCCACTTCGTCAGGATTATTCGTCGGCCACACGCCGAGTGAATCACCTGGTTCGTAGGTCATGTTGGTTTTTTCGAGCGACAGTGCGACCGCGCGCGTATCTTTTTCGCCTCCGGCGGCGTTCAATTCATCACAGCGCAGCAGCTTGATTTTCGCCGGGCGATTGCGCGTGGGTTCCGCGCTAATTGAATTTAAAACACTAGCACTGGCGGGCGTTTCCACCGCATTTGTGCCTAGATTGCCCGTAGATGCTAGGGTTTGAATATTCGTGGATGCGGGCGATTCTTCCAATAACTTTTTTAACATCTTCGCCGTCGGCTTGCCGCCAGGCACACATTTGCTCAAATCTTTTTCTTCACCGTTTGCAATCGCGTCCGCATACGATTTGCACAGATAGCCACACTGGCCGCAATCGAGTTGCCCCATCGCGGCCATCAGTTTTAACTTCGCTGGCTGTGTGGCCGCCATCGTCATGCGCTCGTCCAACGCTAATGCAGGATCGTGCCACGGGTAGTCGGCATCGTCTTCTACAGGTGCGGTGGTTACCGAGGCGCCAGTGGCTTGTTGCAGGCCCAGCAGCCCCGCAAAAAAGCCGTTAAGCCATGCGCGCTGGTCGGGATTGAACGGGGCGGTTTCAGGGAGTAGCGGGATCACGCGCACTTCTTCCGCAATTCATCCACCGTCAGCCGATTAGAAAAAGCATGAAAAGTATCGCTCGCATCGACGCGATTCACCATATACCCGCGCAACATTTTCTCAATCAACAGCGGCGCATCAATTGCTTTTACATCGCGAAAAACTTCACGTGCAATTAATTGTTCAGTGCCGTAACCGCCGCCCACATGCACGTGATAGCCCTCAACCTGCTCGTCATTTTCATCAATCTTTGCAGCGATTAAACCAATGTCGCCAATGTAATGTTGCGCGCACGAATGATGGCAGCCAGTAAGATGAATATTGATCGGAGAGTCAAGCTGGATGCGGGTTTCCACGTGTTCTGCGATTTGAATTGCGTTGGCTTTGGTGTCGCTCGCGCCAAATTTACAACCTGCGCTGCCGGTACACGCAATCAAGCCATTGCGGATTGAATTGGTTTTCCAAGAAAGGCCAATCGCGTCAATCGCCGCTTTTACCGCATCAATATTTTCCGTGGCGATATCGGAGATGATCACGTTTTGCCACACCGTTAAGCGAATCGTGCCCGAACCAAATTTATCGGCAATGTCGGCAAGCCCGCGCATTTGCACACAGGTCAATTTGCCGACGGGCGTGAGGATGCCGACATAAACTGTGCCCGCTTGTTTTTGCGGATGAAAATCCACGTGACCGTGTTTGGCGATGGGTGGTCGCGGCTCACATTCGGATTCTGGCAGCGCCACCAGTGGAAACGAAAGTAACGTCTGCACGCGCTTCAAATATTGTTCATGACCGATACGATCCAGCACATATTTCATCCGCGCTTTTTGTCGATTGGTACGATCCCCCTCGCTGATGAAAACGCGCACCACCGCCTCGGCCACGTTTACGCAATCGCGTGGCGCAATCACGATGCCGCAATCGCGGGCGAAATCCTTGTGCCCGGTAATGCCACCGAGCCGCATGCGAAAGTACACGCCTGCGGGCACTGATTTTCCTTCGCCCACGCGCACCGCAAAAAATCCGATGTCGTTGGTGTCATCCAGTGCCGCTACTTTGCCGCCACCATCAAACGCGATATTAAACTTGCGCGGCAGGCCATACATCTCGCGGTGATTCAAAATGTAATGATGCATTTCGCTGCACAACGGTTGCGTATCGATCAACTCCTGCGGATCAATCCCCGCCGTGGGCGAGCCGGTGATGTTACGAATATTGTCTGCGCCCGCGCCCTTGCTGGTGAGGCCGCAGTCATCAAGACCGGTGAGTACGTTGATCACATTCGCAGGCACAATTTCGCGCAACTGCAAATTCGCACGAGTGGTGATGTGCGCAAATGGGCTTGCAAATTTTTCTGCTACGTCGGCCACGCCGCGCAATTGATAGCTTTTCATAATGCCGCCAGCAATGCGCATGCGGCACATGAATGAATCTTGCGCAGGTGCTACATGAAACATGCCGTGATATTTGTATAAAAAAACGTCCGTGCCTTTGGGGAATTTTCCCGCCGCTGCATTCGCGCGCATCTCGTCCCACATTTCAA
Source organism: Burkholderiales bacterium (assembly GCA_031370625.1). Taxonomy (GTDB): domain Bacteria; phylum Pseudomonadota; class Gammaproteobacteria; order Burkholderiales; family Usitatibacteraceae; genus UKL13-2. The sequence continues at coordinate 4,377 of JANMQR010000219.1, read as the reverse complement.
ACGGATGTTTTTCAGCTTTGGTTTTTTCCTCCGCCACCAGTTTGCCGCCAGCGGCGATAGTTTTTGCGCGCGCTTGATGATGGAGCGCCTCAGGACCGGTTGGCGCGGCGGGTGCGGCGACAGCTGTACCCAAACCGCCACTGGAGCGCGCGATGCTCAAGCCGCTGGTAAAACCTTCCAGATATTTTTTTTGTTGCTCGGAGAATTCAGTCATGTCATTCATGGAATCAATCGATTTCGTTACGAAATAAACATCAGCTGATTGCGCACTGCGGCAATATTTTGTTTAGCGGCAATCATGTCCACATATTGCGTTGCGGCACTGGTGTCACCGACCAATACACTGCCGATCAGCAAATTATTTTCAATCACGAGCTTGCGATAAATACCGTTGCGAGGATCTTTCAATACAATCGCTTCGCTGGTCTTGGTGCCCATAAAATTGCCTGCTGAAAACACATCCACGCCCGTCACTTTTAAACGTGTAGAAGGAACGGTGCCCATGTAGTAATGGCTACCGACTTCGGCCAGGTGTGTGGCACACACGCTTGCCATGTCGTAAAGCGGTGCGACCAAGCCATAGCTCACCCCACGATGCGCCACGCATTCACCGACGGCATATATACGCGGGTCATAAGTTTGCAGCGTATCGTCCACCACAATGCCGCGATTGATGTGCAGGCCGCAACTTTCGGCCAACCATACATTGGGACGAATGCCGACCGCCATCACCACTAAGTCCGTTTCGATGCGCTCACCCGATTTGAATGTGATCGCAGAGACCTTGCCGTCTGTACCGATGATTTCTGTAGTCGATGCTTCAAGACGAAACATCACACCACCCGCTTCGAGCGCGCTTTGCAAAGTCCTCGCCGCATGCTGATCAAGCTGGCGCTCCATCAGCCACGGCATCACATGTACCACTGTGACCTCCATGCCGCGTAGTGCTAATCCGTTCGCGGCCTCCAGCCCCAGCAAGCCACCGCCAATCACCACGGCGCGTTTCGCGGTGCGGCTTATTTCAATCATCGATTGCGTATCGCCGATATCGCGATAGGTCACGACATTTTTCAAATCATTGCCCGGAATCGGCAGCTTTACGGCACTCGATCCGGTGGCCAATAGTAATCGATCATAGGGCGTTTCAGTGCCATCGTCGGCAATAACAATGCGGCGTTTGCGATCAATGCGGATGATGGTTTTACCCAAGTGCAGCGCAACGCCGTGATTCGCGTACCACGCACGATCATTGATCACGATATCGTCCAACGTCATCTCGCCCGCGAGTACCGGGGACAGCAGGATGCGGTTGTAATTCGGATGCGGCTCAGTGCCGAATACAGTGATGTCGTAAAAATTTGGTGCAATGGTCAGTAAGTGCTCAAGTGTTTTGACGCCGGCCATACCGTTACCGATGACGACGAGTTTGGGTTTGCTCATCGTTGAACGGTGAAACAAAAAATTATTATTAAGCGGCGCATCTTGATTCCTCGCCGATGGCAGGGATGTTGTCGCGCTTCGCCAACGAAACCACTTCGCCAATCACGATAATGGCGGGGCTGGTCAGTTTTGCTTTCGCGACGTCAGTGGCGAGTGTCGCCACCGTCGAAATTACGGCTGATTGATCCCGCCAGGTGCCGTTGCGGATCGCGCAGGCAGGCGTGTGCCGCGACATGCCAGCGTCAATCAAGCCCGCCGCAATTTCGCTCAAATTCGTGATGCCCATATAGATCACGAGGGTGGTGCCTGCATACGCGAGAGCGGAATAATTTAGCGCTGCATCGGTTTTGGTATGCCCTGTGATGAAGGTAACGCCGCGCGAAAAGTCGCGATGTGTTACTGGAATATGCAGTGTGCCGGGCGCGGCGCATCCTGCTGTTACACCCGGCACTACTGTCACATTGATGCCGGCATCACGTAGCGCCAGCATCTCCTCTCCTCCCCGACCGAACACGAATGGATCACCGCCCTTGATGCGCCCCACCGAGGCACCCGCGCGGGCGAAGCGAATCATCATTCGCTCAATAAATTGTTGCGGTGTTGATTTGCAACCGCCGCGTTTACCGACGCCAATCACGCGTGCGTTCGGCTTCGCATGTGCGAGTACTGCGCGATCAACCAGATCATCCACCAGCAACACATCGCAAATTTGAATCGCTTTTACGGCCTTGAGCGTGAGCAATACAGGATCGCCCGGCCCGGCACCGATTAAAAAAACCATTCCCGTATTGGCTTTTGCATTCATGCGGCCAACTCTTCAAGCGCAGGATTTTCATCGGTCGCTTGTCGGCGAATTTTTAATTCAATTCGACGTAGCTCGGGTAAACACGATCCGCAACCAGTGCCGCATTTCAATTTATTCTGCGCGTCGGCTACGCCCCCGCCCGCGGCAAAACACGCGGCAACTTCATTGTGAGCAACGTTGTGGCATGCGCAAACAATACGGCCACGAGTCGCCGTTTCCAGCGGTGGCGTGCTACCACCCGCCAAGGCACGATACCCCAGAGCGCCAATATCCACGCGGCTTTCCAGCCATTCTGCCAGCCATTGATGGCCTGAAATATCACCAGCAAGACGCATGGCGACGAGTTTGCCCTCGTCAACTTTCATCGCGCGAGCAACGCCAGTCGAGGCGTCAACAAGTTCAAGTGCCGCCGCATCAATGCCGAATAAAGCATCCAGCCTATCGATTACGTTTTGCGAGACTGCCTTCGTTGCAGCGGCACGGAATACGACCACATCATGATCGCGACCCGAAAGTCCGCAGGTTGCATATTCAAAATCATCAAAGTGTAATGCGAGCTTTGCAAGTAATGTGTTCGCATCTGTGGTTCCAGTCATTACCACTAATCGCCATGGCAGATTTGCGCGTTCAACGGAAACGGCTGCGTGTTTCAATTCGGGTTGACGAGAGATGGGATCAAATGCGCTCACCGTTAGCGCATTAATGCCATCGCCCTTCACAAACCGGCTGCCCCAATGCATCGGCAAAAAAGCCTCGTTGACGGCGATGTCTGCTGATGCTTCAACCGGTATGGTCAAGGTGCCACGCGCGCTGGTGATGGTAACCAAATCATGGTGACCAACGCCCAACGCCGCAAGCGTTTGCAGATTCATGGTCAGCGTGGGTTCAGGTGCATGTGCATAGAGCTGTGCCGCACGGCCGGTGCGCGACATGCCATGCCATTGATCGCGCAGCCTGCCGGTGTTAAGGCTGATGGGGAATTTCGCGGTTGTCGCTTCTGCAACAGGTACAAATTTTGTGTTGGCGAATTTTGCGCGACCGTTTTCAGTGGGGAAAATGCCGTCTTCGTAGAGCCGAATTTTCCCTGTCTGCGCGTGCTCTGGGAACGGCCAGTGTTGCGGGCCGCGTGATTCCAGAATGGAATAGCTCAAGCCGGTAATATCGAGATCGCGTCCGCGTGTGGTTTCGCGATGTTCGTTAAAAATTTCTTCCGCGCATGTATAGGGAAATAGTTTTTCGGCATTCGCGCGCGGCAATTTTGTTGCTAACAAAAGAGCAAAATCAACAGCAATTTGCCAATCGTGACGCGCCTCACCCGGCGGCGGAATCGCCGCGCGTACGCGTGAAATGCGTCGCTCGGAATTGGTAACGGTGCCGTCTTTTTCGCCCCATGTCGACGCAGGCAATAGCAGGTCTGCGTATCGTGCGGTTTCAGTATCCGTATGGCATTCCTGCAGCACTACAAAATCGGCGCGTTGCATTGCTTCACGTATCAGTGCTTGATCAGGCATCGATTGCGCGGGGTTGGTACACGCGATCCACACGCATTTGATGCTGCCTGCATGCAGTGATTCAAATAATTCAACCGCAGTTTTTCCCGGTGTGGCGGGAACAGAGCCGACACCCCACAATTTTGCGACTTCTGCGCGATGTTCCGCATTCGCTAAATCACGATGCGCGGAAAGTAAGTTCGCCATGCCGCCGACTTCGCGCCCGCCCATTGCATTGGGTTGGCCGGTTAGTGAAAACGGTCCGGCACCGGGCTTGCCGATTTGTTGCGTGGCCAAATGCAGATTGATGAGTGCTGCATTTTTGTCGGTGCCGCGCGCGGATTGGTTGAGGCCTTGGCAGTAGAGCGATAGCGTGACTGGAGATTTGGCAAACCAGCGTGCCGCTTTCAGGATGTCCTCAGTCGCCACCCCAATCAGCTCAGCCACATTGGCAGGCGCGTAATTGGTGAGCGTTTCTTTGAGTGCTGCAAAACCTTGCGTGTGCGCTTCAATATAGTTTGGGTTGATGAGACCTTCATCCAACATTACGCGCAGCATGGCGTTAAATAAGGCGACATCGCTACCCGGTTTGATTTGCAGAAATAAATCAGCATCAGACGCGGTTTCGGTGCGGCGCGGATC
>JANMQR010000152.1:0-4254 GCA_031370625.1 Burkholderiales bacterium | reverse complement strand
ATCATCGCGTGTGGTTTTGTCGGCGGGCAGCATTTCGATGCCCAATCGCAGGCGCGAAAGCGGGGTGCGTAAATCGTGTGAAACGCCGGCTAAAAACGTGGCGCGTTCGCGCTCGACGGTGGCAAGGTCTTCACGCATTTGATTGAACGCCACCGATACCGCGCGAACTTCCGCGGGGCCGATCTCGGTCACAGGCGGCGGATTTTTGCCCTGCCCGAATGCGCGCGCGGCGTCGGCCAACTGACGAAGCGGGCGATTGACGCGGCCCAAAACGAAAATTGCACCCACGAGCGCAAGCACACCGCCGAACACACCCCAGCCTGCCCATGCCCAGGAAAAATCCTGCTGCACTAAATGACTGCGTGGGAACACAACCCAAAATGGCGAGCCGCCTGCCGTTATTTTTGCGACGAACGTCTCTGGTGCATCCGGTTTATTCCGGGGCCGAATAAAAAAATCCGCCTCGTCACCAAAATCATTTTTTAATCGCTGGCGAATAATCCGCAACACCGGCAGATCGGGTGCCAGCTCGAGCGCCTCATCGGTACGCGGGCGGATGACGCGAATACCGCGATCTTCGCGCAAACGCTTGATGAACTCGAGATGTTGATCAGGCGGAATCGACTCAAGTGCTGTGCGCACAGTACGCAGCTGGGTCATAAACCCAATCGTCAATAGTTGAACGCGCGGCGCATTGGTGTAATAGCGAAACAGCGTAACAGACATGATTTGGCTCGCGATCAGCGCGATCAGAATCACCAGAACAATTCGCGCCAGCAGCGATTTTGGAATGAGGGTTATCACGGTCAGTTGAAATTTCTAGCCGTGCTTTTTTCCATCGGGTACAAACACATAACCGAGCCCCCACACGGTTTGAATATAGCGCGGATTGCTGGGGTCTTCGCCCAACAAGCGACGCAGCCGGGATATTTGCACGTCAATGGCGCGATCAAATGTATCGTGCTCGCGACCGCGTGCGAGCTCAGTAAGCTTGTCGCGCGACAGCGGTGAACGTGCATGCTGAACCAGCACTTTGAGCAAGCCAAATTCGCCGGTCGTCATGTTGAGTGGTTCATTTTTTTCATCAACGGTTCGCGTGAGTTCACGTGTGCCGAGATTCAATTTGAACATGCCGAATTCTACAATTTCGTCGGTCTCGCTCGGCGCGCCCGGTGCCGCCAGCGGCGCTTGTCGGCGCAGCACCGCGTTAATCCGCGCCACCAATTCACGCGGGTTAAATGGTTTCGCGAGGTAATCATCTGCGCCCATTTCAAGGCCGACGATACGATCAACATCATCGCCTTTGGCGGTGAGCATGATGATCGGAATATTTGACTCAGCGCCGTTGGAACCGCGTAGGCGCCGACAAATCGCAAAGCCATCCTCAATCGGCAGCATCACATCAAGCACCACCAGATCGTAGCGATTGCGCGTGAACGCGCGATCCATCGCCGAGCCATCCGGCACGGTATCGGCGGCAAAACCTTGTTCGGTGAGATAACGTTTTAACAAATCGCGAAGACGTAAATCATCATCGACGACAAGAATGCGGTGGCGCGGGGGAGTGTTGGTTGTCATGTTGTCAATGTTAGGCAGAATCGACGCTGTAAAGGCTAAGACGCGCGCATCAGTTGTAAGTAAATGTTATCAAAGCGGTCAATTCCGGCGGTTCGGTTACACAGCGTTACCGAGCAGCTGTAACCCGATCACCTTTACTGCGTTGTAATGAGTATCGTGTGGTTGTGTTGATTTTTGTGGCTTTGGTTTCACCAATTATTAATGCGCGCAAATTTTCGGGGGACAGCGCATCACCGGATCAAAAACAAAAATTACCGGCACAACGATAAACAGAAACAAATATCTCACTACTTATGGAGCGCACCATGAAATTGTCAAAAATTGTTTTTAGCATGTTAACCGTGTTGGGTGCTTCTGCGGCATTCAATGTTTTCGCCCAAACTGCACCCGCTGCGCCGACCGTAGCGGCCGCACCGATGAAAGCACATGCCGGACATGGCTTTGCGGCATTGGATAAAAACGGCGACGGCGTGATTAGTCGCGAAGAGGCGGCGGTGCGGCCGAGAATGGCGAAAATGTTCGACGCGCTGGATACCAACAAAGATGGTGCGCTATCGAACGATGAAATGAAATCCGCGCACAACAAAATGCAGGCGCGACACATGGCGAGAAATGATACCGACCGCGATGGTCGCATCAGCCGCGCTGAAGCTGCTGCTCATCCCAGGCTTGCTGAAAACTTTGATCGCATTGACACCAACGGCGATGGCTTTTTGACGAAAGAAGAAATGATGGCGGCACGCAAGGCGCGCGCGGCGAAGTAACGCTGTTGTTTTTTAAACATATTTATTTTGGAAAACGCTGATATGAAGAAAGCATTTCCCCTGCTGTGGCGATATATTTTGGTCGTGATCACATCATGCGCACTTGCTTTTTTCATTTCGCAAAATACGGCGAAGGCAGCAGAATTATTAAATATAAAAAGTATAAACCCTAGCATTGGCGGGCATTTACAACCATTTATGGCTTGAAAGCCCCGCCTAGGGCAGCTCTATGATTCTGCATGTGCTGGCATCGCGCAAAAACTCAAAGGTGAAATATGAGTATTTTTATTCTGATTAGAAATGGCATAGCGGCATGTGCTGCCGCTGTCACGCTGGCGGCAGTTGCAGCTGCGCCAGTAGCGTCAATCAACGCGCCGATGGGCGCTGATGCTGCGCGGCATTTGTTGAGTCGCGTTGGCTTTGCGGCCAGTGCCGCCGATATCGAAGCATTTGCAAAATTGTCGCGCGCTGAGGCGGCGGATCAATTGGTGAAGGCGGCAACTACCGTGGCAACTACGCCACCGCTGCCGTGGGTGAGCGAAGCGCCGCTATCGCTTGCGAAGCGGCAAACAATGTCGCGCGAACAAAATCAGGACGAGCAAAAACTCAACAATGAGCGCACGTTTGAATTGCGCGATTGGTGGTTCCGCGAAATGCTTAATACGCCATCCCCGTTGACGGAAAAAATGACGCTGTTTTGGCACAACCATTTTGCAACCAGCCAGCAAAAAGTTCGCTTTGCGGGCTACATTTATCGACAAAACATATTGCTTCGCCGTAATGCGCTGGGTAATTTTGGCAACCTCTTGCATGAGATGGCGCGCGATCCAGCGATGCTGATTTATCTCGACGGTGCGAATAGCAGGAAGGAGGCATCGAACGAGAATTTCGCGCGTGAAGTGATGGAACTATTCACACTGGGCGAAGGCAATTACAGCGAAAAAGATATCAAGGAAGTGGCGCGCGCATTCACCGGCTGGAGCCTTGATCGCGAGACGGGGCAGTTCATGTTCCGCCGTGGCATTCATGATTACAGCAATAAAACCATCTTCGGCAGGACCGGAAATTTTGAAGGCGATCAGGTGCTTGATCTGATTCTGAATCGCCCGGAAACCGCACAATTTATTACGCGAAAATTATGGCGCGAATTCGTCTCTCCCGAGCCCGACGAGAACGAGGTAAAACGCATGGCCGCGATTTTTCAAGAGAGCGGTTACAACATCGGCAAGCTGATGCGCGTGATGTTATCGAGCGATGCTTTTTACGCGATGGACAATCGCGCGACGCTAATTAAATCGCCGGTTGAATTTGTCGTCGGCACGTTAAAGACATTCGAGATTGAAGCGCCGAGCCTCAGACCATTTGTGCTATCGGCGGCGATGTTGGGCCAAAACGTATTTGCACCGCCGAATGTGCGCGGCTGGCCGGGCGGTGAGGCGTGGATAAATTCTGCAACGCTGCTCGGTCGCAAGCAACTGCTGGATCGTTTGTTTCGCAACGAAGACCGGATGGAAGTGGCGATGCGCGCGATGGATGATATGGCTGCAACCATGGGTGAGCCAGGGCAGGGGCCAGCGGGCAAAGAGGGCCGCATGGCGCGACAAATGGAGCGATCAATGGGCGGCATCAAATGGAATCTGGATGCATGGTCGAACCGCTATGTTGAACAACGGGGCGCGACTGCCAAGCAGGATATGACGCGGGTGTTGTTGGCAATGGCACCGCAATCGGCATCACAGGCGGCGTCGGACAAGCCAGCCGATTGGGTGCGGCAGCTCGTGGCTGTTCCTGCATACCAATTCAAAAAACTTCAGTCGTTGGTGGGGTGGAGCTTTTTTTGCGATACCCATCAAGTATTTCTACACAGATGATGGGTATCGAAAAAAGCCGCTCCACCCATCCTACAATTCAG
>JANMQR010000129.1:0-8198 GCA_031370625.1 Burkholderiales bacterium | reverse complement strand
TTGGTTTGAAGAATGTTCGCGAGCGCGTGAAACAACTCTATGGCGACGGGGGCTCAGTGAATATTGTTGACAATCAGCCGTGCGGGACACGGATCACTATTATGTTTGACGAAAAATGAAACGCTAGTAATGGTGCGGCGTTTGGAGCAAAAATGCGTGTTGATGCCCGCCGATGCTGGGGTTTATGGCTGATATTATGTCAGGTAGCTGCGCAACCTGACCTACAAGATCGAACAACTCAAACTGAGAACAATGAACCCAACTGCAATTGTCGCCGATGACACGTGAGCGGGGAATTCGCGACGCATGCGTCGCGCCCGCGAGCGCCCAAGCCCATGCAGGGGCGCGGGAGTTGATACAGAATCTCCATCACTTAAATTATTGACCATGAACCCAACCGCAATCATCGCTGACGACGAACAACACCTCTCCCAATTTCTCAAAGACCGTCTCGCCGCACTCTGGCCCGAATTAAATGTTCTCGCCATCGCGGCCAATGGCCCCGAGGCATTGCGGCTGATTGACGATCACGCCCCCGACATGGTGTTTCTCGATATTCGTATGCCGGGCCTGACCGGGCTCGAAGTTGCCACGCGGATTGACGCAAAAACCCGCGTGGTATTTGTGACTGCGTTTGATCAATACGCGGTCGATGCATTCGACAAACAGGCGGTGGATTATTTGCTGAAGCCCGTCACTGATGAGCGCCTCACGCGCGCGATTTCGCGGCTGAAAGAAAAGTTTGCGAAGCATGAGGTGCCGCAAGATCTCAACGCGTTATTGAAATCACTTTCATCGGTATTGCCGCAAACCAAGAGCAGTTTTCTGCGCTTTATTCGCGCATCGGTTGGCGAGCTGACCAAACAAATTCCGGTAGATGAAGTGCTGTATTTTCAGGCGCAGGACAAATATGTGAGCGTCTATACCAAGGAGGGTGAATCGCTGATTCGTACCCCGCTAGCCGAGCTGCAGGCACAACTAAATCCAGACGAATTTTGGCAAATTCATCGCTCCACCATCGTCAACGTGAACGCAATCGTTGGCACCAAGCGCGACATCATGGGCCACACGATGGTGAAATTAAAAGATGTGAAAACAGAGCTGCAAGTGAGCCGTGGCTACGCGCATTTATTCAAAGGTATGTAATCAAATTTCGCGAATTTGCTTGTCGTGCCAGCGCGTCAAAATGATGAGTGCTGTAATCGCGCCAATCAGCGCGTAGAACATATCGGATTGCGTATCCCAGATATAGCCCTGCGTGCCGAGAAATTCCTCAGCACCTTGGCCCATCAATAGTGCTGTCCACCACTCGATCAATTCGTAAAACGCTGAAACCGCCATGCAGATTGATACGCACAAAAACGGCAAAAGTTTGCGATGATGAATATCGAATTTGCGAATCAATAACTCGCGCGCCGCGATTGCCGGCACGAAACCCTGCGCAAAATGGCCGATCTTGTCGTAGTTATTGCGCGTAAAACCAAACCAATCCTGCATCCAGAAGCCGAGTGGCACTTTGGCATAGGTGTATGCTCCGCCCAGCATTAAAATCAAGCCGTGAATGGCAATCAGTGCGTACAACAGCGGCGTGAGGGGAAAGGTTTTGCGCGTGGGCCACATGAACGCAAACGCGATGACGGCAGGAAACACCTCCATCAACCAGGTAACACGGTCAGCCGCGCGCCAGCCCGATAGAATCAAGCCGAGCGCCCACAACACGGCAACGATTAAGAGATTTCTGGCATGGCTGTTTTGATTCATTCATCGCTTTCATGGGAGCAAAATTGATTTGGGGTCAGGTGTGAGCTGCTGACGCGTGCTACTATTTTTGTCACGTTATTTTCGTCTTTTTTCACCTATCTTTTATGTCGATCACAATTCAATTTAACGGCGAAATGAAAACACTCGCAGCAAATGTGTCCGTCGCCAGCCTTATCGCCGAACTCCCGCTCGCGGGCAAACGCTTCGCGGTCGAGCGCAATGGTGAAATCGTGCCGAAATCGCAGCTTGCCAGTGTTAATGTCTGCGATGGCGATAAGCTCGAAATTGTCATCGCGGTCGGTGGCGGTTAGTAAAATTTTTCCAAGGAAAATTCATGCCACGCAATACTGAAAAACTCATCATCGCTGACAAACAATACGACTCGCGCTTGCTGGTCGGCACTGGAAAATACCGCGACTTTAACGAGACTCGCGAGGCCATCGTTACCAGCGGCGCTGAAATTGTCACCGTTGCGATTCGCCGCGTGAATATTGGTCAGAACGCGAACGAGCCGAGTTTGCTCGACGTGTTGCCGCCCTCAAAATTTACCATCCTGCCGAACACTGCTGGCTGCTACAACGCCAAAGATGCGGTGCGCACGCTGCGCCTCGCGCGCGAGTTGCTCGATGGACACGCGCTGGTGAAGCTTGAAGTATTGGCCGACGAAGCCACACTTTTTCCGAACATGCCCGAGACCATGATTGCCGCAAAAGAATTAGTGGCCGATAGTTTTCAGGTCATGGTGTATTGCTCGGATGATCCGATTCAAGCGAAAGCGCTGGAAGAAATCGGCTGTGTGGCAGTGATGCCGCTGGCTTCGCTGATCGGCTCCGGCATGGGCATTTTGAACCCGTGGAATCTGGAAATTATTCTCGATCGCGCTACCGTACCCGTGCTGGTCGACGCTGGTATCGGCACCGCATCTGATGCCGCGATTGCGATGGAAATGGGTTGCGATGGTGTACTGATGAATACCGCCATCGCGAAAGCAAAAAATCCGGTGCTGATGGCGAGCGCGATGAAAAAAGCAGTGGAAGCTGGACGTGAAGCGTTTCTGGCAGGGAGAATGCCGAAAAAGATTTATCAGGCGAGTGCGAGTTCGCCTAGTGAGGGGAAGATTGCATAGATTAAAAGCTTGGGGATTCGCAATGCCTCATTGCAAGTCCCTTTGCTTTAAGAGTTAAGTCGCTTTTCGTACACGACGAGGTGCTTGCTTGACAACATATTCACTGAGCACGCCATCCATACGAGCTTGCCAGCCTTCGCCAGTACCCCTGAAATACGCAACGACTTCAGGGCTGTACCGAACTGACACAAGCATCTTTTTGTTTGCTGATTTTGGGCGACCGAGCACAGATTTCAGCGGTACCATTGCCTTTAACTGAGTTTTTGTTAGCGGCTGGGCATCCGGATCGGCTTTGGCGGCAGCAACAATTTTTTTATTGGTCTCGACCGAGGGAATCCGGATAACACGCTTAGGGGTAATTTTGGACATAATATTTAATCTCTTTGCGCTCTGCATGCCGAAGACTGATTACTCTTCGGGTTTCATCACGGTCGACAAAGGCAACGTAATGAAGCGTGCTGCCTTCCGGAACAAGTCCGATCATACGAGTCTCTTCATAATCGTACCGGCTGTCCAGCCAAACTAGTGCTTCATCCCACACCAACTTCTTTGCGAACGTTAAAGATAAGCCGTGCTGAGCGCGATTCAACTTGTCTTTGATGGGGTCAAAATCTATGCGCACACATTATTGTAGCTACTGAAAGTGTGTGCGTCAAACGCATTCTAGTTGGCGCAGGCCATCAAAACTTGAACAAAATCCCAATCGAATAATTATCCGCATCAAACGCGCTTCCCAACGCGTTGCCACCGAGTTTGCGAAAGCGCTCCACTTCGAGTCTGAGACCCAAATTTTGGCTCAAGTCGTATTGCACGCCGAAGCCGATCTTGCCCGCTGTGGATGACTGCGACGCGCTCGACGTGACGAGGTCGATACTGCCTGATCCATTGAATACGCCGTCGGTTTTCATGCGTTGCACTCCGGCGCGACCGAGCAGCGAAAATTTATCAAAAATCGGTAACGAGCCGACTAAATCGAGGCCATAGCCTTTTACTTTTAGCTCAGTGTTTAAGCTTCCGGTGGGCGACACACTGGCCTGATAGCTGTATTTGCCGAGATCGGTGTAATTACCTTCTACGCCTACATATGGGCCAAATTGATAGCCGAGCTTTAAGCCGTAGCTGGTGGTTTTGTCGCTGAGTGAAACTGATGGAGATGAAAATCCCAAATCAAGCAGCTGGCTCGAGATATCGCCGCCGTTCAAACCAGCTTTTGACTGTCCCACCGATGCGCCCAAATAAAATTGCGCATGCGCGCTGGCAGCGGCAAAACCGACAATACAAAGTAGGATGCGCACTAAATATTTGAACTTATTGGCTTTCATCTTGAATCCTTTTTTGGCATTCTTGCCATCACAAAGTTGTATTTACTCTTAGGCCACACGCGCGCTAAAAAGTTGCGTGTTTGCTGCGTTATTCACCCTTCGCGACACCCTCTCGGCGCGGATCAGCGCCGCCCGACCAACCCGAGCGCGGCTTTACAATCGCCGCAATGCCGCTGCGATTTCCAGTATCTCTTTTGCCATCAAACACAATGCCGTGAATGCCCGAATTAATATCGATCACGCTCACCACATGGCCTTTTGCTTCGAGGCCTGCTTTTAAATTTTGATTCGGACTGCCGCGTTCCAGGCTCGTCGTCGCAGAGGTTTGCGCACCAAAATTGCCAAGGTTGATCGCGTCCTGAATATTCAATTTCCAATCGAGTACGCCGACTATGGTCTTGGTCACGTACTGAATAATATTGCTGCCGCCTGGCGAGCCGACCACCATTTGCACGCGGCCAGCTGCGTCAAACACAATCGTTGGAGCCATGGAGCTGCGCGGCCGTTTGCCCGGCTCGACGCGATTGGCGACCGGCACACCATTGGTGACCGGCACAAATGAAAAATCAGTGAGTTCATTGTTCAACAAAAATCCGCGCACCATTTGCTTCGCGCCAAACGCGGATTCAATCGTGGTGGTCATCGTCACTACATTGCCCGCGCGGTCAACAATCGAAATATGCGAGGTGCCCGGCAAATCAGCTGATTGATCTGCCGACATCGGCCGCGTTACCCCCGGCGGCACACCTGCGGTGGGCGCGCCCATGCTGCGCGCGAGATTGATTGTTTGCGCGCGCGATTTCAAGTAATTCTTATCCAGCAATCCCGGCATCGGCACGCTAAAAAAATCAGGGTCGGCCATGTATAACGCGCGATCTGCATACGCCAAGCGATACGCCTCTGATATGAGATGCGTGGAATCGATGGTCTGCGCGCCGAGTGCAGCAACATCAAAATTTTCCAGCATGCTCAGGGTCATCAACGCCGTGGCAGCCGAGCTGGGCGCGCCCATGGTGCAGATATTCCATTGCGTGCGGTAAGTGGTGCAAATCGGCTCGCGCTTTTTCGCCTGATAGCCGGCAAGATCGCCTTCGCTCAATAGGCCAGGATTGGTCGGATGATTGCGTACCGCGCTTACCATGTCGCGTGCGATCTCACCTTTGTAAAACGCATCTGCACCGCCCGTAGCGATTGCGCGCAGTGTGACGGCGAAGTCAGGATTTTTTAGAACCGTACCGACCGCTTTTGGCGTGCCATCTGCATTAAAAAAATAGCCCGGCGCTTGCAATGGCTGCGCGTTTAATTTTGGCTCAGCAGACTGAGCGGCATCGCCTGATGTGGCCGAAAACAACCGCCCACTAATCGGAAAACCTTGTTCGCTCAGACGGATCGCAGGCTCAAATAACTTGCCCCAAGCAAGCTTGCCTTTTTCCTTGTGTGCCAGCTCCAGCATGCGCAGCACGCCTGGCGTGCCCACTGAGCGGCCGCCGACGCGGGTGGCGAATGAAAGTGGTGTACCGGTCGCACTTAAAAATAAATTGCCCGTCGCGGCGGCTGGCGCGGTTTCGCGGCCATCGTAGGTTTCGAGTTTTTTGTTTGCGCCACCGTAGTGCAACATAAACGCGCCACCACCAATGCCCGATGATTGTGGCTCCACCAGATTCAATACCATCTGCACCGCAATCGCGGCATCAATCGCGCTCCCGCCCGCGCGCAGCATTTCCACACCCGCGTCAACGGCCAACGGATTCGCCGCAACCACCATGTCTTTGTTGGTGAAAACAATTTGCTTCGGCGTCCAGCCTGACGGCAGCTCCGGCGGGTTTTGCGCGACGGTTGCGCAGCTTGCCGAAAACAGGAGCGCCGCTACAAAAAAACTGGATGGGCGCAACTGAAATGAAGGGACATGAGGGGAATTTGCGTGACGCGAAATGGTGATGCGCATAGTTGCTCCTGAAGCGGCTTTAGTTCAAGAATCAGGGTAAGCAATTGCGGGGCTGGTGTCAATCCAAGGGCGTAAATAAGTTTAGCAAACGCCAGCACTGGCGGGCGTTTCAAGATGAAAATGCTTGAAATCGCCCGCTGCTATTAGAGTCTATAACGTAGTCTAGTCCAATCGCCTGTCCACGCGTGCCTGTGTAACAACTTCCATGCGCCGCTCCATTGTTGTCAAGGTTCCCTGATTCTTCAGCGCGAAACTACCCAGCGTGAAAGGGCCTTCAACACCGCGTTTGGCGAGGTCAAGATTGTCGAATTGCAATGTCACAACGTTTTCGCCCGCGTTTAGCCATGCGCCAGTGTGGGCAATTGCAATCGGCGCGCGCTTGCTGTCTTTAAACCCGTAAAGCACGGCTTCAACTTGATAGCGGCCTGACGTCGCCACATCGAGACGCGTGTTGAAATTGGCCGTGTCGAATCGATCTTTGGCGGCAACAATATTGATCAATCGCGCCGTGGGCGCAGCCACCGCGAAGCCCACCTTCGCATCGCGTAACGCAAGCACGCTGCCGTCATCGAGCTTTGCGACTACGAATGCCTCATAGAGCGAGCCGTGTGTGCCGTCGGCAAGCGGAATGCTCGCCGTGAATAGCCCATCCGCCGCTTGAGTGAAGGTCACTGCCGTTACTGCGCCTTCGGGGGAGGCAATGCCGCCGGTGATTTCCGTAATTACTGCACCGTTGGTGGCGGCTGCGGTGATCAACATTTTCTCGCCCACCAAATAGGCGTCGCGATTGGTCGTCAGCGTGAGCGCATTCGGGCTCGTCGGCTCAAACACGTGCACAAGATAGCCTCGATCCGCCGATTTCAACGCAACTTCAAACGATGTTGGCCCACGAGCATCGTCAATCAAAAACGCGAGTGAGCCGGGTGCGAATTCGACGCCCGACGCAGTAAGTTTTTTTGAATCGTCTACGCGTGCAGCGAAGTCGCGCAACTGAATTGATTCGCCACCAATTCGCACTACGATGTCATCTGCGCTGAGCGACTTTGTTTTTGCATTTTCGCCGGTGCTGCTTGGAGAAAGTTTCACGATGCTGCCACGCGCGGTGGATTTAATCGCGACGCCGCTGCGCATTGAGGCCGCATCCACATCCATATAAAACTCGCGGCTTTCGGCCACGTGTTGCACAGGCGCGGTGATCGCGGCATCCGTATTCAGGTTCCACGAGAAATGTACCGTGTCGCGCGAGAGCGCCATGCCGGGAAGTGCGGCTGATTTTGCCGCTGCTCTAATATTCGACGGAATCAAATCCGATGAATGCGAAATATCGGCAGCAAAGGAAGCGCCGCAAAAAATTGTAATGAGGGCGAACGAAATTGCTTGGAATATTTTCATGATCATCTCCTTACAAATCGTTTTTGATAACATCAGGCAAACCAAAGCAATCACGACGACTTTGGTTATGGCTCAGATGACGGCTGCCGCTGGTGCGTTGCGTGTCGTTAAACCACACGCTGCCCGCTGCATTTTGGCTTCTACATTCCAGAAAGCCATCCGCGCATGAGCTCAGCCATAATCGCGTCACCGACAATCCCGCGTTTTCAAAATAGCCCGCGCAATAAGCGTTGCTGTTCCAGAAGCCACCGTACAAATCAGTGCCGACCACTGCCTTGAACGGTTTTGGCAGCGCAGGTCGTCCTGATGTGCCATATAAATAATTGGCGTTGTAATACGCCATCCAATCGGTTTGTTGTTGGCGCACCGCATCGCTTTTATAGCCGAGCAGCCAGCCGACGGCGCTCTCAAAAACGTTGCCGTTAATCGCGGCATTCGCGAGTGGCGTGCCGGCGGACGATGGCGCTAGCGCCGTCACGCTACGGATTTTGCTGATGATCGCGGGATAACGACTGTCGTAGGTTGGATTGCTCATCAGCCAGCGCAGCACATTGCCGCCATTCGAATGCGTGATCACATATAGGTCGGTGATGCCGCGGCTGTTGATGAAATTCGTCGTCTGCTGCGCGAGACAACCGGCTGCATCCGGATG